>JANMMJ010000148.1:0-52273 GCA_031373255.1 Hyphomicrobiales bacterium
CCTTATGAAGAGCACGAAATCGCACCGCTTTTTCAGCAAGCGTCAGCATCAACTTTTTCCTCCCAAGGATGTGAACTTACCTCTTTGTGATAGTTGATCGCAAACAGGTGCCAGCAATGCAGTCAGTTTTAGTGTTATAGGGATGGCTCCGCCGAGTCTTTCACAATGCGACGAGCGTAAAGCATCCATTTTTCGAGAGCATCGGTCAACCGAATCGCAAAATATTTTGCTCACTCAACGCATCAAACAGGTGTACGTGCTCTGGTTCGAAAATCAATCCGACTTTGCTACCCCTATCGGCAATCAAGCGGTGTGGGACGACCGCGCTCAAAGCAATTTCTGCAACTTTGCAGTTGAAGTAGCTCATGCCGCCAGTGGATTCGCAGGACTCAACAATGGCAGGTATGGATCCTTTGGCAGGTTGAATGGAAATGCCGATATGCTCCGGCCTGATGCCCAGTTTGACGGGCCGTGTTGCGGGCAGGAAAGACCGGGTAATACGAGTGGGCAGTCGAATAATCTGTCCGCCCGGCGCGATAAATTGACCATCGCGAATCTCGCCGGCAACAATGTTCATCGCGGGGGATCCAATGAACGTAGCAACAAAAATGTTGCGGGGCCAGTCATAGAGCTCAAGTGGCTGACCGACTTGCTCAACCTTGCCGCTCTGCATGACCACGATCTTGTCTGCCATCGTCATGGCTTCAATCTGATCATGGGTCACATAGATGGAAGTGACACCCAGCCGTTTGTGGAGATTGCGGATTTCCGCGCGCATCTGCACGCGCAAGGCCGCGTCAAGGTTGGATAGCGGCTCATCGAACAGGAAGACTGAAGGTTTCCTGACGATTGCCCTCCCCATGGCCACACGTTGCCGCTGACCACCTGACAATTGCCGCGGATACCTGTCGAGATAGTCCGCAAGTCCCAGAATCTTCGCCGCTTCGGCCACTCGCGATGAAATTTCTTCATCGCCGCCGCCACGCAGCTTCAAGGAGAAGCCCATGTTTTGCCGGACAGTCATGTGCGGGTAGAGCGCGTAGTTCTGGAAAACCATGGCCGCATCGCGCTCTTTGGGGTCAAGATCGTTCACCACACGGCCGCCAATGATGATGGTTCCACCATTGACTGATTCAAGGCCGGCTATGGAGCGCAACAATGTAGACTTGCCACAACCTGAGGGCCCAACGAGCGCAATGAATTCGCCGTCCTGAGCATCAAAGCTCACATCGCGCAGAACTTTGACGGGTCCATAGGATTTGTTGAGGTTGTGAACGGAAACACCAGCCATGGATCACGCGTCCTGAAGGATTGCCGTTGCCATTTCGGGGAGTGTCTGTCCCCCGTCGATGACGATGGTCTGGCCAGTGATGAAAGACGCTTCGTCAGATGCGAGAAATCTGACAGCATGGGCAACATCTTGCGGCGTGCCAAGGCGGCGAAGCGGAATGGCTGCTTTCTGCGCATCAACAAAGCTCTGAGGCTGATGCTCAAGCACTCCCTCTGTCAGTACGTTACCGGGTTCGACGGCATTGAGCGTGATGTTCCATGGGGCCCATTCCAGCGCCGCGGTTCGCATGAAGCCGAGTACCCCCGCTTTGGTAGCCGCATAATGAGCGTAGCCGGGTGACGAGACCCGTGGACCTGTGATGGATGACAGGAAGACGACGCGGCCACCGTGGCGGGCTTGAAAATGCGGCAGGCAAGCGCGTGCCAAAAGAAACGGACCACGCAGATTGACTGCAAGAACTGCATCCCACTCTGCTGAAGAAATTTGTGCAATAGGCGTATTGGGATAAATGGCGGCATTGGCAACCGCGATATCGATGCGGCCAAATTCCGATGCCACGTCGTTGATGACATGCGTAACTTCGGCTTCGTTGCTTGTGTCCATGTGACGGTAACAAACATCCAGATCGAGTAAGCGCAACTTCTCCGTAGCCAGTTTCCCGGCATCATCGACAATGCCGGTCATGACCACCATGGCCCTGGCTCGTGCCAGTTCCGTTACGATCCCGAGACCAATGCCCCGATGTCCGCCAGTAACAATGGCAACCTTTCCCGCGAGATCAAACGCCGTCATGAAGACTTCCGTGTGAAATCCGGCAGGAGTGTGCCGTGGGCCGCAATGAGGTCATCCACAAGCGCCTCAATCTCGGCAAGTGACAGTTCGGCTGCCGTATGTGGGTCCATCGCGGCGGCGTGATAGATGTGCTCCCGATTACCCGTCAAAGCCGCTTCGACGGCCAGTTCCTGTACATTGATGTTGCTGCGCATGATGGCTGCCAGTTGTACTGGCACGCGGCCAATACGGGTAGGCTGAATGCCGTTGCGGTCGACGTGGCACGGTATCTCCACGGCTGCATTGGCAGGTAGATTCTCGATCAGTCCATTGTTGCGCACATTGCCATAGATCAGGCCGGGTTTCCCCGTGACGCAGGAATGGATGATGGCGGCCGCATATTCATGGCTGCGGCAAACCTCAATCGGCGCACTTTCATCCTCAAGCTCCTGGCGCAGCTGGTGCCATTGGGCAACCTGCCTTTCACAGCGCGTAATGTATTCGTCCAGGGGAAGCCGGAATGTGGCGAGCAAGTCATCACGGCCTCGCTTGATGAACCATGGCGTATATTCGGAAAAATGGATCGAACTTTCAGTTACGAAATGCCCGAAGCGCTTCATCACTTCAAAACGCACTGCGTCATCTGGTGGATAATTTCCATCCCTGGCCAGCTTCCTGAGCCGCGGATAGAGGTCCTGCCGCGCGCCATCTGGCAGGCGCTTCTCGAATTTGAGGAAGAAGGCTACATGATTGAGGCCGGCACAGGTAAAATCAATACTGGCTATGTCCTCGCCCAGTGTCCGCGCCAGAAACTGCGACGTTTCCTGCACGGAGTGGCACAGGCCAACATAGCGAATGTCGGGATAGGCCTCTGACACCGCCCAGGTTATCATGGCCATGGGGTTCACATAGTTCATCATCAGCGCGTTTGGGCAGAACTTGCGCATGTCGCGGGCGATGTCGAAAACGACAGGTATGGTGC
The DNA here is from genome assembly GCA_031373255.1 of Hyphomicrobiales bacterium. Taxonomy (GTDB): domain Bacteria; phylum Pseudomonadota; class Alphaproteobacteria; order Rhizobiales; family Aestuariivirgaceae; genus JANMMJ01. The sequence goes on from JANMMJ010000148.1 coordinate 3,045, forward strand.
GCAAGGCACGGAAGATGCCGCCAATGCCCAGCGTATCGGCGATAGTCTGGCGGAGGCCATATTTTTTCGGGATTTCGAAATCTGTGACTGTCGCGGGTTTGTACCCACCCACTTGCATCATCAGGATGACGAAGTCGGCGTCTTGCAGGGCGGCGCTGCGGTCCGTGGTTGCCAGCAGCTTGACCTGATCCGTAAGACCCAGAGCCCGGCAGATGCGCCGCGTCATCACCTCGGAAGTTGAAAGCCGCGCGGGGTCGATGTCGTAGAGGGCGATGTCGCACATCGACAATTCGGGGTTGGACAGCACATCGCTCAGGATGTTGCGGGCAAAGACAGTGCTTCCAGCGCCGATCAGACAGATTTTTGGCATGCGTTTCAAAGCTCCCGTGGGGCGTGGCGTTGAACAGATATCCGTAATGCCATTAGAATTCAGAATTTTCTTGCTGAATTATGCCGCTTGTTTCCAGTTTTTAAGCGAAACGCCTTTGCCAATGCGCAGCAAAAGCGTACCAACAGGAGCCAGCAAACCCATCGTGTGATATTGATAGAACACACAAACATGCGCCAACTCGACCCGCGGCAGACCGGTAGCCGTTTTCTCCAGCCGGATGAATTTCTGGCAGAGTTCCATGTGGTTGAACCGATGCCGGAGGCCCACTGGCACGATCATGTTGAACTCAATGTGATCATCAGGGGCGGCATGACCTATCTGGTCAATGGAAAACAGGTGACCCTGCATCAGGGCGCCATCTATTGTTTCTGGGCAGCGGTTCCGCACCAGGTCATCTCTGCCATGCAGGACACGGAACTGGTGTGTGTTTATGTTCCCTTTGCGGATTTCCTCTCGTTGGTTGTTTCAAGCGGGTTCCGCGACGATCTTCTGGCAGGCCACGTGCTCACCTCTGGGGCAAAGGATGACGCGGATTGCTTGACCGTGATAAGATGGGCGCGGCAGTGGGACAGTCCCGCGGAGCAGGTGCAGGAAATACTGCGCGATGAGGTGCGGTTGCGTGTCCGAAGGCTTGCCACGGACCAGTGCCGCGCCGACCCTGCCGATGCTGCTCTGGACGATGAACACAAGCGGCATCCAGCCCTGGTGGCAGACCGGCGGGTGATTGCGCGGGTGCAGCAAATGACGAATTACATCAATCATGAATTTGCCAGGCCTATCAAAGTGTCGGACATTGCCCGTGTCAGCGGGCTGCACCCGACCAATGCCACGGCAACATTCCACAAGGTGTTGGGCCAGTCGATCGCTCAATACCTGCGTCAACGCAGGTTGAACCACGCCCTCAAGCTATTGGCCGACACCGACATGGCAATCATCGAAGTGGCCTTTGAAAGCGGTCATGGCTCGCTCAGCCGCTTTTATGATGCCTTCCAGCGCCAGGTCGGCTGCACGCCCAAGGATTATCGCCGCCGCTTTCGCAATTGATCCGGAAAAATACGGTTCCGCATTGTCAGCATCTTGAATCAGGGAAATAATCGAAAAGTCGCTCAAAAAACAGAAAAGATAGAGTGAAACCGGCAAGAAAATCAGAATTTCCAGCGATAGCGTTCTCGCTGTAGTTCAAAGTGGGTGAAAATCTCGAGCAAAAATCCCCTATTTGCGGGGCAAATATCACAAGGAGGACATCGTGCCACTACCAAAATTCGGTTCAGTTCTGCTGCTCTCTGCCTTGTTGCTGCCTGGCGCCGGTATGGTCGCGTTGGCGGATGATGCCAAACCTTTTGCCGGCCAGAGCATCACCGTGATGCTGCCCTCGCCCCAGGATGCCAACATGGCAGCCGACTTCGAGAAAGCCACCGGCATCAAGCTCGATCTGCAAACCGCAAGCTGGGACGATGTATCGGTGAAAGTGTCTACGGCGCTTCTTGCTGGCACCGCACCCGCCGATGTAACAGAGTTTGACTGGTCGTGGACTGGTCAGTTCGCGGCCGCAGGATGGTACATTCCACTGAATGACGCCATCAGCCAGGAAACCCTGGATGACATCAAGGGCTCGGTCATATTCAACGTGAATGGCGACGTGCTTGCCATTCCCTATACCAATGATTTCCGCGTCATGCTGGTCAACAAAAAGCATTTTGCCGATGCCGGCGTTGCGGCCATGCCAAAAACCCTTGACGAACTCGTAGCTGCCGCGAAGGCCATCAAGGCTAAGGGCATAGCGCAATATCCCGTGGGTCTTCCGCTTTCGGCCACTGAGGGAGCATCCACCAGTTGGTATCTCCTGACCAAGGCATTCGGTGGCGATCTTTTTGACAAGGATATGAACCCGGCTTTCACCGCGCCCGATTCAGCTGGCTACAAAGCCATGGAATTTGAAATGATGCTGTTGAAGGAAGGCCTGGTTGATCCGGCGTCCACGGCTTTGAAGGATAGCGAAATCAACGAGACGCTGTTTGCCAAGGGCCTTGCCAGCATCATGATCAGCGGCGAGCCGGGCCGCCTCGGAGAATACAATGATCCCGCCAAGGCTGTGGTGGGCGGGCAGGTGGCGGCCATTCCGGTTGCCACGGCCAGCGGCACCACCCGCAGCTTTGGTTTGCTGGAAGGTCTGGGCATCCCCAAGGCTTCTGCCAATCCAGGGCCGGCAAAGGAATTCATCAAGTGGATGACGTCCAAGGAATATCAGATACACAATTATGGCAACGGCGTTTTGCCAACACGCACATCTGCTCTTGCCGAGTTGCAACAGCAGGGCAAGCTGGTCAGCGGCGAAGCGCTTGTGGCGCAAGCCCCAACCGTTGAGGCTCTGTTCCCGTCTGGTGCCCCCACATGGTATCCGCAATTTTCACTTGCGGTGAACACTTCGATTAACAGTGCGGCCAAAGGCGAGATTACGGTTGAGAAGGCCGTGCAACAAATTGCTGAGGCTGTGGCTGAAGCCAAGAAACAGTGAGCGCCGAGCCTGGGGCAGGCTACTCGCGCAACCATTATGGCGTCGGCAAGCCCGCCGACGCCATAATGGGTATTTTGCTGGTTTTGCCTATTCTGCTGACAATGACCGGGCTGGTCTTCTACCCTTTGGCCAGCACCGGTTGGGACAGCCTGCATCGCGTCGACCCCCTGCAACAGGGAACGCCCTTTGTAGGCCTTTCCAACTATATCAGGATGTTCGGAGACCGGGAGGTTGGCCAATCCTGGTTCAACACATTCAAGTTTGTCCTGATTGCTGTCACTGCCGAAACTCTTTTGGGCATTGCAGCGGCTTCGCTCATCAACCAGGTCAAGGTGGGCAGGCAGTGGATCCTGGCGGCGGTCGTGTTGCCGTGGGCCCTTCCAGCTGTCGTCAGCAGTGTCATCTGGCAATGGATTTACGCGCCAGGCGCTGGGCTTTTGAACGGCATACTGGTGCAGCTTGGCTTCGATTTTGAGAACCATGTATGGTTCAACGACAGCACAAGCGCCATGCTGCTGATTGCCGTTGTGCACGTCTGGCGCATGATGCCACTCACCATCGTTATCGTGCTGGCGGCCATGCAGGGTATTCCCGGTGAACTATACGAGGCTGCACGCATGGATGGTGCCACGCGCTTCGGTATGTTCCGCACCATCACGCTGCCATTGACGCGAGGCGCCATTGCCGTGGCCATGACAAACGCCACTGTACAAGCCTTCAACCTTTTCGATGAGGCGATTGTGCTGAACCGCAACAGCATGGAGACGCGGCCCATACTTTTGCAGATCTATCTTGAAGCCTTCAAGAAATTCCATTTTTCCTACGGCATGGCCTTGTCGCTCATGGTCACGCTGGTGTCGCTGATCATATCGCTGGCTTATGTTCTGCGTGTCTATCGCAACACGAGGCTGGGATGACGCGCCAGACCTGGCATTTCACGGCACTGGTTTGGCTGGGCGTCGCGCTGCTTTTGTTATGGTCGCTCGTGCCGATCTATTGGACTATTGCCAGCAGCCTGACCCCGACCGCGGAATTCAGCGCGCGTCCCATCAATTTTTATCCTCTGCATCCGACAATCGAGCATTACTTGCGGCTGCTCGGCATTCTTGATGGAAAGTTTGGTGGTGTGGATGTGGCCCGGCAGTTTCGCTTAGGGCTGTTCAACAGTATTTTGACTTCGGGTGCCGCGACTATCCTCTGTGTGGTCATGTCGCTCTTGGGGGCTTATGCCTTTGCCCGGCTGGAATTTCCAGGGCGGCAAATCATCTTCTATGCGGTTGTCGCAACAATGGCGATTCCGGGTTACGCCGTCATCATTCCATTGTTTCGGCTAATGGTGGCCCTTGGTCAAATGGACGCCTACTTGGGCGTCACACTGATCTATGTATCGGCTTTTCTGCCTCTGTGCCTTTGGCTCTTGAAGGGCCTGCTCGATACTTTGCCGATATCGCTGGAAGAGGCGGCACGCATGGACGGCGCCGGGCACATCAAGATCTTGACCGCCATCATCATGCCGATTGCAGCCCCCGGCATTGCTGCTGCCGCGATCCTGACGTTTCTTGGCGCCTGGGGACAATATGCCATCCCCCTTATTTTCTCTCCCAAGGTAACAAAACCGCTCACCGTGCTGATCCCGGAATTTGCCGGCAAGAATTTCGTCGATTACGGATTGATCATGGCCTCGGGAACGATTGCCATTACCATCCCCTGCCTGCTCGTCATATTCCTGAACAAGTATCTGATCTCAGGGCTGCTGGCCGGGTCTTCCAAATAGCAATCAAGTGTGGGAAGCGCTTTTCAACGCTGAGAGCAAGTTCAAATGTTTTCTCTCGTATAGATATCGAAAGGCAGCACGATTGTTTGCCGGGCTGTCTCCGAAGGCGATTTGCTAGCGCGAATCATTCCGTGGATGGTTTCATGTGCGAGCTTCTGCAGTGGATGGGCTATGACCATCGTCAATCTCCCATCAAGCAAACCGGCGCGCGTGTTGTCCATCAACTCATAGCCTACAGCTGTGATCTTGCCCTCCATCCCGCAGGTGTGCAAAGCATTCAAAGCGCCTGAGATGCCTCCACCGGAAATGTAGAGGCCGATGAGATCAGGATGCTCGTGAAAGAGCTTCTCTGTCATTTCTTCTGCCACGGCACTTGTTTCAAACGTGGACAATGGTTCGAGAAGTTTGAAGCCGGGAGCAAACTCGCGGAAGTAGGAGCGGAAGCCGCTCTCATTCATCTCCTGGCAGCGATAGCGATGGTTGCCGACGAGAATTCCAATTTTGCCGGGTAGTTTGCAGATGTTGTGAAAGGCCCAGGCGGAGGTGCGCCCAACTTTCCAGTTGTCCAGTCCAACATAGTTGACACTGCCGGTTGCTGACAATTGTGAGATCAGAGCAAAGACCGGTACATTCCTTTGCTCCAGGCTATTGACAGCTTGCATGACCAGCGGATGAACTGCTGAAACAACGCCCACGGCATTGCACGTCTGTCCCAGTTCCAGAAGTGTGCTCGCGATGAATTGCGGCGCCAGGTCTTCGGCAAACACAATATCTGCCTCGATGTCCTGATCGTCCACAGCGCGCCCCGCTGCCTGCAAAGCAGCGCCAATCATCTTGTAGAAGGTGCGGTTTGGCTGGTGCAGCAAGAAGCCGAATCGGAATTTTGGCTTTCGCGACACGATCTGCGCGCGAAGGGTGGGCAGGCCGTAATACCCTATTCGCTCGGCCGCCTCCTTGACCTGTTGGACTGTTGCATCTCTCACGGAACTCGCGCCGGCCAGCACCCGGTTGACGGTTGAAACAGAAACGCCAGCCTCATTTGCCAGATCAAGAATGGTAGGTCGTGTCATCGCAAAGGCCTTCTATATCATTTAATCTCATTTTATCGCTCGTGATGATACAAAAGATATGAAATACATGTTCTATTTCATATCATCTTGAATCAAACATTCTATCATGTCAATCATCGCGAACTGACACACAGGGATTGCCATGGACGATCTGCAATTTGGCACGCGCAACAAGCGCGGTGATTGGGCCCCGAACACCCATCCGGAGATTGCGTTCTTCTGGACCAGGCCCTTTGACCTCACCGCATGGGTGAAATTCCTGATTGGCTACGTCTGGCCGTGGAATGCGTTTCACATGGCGGTGACGCTGCTCTACTGGCGTTACGTGCTTCCCGATTGGGAAACAATGAAAACGCTCAGTTGGGACTGGGCGCTGTGGCTCTATGCCGTGAATGGTCTCGGCATTTTCCTGATGTATGGCTCGATCGAGTTCTTCTATTACTGCAAGCGCAAACAGGGCACGCGCTTTAAGTTCAACAGCAAGTTCCCCTCCGAGCAGCCTTCGGATGTGTTCTGGTTCAAGAGTCAGAACATCGACAATGTGATCCGCACCTATCTCTCCGGCATAACCATGTGGACGCTGGTGGAAGTGCTGATGCTTTGGTGCTTCGCCAATGGCTACGCGTCATGGCTCAACTGGTCCGAGCATCCCTACTGGCTTGCCTTGCTGCTCTTCCTGACGCCGGTAATCCATGAACTGAACTTTTTCGTTATCCACCGCACCATACACATCCCGATCCTCTATAAATGGATCCACTCCGTTCACCACAATTCGGTGAATCCGTCGCCATGGTCTTCGCTATCGATGCACCCCGTTGAGACGTTTCTCTATCACGGCGTGGTGTGGTGGCATCTTGTTCTGCCATCCAATCCGCTCATCGCGCTGTTCCAGTTGCACATGGCGGGATATGGCGCGATCAACGGCCACATCGGCTTCGACAAGCTCGAACTGGCCGGTGACAAGGCGCTCGATAGCCATGCCTATCTGCACTACCTGCACCACAAGTATTTCGAGGTGAACTACGGCGGCGACGGTTTGGTGCCGCTCGATAAGTGGTTCGGCACATGGCACGACGGATCGAAGGAAGCGCAGGCCCGCATGGATGCGCGCTATGCCAGGAAAATCGCGCGCCTGAACGCGACCAAGGCATGACAAGTTTTTAGACCCGTCATGGTGACGGAAAAGGGAGGAAGACGATGAAGAGTATGAAAAAGTTGATGCTTGCTGCTGCCATTTTGGCAGTGAGCGCCACAGCATCGCTGGCTGCGAATATTGCAGTGATCGGTGGCTCGAACGACGATGCGTTCTGGAACAAGATCAAAAAGGGTATCGACGACGCCCGCCCTGCCATTGAAGCCAATGGTGGTTCGGTAAACTATCTGCGTCTCGTCAACTACGACAATTTTGCTCCAGATGTCGTGCAGTTGATCCGTACCGCCATCAGCCAGAAGGTTGATGGTTTGGTGATTCCGAATTGGGTTCCGGAAGCTGAAGATCCAGCGATTAAGGACGCCATGACCGCAGGCATCAAGGTGATCTTGATGAATGCGGGCGGCGCCGACAAGGCCCGCGAACTTGGTGCCATCAACTATGTCGGCAACGAAGAGTATCCGGCAGGCCTTGCTGGTGGCGAATACTTTGCCAAGCATGGGCAGAAAAATGTCCTCTGCGTTAATACGCTTCCTGGCACTGCAAACATTGAAGCCCGCTGCAAAGGCATCAAGGACAGTATGGAAAAGGCTGGGGTGAAGTCCTTCCAACTGCCATTGCCGTCTACAAGCTTTGGCAACCCGACCGCGGTGGCGGAAGCCATCAAGGCGGAATTGCTGAAGGACGACTCAATTGATGGCGTGATCACCATTTCGGCTGGTGACGGAGATTCTGCTGCAATTGGTATCGATCAAGCAGGCAAGACAGGCAAGGTGTCGCTGGCATCGTTCGATATGAACGAAGCCGGTCTTGCCCGCATCAAGGAAGGCAAACAGTCCTTCGCCATTGATCAGCAACCTTACTTGCAAGGCTACCTTGCAACCAGCCTGCTGGCATCGGCCATCGACTTCGGTACATCGCTGCCGACCTTCCCTGTTCTGACGGGACCGGGCATCGTTGATTCATCCAACATTGATGCGACACTTGTAGGCGTCCAGAAGGGCGCGCGTTGATTGCAGTTGTTACTCAAGTTCGAACCGGGGAGTCACTTTCCGGTTCGAATCCTCCCTCTAATTATTCATTCTCATGAAAGCGGGAATCCAGACTTCAGGCATGAGTGAGTGCTGAATTTCTGGATCCTCGTCTTCGCGGTTATGACGATTTGAGGTTTTTTGAACAAATGGTTCATGGACAAAAAGCTACCAGTCTGGGGAAGGGCACCAAAATGACTAACAGTCTTTCGCTCGGAGGCTTGTTGCGCCGTCCCGAAGCCGGGGCCTTCCTCGGTCTGATTGCTGTTCTGGTATTCTTCGGCATCTTTGGCGGCCTCACATTCCTTCAGATCGCTGGACTATCAAGTTGGCTCAACGTCGCCGCCAGCCTTGGCATCATTGCCATTCCTGTCGGACTTTTGATGATTGCCGGCGAGCTGGACATTTCAGTCGGCGCCATGGTGCCTGCTGGCGCCATGATGACAGCGGTGATTGGTGGACACTATGGTCTACCCATCTGGTGGGGCATTGCGGCCACGCTTGCCTTCGGATTGGTGATTGGCCTCGTAAACGGCCTCATGGTGGTGCGCACCGCCGTGCCTTCGTTGATCATTACGCTTGGCAGTCTGTTCGCCGTGCAAGGCATACTGCTGGGCCTCACCGTGCTGGTGACCAAATCAACCAATGTTGCGCTCAAGGTTGAAGGTGCGGCCAAGTCACTGTTAGGGGATTTTGTTTCCTTCGGCGGCATCTTCCCGCCCGGCCAGCTTCAGGTCGTTGTGATATGGTGGATCCTCTTCACGATCGCTTACGTCTACTTTGTGCACTACTCCCGCTACGGGAACTGGATTTTCGCCATGGGCGGGGACAAGGTGAGCGCGCGCAATGCCGGTATCCCGACAGATCGCATGACGATCGTGTTGTTCGTGCTTTCAGCCGTTTCTGCGGCCTTCGTCGGCATGTGCCAAGCCATTCTCTTCAACTCGGCGCAAGTTTCAGGCGGCCAGTCCTTCATCTTCAATGCCATTATCGCTGTTGTCGTGGGCGGTGTGTTGCTGACGGGCGGCTTTGGCTCCGTCATCGGTATTTTCTTCGGCACCATCACTTTCGCCATTGTCAATCAAGGCATCTACTACACGGATTTCGACCGCAACTGGTCGAGCCTCATCATCGGCGTGCTGCTCTTGGCCGCCGTCTTGATGAACAACACTTTCCGCAGGATGGCGCTGACTTATGCGCCAAAGAAGAAGTGAGGACAGGACCATGACCGCTCCCATTCTGGAACTCCAGGGTATCAACAAGTCGTTCGGACCGATTGACGTTCTGCATGACATTTCACTGAAAGTGCGCGCCGGTGAAGTGCTGTGCCTTCTCGGCGATAATGGCGCGGGTAAATCGACATTGATCAAGATCATGTCCGGCGTATACGTGCCGAGTTCCGGTGCTCTGCTGATGGACGGGCAGACTGTCGCCTTCAACACGCCACGAGATGCGAGCGAAAAGGGCATAGCTACAGTGCACCAGTTCGGCGGGACTTTTCCACTGATGAGCATCGGACGCAGCTTCTTCGTCGGCGTCGAGCCCACGAAGGGATGGGGACCATTCAAGATCTTTGACCGCAAGAAGGCGAATGAGATTGCGGTGAAGTCCGTGCAGAACTTCGGCATCACGCGCATTGATGATGGCGACCGCCTGGTGGGCGGGCTATCAGGAGGCGAACGCCAGTCGCTGGCGATTGCCCGCGCGGTGCATTTCGGCGCGCGCGTCCTGATCCTCGATGAGCCGACCGCCGCACTCGGTGTCAAGCAGGCTTCGCATGTGCTCCGCATTGTCAACCAGGCCAAGAAGCGCGGGCTGGCGGTGATATTCATTACCCATCAGGTGATGCACGCGATGGCTGTAGGGGATCATTTTGCGGTGCTCATCCGTGGTGCCATTGCGGCTGACTTCAAGAAGGGCGAACGCACGCGGGAAGAAATTACCGATCTCATGGCTGGTGGCGAAACGATGGCTGGGCTTGAAGCCGAAATCGAAGCCAACGCCGCCCGCTGATTTTCTTGAGTTAGGCTAGTCACAGGATTTTGCAATCCCACCCATTTACGCCAAGGAGATAATGCGTGCCTTCACCTGTTGCGCTGGCCTGCACCGAAATCCTCTGGCAGAACAAGCCGATGGATCGGCGGTTGAAGCACCTCAGTGGGAAAAATTTTGCAAGGATGAATCAGAAATGACCGTACGAGTGGGCTTGATCGGTGCTGGAATCATGGGCGCTGATCACGCGAAAATACTGACACAGCAGATGCCCGGTGTGACCCTCCAGTATATTTGCGATGCGGATCCCGCGCGCGCCAGGGCCGTTGCCGATGCTACGGCGGCTGTTCATGTCAGTTCTGATCCACATTCCGTGATTGCCGACAAGAACGTGGATGCCCTCTTGATCGCCAGTCCGGATCATACCCACGCGGCTTTGACAAGAGCTTGCGTGGAGCTGGGCAAGCCGGTGCTTTGTGAAAAACCCCTCTCTCAAGAATCGAAGGAGTGCCTCGATGTCATTGCGGCCGAGGTGAAAATCGGTAGGCGTCTGGTGCAGATCGGCTTCATGCGCCGCTTCGATCCCGCTTATGTGGAAATGAAACAGGCGTTGACCAATGGCACAATTGGTCAGCCGCTGATGATGCATAACTTCCATCGCAATGTTTCGGCCCCATCGAATTTTACCGGCCAGATGGCCATCACCAATTCCGCCCCGCATGAATTCGACATCGCGCGTTTTGTGCTTGATACGGAATATGAGGAAATCTCGGTCTTCCGCCCGCAGTTCCGCGATGCGAACAGGCCGGGAGCACCTGTCTTCATGGTGTTGAAGACCGTCACAGGTCAATTGGTGAACATCGAAATAAACAACAATGCAGCCTATGGCTATGATGTGCGGGGCGAACTCGTTGGCGAAAAGGGCTCGGTCTTCCTGCGCTCGCCAATTGCAAGTGAAATCCACCTCAATTTGCAGGCCGTCACAAGCTATGCGGCGGACTGGCGGCCTCGTTTTGCCGAGGCCTATCGTTTGCAGAACAGCGCGTGGCTCAAATCCATTGAGACGGGCAAACCAGCAGGCGCCAGTGCTTGGGACGGTTATGCCGCCACGCTGATTGCAGAGGCCGGCGTGCAGTCCTTGGAGCAGGGCGTTCCGGTGAAGGTATCGCTTACAGCCAGGCCTAAGCTCTATTGAGGTTTCAAGCATGAAAATCGGTATGGTCACTGACTCGTTGGGCTCCGCCATTCTGCATGTCCACGCCAAGGACACATTCATCAACAAGCCAGTTTGTGCTACGGTCAGCCGGCTTGAGAATGGTTCGCTGATGGATGTTCCGGGCCGGGCCTGGAGCTACATCACGCTGGGCTATGGCAACGGCCAAACCTTCTGGAAAGACTTTTGTTACCGTTTGCGCATGGCGGGTTACGATGATTGGCTGTCCATCGAACATGAGGATGCGATGTTGTCTCGCGAAGAAGGCGTGAAAAAATCCGTGGAGCTGCTGCAAGCCGTGGCGCCATCGCAAACCAGTGACTACAAGCCCCAGGAGTTCTGATCATGTCCATGTACCACAAGCGCCCAACTGTTGCGGATATTCGCGCGCTCAAGGGCAAGCGCCAGTTGTCGATGCTTTATGTCGAAACACTGGACGAAGCGCGGGCCGCAGCGGCGGCGGGCATCGATATGCTGTCGATCATTGATCCGTTCTGGACGTCCGCCATGCGCGAAGCGGCAGGAAACTGCTTTGTGCAGGTTGGCCTTTTGGGCATCGGCTCCGGCCCGCTCGTCACCACGGAAGACTATCTGCGCAAGTCGGCGCAAATGCTGGAAGTGGGCGGCGACAGCATGTACTGCGCGGCCTCCTTTGCCACCATTGCAGCCATGGCGGCGGAAGGCATTCCCGTCACCAGCCATGTTGGCCTCATCCCGTCGAAAGCCACCTGGACCGGCGGTTTCAAAGCCGTGGGCAAGACGGCAAAATCGGCCATGGATGTCTATCGTCATGTGAAGAAACTGGAGAGCATCGGCTGCTTTGCGGCAGAACTGGAAGTCGTGCCGGATCGCATCGCCGCCGAAATCACCAGGCGCACGTCGATGATCATGCTGGGAATGGGTGCCGGCCCCCACGCCGATGCGCAGTATCTGTTTGCCGAGGATGTGCTGGGTTACACCCGCGAACACCGGCCCCGCCACGCCAGGGTCTATGCGGATTTCGCGACGGAGTACACCCGCTTGCAGGACATGCGGGTGAAAGCCTTCGGCAGTTTCAAGGCCGACGTAGATACCGGAGCATATCCGGCCAAGGAAAATGTCGCGGCTGTTTCAGACACGGAATTCAGCCTGTTCATGAAAGAGATTGAAACCGCCTAGACGAAGCAAAAAGCAAGGAGTTTGAGATGCTGGGCATTGGCATTGTCGGAACCGGCGGTGTTGTAGAGATCAGTTATTGAATTTGCCGCGCAAATGGTTGCAATCGCGATCACCGGCCGCGCGCTTCCAAGAGCGAAGGCCCGATCTGGATTGGCTGGTGGGTGTGGCGCACAAACTATACCCGGCATCTTGCCGCTGCAGAGGAACCATTGGTGGCGCAGAGCAAACTGTTCGCAGTTGCTTCCATGATAGATTATATAAATAAATCAATGCATTAAAAGGAAAATTTACTTAGTGGATATGGCATTTTGCATAAAATCAAGCGAGAAGGGCATCCAAAGTCATTGACAATGTTCTTATTTTGTTCCTTTTTAATATCATGCAGAAACCCTTTCATTTTTTTCGGAAAGAGCGAACAGCGGATATCTGTTTTATCCGCCAAATTCTGCTTGAGCGACTTGGACCTGAGCCATCGCGCTTGCGCGGCAGCCTCGAAGATCAATTTTTTGGATCAATACTAGGTAGCCGCGCTCATGACTACATATCATTGCGTGCTTTCACACGGCTTGCAAAGCGGCACGATGGCAATTGGAACGTAGCGGCTCAAGCTCCGGAAAGCGAAATTTATTCTCTGCGCCGCCTGCAGCCCGGCACACGCATCGGGCCCAACGTGCAATTACAAAGTCTTGGCCATGGATTTCCATAAATTATCACTCCTACGCAGCGCATTGGCGAAGCCGGCACTGCCAAAAGCAAAACATTTTGCCAAGCTTGACCACGATCCGGTCGATCACGCTTTAAAAGGTGGATTACGCCGCGACGCATTCCATGAAGTGTTTGCATGTGCTGGCCATGAGGTAGCGGCGACGGGTTTTGCTGTTGGTCTTGCGGCGCGCCTTGCCCAGGACAGGCAAGTGTTGTGGATTGGAGAAAAATTTGTTTGGCAGGAACATGGAATGCCATGTCCCACGGGCTTTTTTGAGTTTGGCCTTGATCCGTCCCACATCATGTTTCTGTCTGTGACCCAAGCCCAGGATGCCTTGCGTGCAGCGAGCGATGCATTGACTTGCGCCAGTCTTGGCGCGGTGATCATTGAAATCACAGGTAACCCTAAAGCTCTTGATTTCACGTCCAGTCGCCGGCTGGTTCTGGCGAGTGCTCAAAATTCTGTTCCAGCCATTCTTTTGCGTTTTGGCGCTGTGCTGCAAACGAGTGCGGCCGAAACACGCTGGATGGTCAAAGCGGCATCATCCGCAGCCGAAGCACATAATTGGGGCCATCCAACTTTTGATGTGAGCCTGATCCGCAACAGGAATGGGCGGACTGGACAGTGGGTATTTGCGTGGAGTTGTGATAATGGGCGCTTCGAAAATACAAAGGCGGCTTTTGGCGCTGTGGTTCCCACGCCTGCCAACCGACCGGCTGAAGCGGCATAAACCACCGCCTTTTGGCGCACCGCCGCAGGTTGTCGTTGAAAAAATTCAAACCGTCTTGCGCCTTTCTGCGATGGATCATATGGCGGAAAAGCTTGGGCTTCATATCGGTCAACCCTTGACCAATGCTCGCGCAATGGCATCGGAGCTTGATGTGGTACTCGCGGACCATCAGGCTGATGCCGCCTGGCTTGCTCAACTAGCGGATTGGTGTGACCGATTCACACCAGTAGTCGCTTTGGATCCGCCAGATGGCTTGTTCCTGGATATTGCTGGCACAAATTACCTTTTCGGAGATGAAAAAAGCATTCTTGGAAAAGTCCTTCATATATTTCGATCCAAGAGTTTTGGAGTCCAAGGTGCCATCGCCGGCACCGTACTTTCGGCCCGCGCTCTGGCGCGTTATCGCGATGGTTGCATCGTTGAAGAAAAGGGGGAGGTAAGAGCTGTTTCTCCCTTGCCCATTGAGGCCTTGCAGCTTGATCCCGTCATCACCCATGCCTTCCGCCGGGCCGGGTTAAAAACTATTGGTCAAGCCGCCGGCCGCAAGCGAAGCGAAATTGTTTCCAGGTTTGGCGCGGCAACGCTTGCTAGAATTGATGAGGCCTTGGGGCTGGGCGGCAGGCCCATTACGCCGCGACAGCCGTCACCCGATTACTGGAAGGCACAAAGCTTTGCCGAACCTGTGAGTACGCTGGATGTTATTCGCCCGGCACTTAAGTCCATTGTGACCAGCTTATGCACGATCATGGAGCGAGAGGGGACCGGCGCACGCCGCTTGGAAGCAAGTTTCTATCGTGCCGATGGCGCCATCCGCCGTATTGCGGTGGAAACAGGCGGCCCATTGCGCACTGCCTCTATTATCGGCCGCCTGTTTCATGAAAGATTAGCGTCCTTATCTGATCCTTTGGATCCTGGCTTCGGCTTTGACTTGATTCGCATTGCGGCAACCCACGTGGAACGTATGGATCATGCATCCATCTCCCTGGATATGAAGGCGCATGCGCAGACGGAAATTGACTTTCTGGCTGATCGGTTGGCGGCCCGGTTTGGGCGGGAATGTGTTGTACGATTTCACCCGCGGGAGATGCATGTACCGGAAGACGCGTGGCTTGTCGTATCCATGCAAGATTCACGTAAAACGCAAACATCATGGCAGGCCATCCGTGCGCTCCACGAAGCGCCACGGCGGCCGTTGCGTCTGTTCATGAGGCCGGAGCTTGTCGAAGTGGCGCAAGATCCACTGCGCCTGCTCTGGCACAAGGTTCCGCGTACTATCACACGATGGGAAGGGCCTGAACGCATTGCAATGGAATGGTGGCGGGAGAAAAAACCGCAAGTCGCACGAGATTATTATCGCGCCGAGGATGAAGCAGGAAGACGTTATTGGATTTATCGCAGCACTGATAGTCCACAATGGTTTTTGCATGGGGTTTTTGCATGAACGCCTATGCTGAATTGGCGGTGACCACGAATTACTCCTTTCTTTACGGCGCTTCCCACCCCAGGGAATTGGTGGAAAGAGCCGCCGAACTCGGCCATGCCGCCATCGGCATTGCCGATCGTAATACACTGGCTGGCGTGGTGCGTGCCTATGCTGCACTGCAGGAACAGAAGAAAACAAAACCGCGCCTGCTTGTTGGCTCGAGATTGGTTTTCGCTGATGGTACGCCGGATATCCTCGTTTACCCGCAAGACAAGACTGCTTATGGCAGGCTATGCCGCCTGCTCAGTGCAGGCAAGCTGCGCGCGCCGAAGGGAGGCTGTTATCTTGCCTTTGATGACTTGCTGAAATGGCAGCAGGGCTTGTTGCTGGTGGTGATACCGCCACATGTCCGGCGGCAGGAGAGACCACAGCTGCACAAGAAGACAGTCTGGAATCAGAAACAAAATGCGGAAAAGACCGGCCCCGTCGAAGCAATATCCGATGCATCCCCGTCACCGAAACCGGTGAATGAAATCCTCTCACGCCTCTGCGCTGTAGCTCCGTCGCGTGTATGGCTTGGGCTTTCGATGCCTTTTTTGGGAGATGATCTCCGCAACTTGCGTCACTGGAAAAAAATTGCGCAACAGAATGGCATCCCGCTTCTTGCCACGAATGATGTTCGTTATCATATCCCGGAGCGGCGCATGTTGCAGGATGTTGTAACCTGTATCCGCGAACATGCAACGCTTGATACAGCTGGCAGACGTCTTGAAATCAATGCCGAGCGGCATCTGAAATCGATCGAGGAAATGCAAACGCTCTTCTGCGAAGCTCCAGAAGCCGTGGTGGAAACCATTCGTTTCTCTGGCATGATCGGGTTTTCATTGGACCAGATCAGCTACAACTATCCCGATGAGCCGGTTCCCAAGGGAAAAACACCTCAAGGGCATTTGGAAGACCTGGTACAGCATGGCTTGCAGCAAAAATACGGAGCCGCAGTGTCTGACAAGGTGCGCTTGAGCATCAAGAAGGAACTGGCGCTCATTGCTAAGATGGAGATCGCTCCCTATTTCCTTACTGTGCATGACATCGTGCGCTTTGCACGCGGGGAGAAGATTCTCTGCCAGGGCCGTGGTTCGGCCGCCAACTCCGCCGTTTGCTATGTACTGGGCATTACTGCGGTCGATCCCATGGCCATCGAACTGCTTTTTGAACGCTTCATCAGCGAGGAGCGTAAGGAGCCGCCCGACATTGATGTCGATTTCGAGCATGAGCGGCGCGAAGAGGTTATTCAATACATCTATAGACGTTATGGCCGTCACCGTGCGGCCCTGACGGCAACCGTCATCTGCTACCGTCCGCGCAGTGCTATTCGCGATGTGGGCAAGGTCTTCGGCCTGACGGAAGATGTCACATCACGCATGGCCAATAGCGTGTGGGGCAGTTGGGGCAGTGGCCTAAGGGAACGTGAAGTCCGCCAGGGTGCATTGGACCCGCAAAACAGGCTGATCGCGCAGGCTATTCTCTTTGCCAATGAGTTGATCGGTTTTCCGCGCCATCTTTTGCAGCATGTGGGGGGCTTTGTGCTGACACAGGACAGGTTGGATGAAACCGTGCCCATCGGGCCGGCCACGATGGAAGATCGTTTCTTCATCGAATGGGACAAAAATGATCTCGACACTTTGCGCATGATGAAGGTGGATGTGCTGGCACTGGGCATGCTCACCTGCATCCGCAAGGCTTTTGACCTCATACACGTATACGAAAATGGGGATCTTGATCTGGACAAGGTGCCGCGCGAGCGGCCGGAAGTCTATGAGATGCTGCAGAGGGCCGATGCCATAGGCGTGTTTCAGGTGGAAAGCCGTGCGCAAATGAGCATGTTGCCGCGCCTAAAACCTGACTGTTTCTATGATCTCGTGGTCGAAGTCGCCATTGTGCGTCCTGGCCCAATTCAGGGAGACATGGTGCATCCGTATCTGAAGAGAAGGAAAGAACAGAAAGAATCCAAAAATCCAAAACCCATTGAATACCCCTATCCCAAAGAAGGTGATCAAAATGAGCTAGTTGGTGTCTTAGGTAAGACCTATGGCGTTCCGCTTTTTCAGGAACAGGCCATGAAATTGGCTATCGTAGCGGCGCAGTTCACGTCGGAAGAAGCTAATGGTCTGCGCCGTGCCATGGCTACCTTCCGTAATGTAGGCACTATCGATAGTTTCAAGGACATGTTCGTTGGCCGCATGGTGAAGCGTGGCTATGAACCAGATTTTGCGGCCCGTTGCTTCAAGCAGATTGAAGGTTTCGGGTCATACGGCTTTCCCGAAAGCCACGCGGCAAGTTTTGCGCATCTTGTTTACATCTCAGCCTATATTAAAAATAAACATCCGGCAGCTTTTGCCTGCGCGTTGCTCAACTCTCAGCCCATGGGATTTTACGCGCCTGCCGAAATTGTCCGTGATGCGCGCGAACATGGTGTTGAGGTGTGGCAAGTTGATGTGAATTTCAGCGTTTGGGACAACAAGCTTGAAGAAAATCTGAATGGTAGTTTGGCCCTCCGCTTGGGTTTCCGCCAAATAGATGGCTTCCGCGAGGATTGGGCCAATGTGCTCGTGCATGCCCGGGGCAATCGCTTCAGTACGGTGGCAGATTTGGCGAGGAAAGCCAAACTGCCCAAGCGCGCCCTTATCATTCTGGCGGAAGCTGACAGTTTCCAATCCATCGACAAGGACAGGCGCGAAATCCTCTGGGCCGTGCGCCGTTTGCCGGACGATGAGGATTTGCCGCTCTTTGCCGCGTTTTATACCGAGGAGCAGCCGGACGAAGAGATTGCCCCCTTGCCTGCGATGCCTTTGAGTGAACATGTCGTTGCTGATTATCAGATGCTGCGGCTTTCTCTGAAGGCGCATCTGATGTCTTTCCTGCGCGATTTTTTCCGCGAGGAAGGCATTTTGAGCTGTGCCGAAATCAACGCGGCGAAGGATGGTATGCGCGCTGCATGTGCGGGTATCGTTCTCATACGTCAGATGCCGGGCGATGCCGGCGTCGTCTTTGTGACACTCAGCGATGAGGCTGGGGTTGCCAATGTTGTGGTTTGGCCGAAACTGGTATCAGTGTTCCGCCGCGAAATCATGGGTGCACGATTGATGGTCGTGGAGGGGAAGGTACAGCGGAGCGAAGATGACGTGGTTCATCTTGTGGCGGAGCGCATTTATGATCGTTCAGGTGAATTGAACAGACTCTCTGAAGACGGGCAGGATGCACCATTCTGGCAGGCCCAGGCTTCGAGATTGCACAAGCACCCCCGCAATGTGCGTACCGTGCCGAAGTCACGGGACTTCCACTAAAAGACAGGAACAGCAGATGATCAGAGTCGGTATTGGCGGATGGACTTATGAGCCTTGGCGCGGCACGTTCTTTCCCGAGAAATTGCCTAAAACAAAGGAACTGTTTCATGCCAGCCGGCGCGTGACGTCCATTGAAGTCAATGGGACATTCTATAGTACTTTCACTCCAAAGACTTTTCGAAAATGGTTCGATGAGACGCCGGATGATTTCGTCTTTTCATTGAAAGCCCCGCGTTTCGCGGTCAATCGCCGTGTTCTTGGCGAGGCAGGGCCATCTATCGCCAAATTCCTTGAAAGCGGCGTGAGTGAGCTCAAGTCGAAGCTTGGCCCCATCCTCTGGCAACTGCCGCCTTTCAAGAAATATGTTGCGGAAGACATCGAAGCCTTTCTTGCATTGCTGCCAAAGACCATTGACAACATTGCTCTGCGCCATGCTTTGGAGGTGCGGCACGAGAGTTTTCAGGTGGAGGATTTCATCCTCCAGGCTCGCAAGGCCAATGTTGCGGTAGTCTTTGCCGACAAGCCGGAATATCCGCTGATAGCCGATCTCACATCGGATTTTTTATATCTGCGCTTACAGGATGCCAAGGCCGAGTTCGAAACTGGCTACGGTCTGGCTGATTTGCACAATTGGGCAGCATTGGCGCTCTCATGGGAAAAGGGTGAAGAGCCAGAACAATTCTCACTTCTTGCGCCACGAGCCAAACCACGCAACTCGCGCGATGTATTCATCTATTTCATCAACGGCGCCAAAGAGCGGGCACCCACCGCCGCTGAAGCAATGCTCCAAATTCTGCCAAAGTAATCGAATGAAGGCATATAGAGTCTGTGGGCAGTGTATGCCCGGTGGGGCAGGTTGAGGTCCGCAGGACTGGCGGAACGCGGGAGCCGTCAGCGGGCGCGGCGTGGTGCCCTGTAGCAGTCTTCGACCCGCGCAGCGATGATTGTCACTGACAATCATGCCGGGTTTACCCTGCGCTTGATGAGGATGGTGAGTTCCCGCGCCACTTGAAAGCCACTACCACAGGGCTCCTCCGGTAATCTTGATCTCCTCGGCGGTTATTCCGCCAGCGTCCTGACTGCACAGAAAAGCGGTGAGCGCGGCAATCTCACTGGGCTGAATGATGCGTTTCTGCGGATTCTGTTCGGCGATCTCCGCCATGGCCTGGGAAACAGTTTTCCCGCTGCCTTCATTAGCCACGACTTGCGCCAGGTTGCGGTGCATCAATTCGGTTTCAACCCAGGTCGGGCTGATCATCACGCAGGAAACGCCATGCGCCGCACCCTCAAGGGCAACGCACCGCGTAAGTCCAAGCAAACCGGATTTGGATGCGCAATATGCGGGATTGTCTTTCCAGCCAACGGAGGCCGCGGTGGAGCCTATGTTTATCACGCGGCCCCATTTTCGCGCGATCATGCCCGGGAGCAACGCGCGCGTCATACGGAAAGCGCCATTCAGGTTGGTGTCGATGATTTTGAGCCAGAGCTCGTCCGTATGGCCGCAAACCGGTTGCTCGGCGGTGGTGCCTGCGGCGTTCACCAGAATATCGAAGCTTCCGCAGATGGCTTCGGCATTGTCAATGAAGGACTTTATGGCCGCTGTGTCGCGAACGTCAAGGTGGCCCGCATGGACCTCTGTGCTGGATTCGGCCAGTTTGCGCTTGACGGATTCAGCCTCTTCCCGTTCCGGATAGGCGGCCGCGTCTCCGCTACGCCCTTTGGATGCTCCGATAAAGGAGCCAACTGCCACGTTGGCGCCTTTGGCCGCGAGCGCCTGCGCGATGGCAAAACCCTGGCCCGTGAGGCCTCCAGTTATGAGCGCTGCACGCCCTTTGAGCTTCTGTGTCATGGCTTCAGGATGTCTCGCGCCTCGGCTTCGTGATAGGATCTTGTTCCACGATAGTATTGCAACGATGCGTCCTGCCAGGGCTGGTAGTCCCATGGCGTGATTTTTCCGGTGGTGAGCGCCTTGTAGACAAGACGGCGGCGGCGCTGGCTGGTGATGATTTCCTTCTTGAGGCGCGGCATGTCCCAGCGCCGCGCAACCTCCGCCAGCATGTCCTTGAGAACATCCGCATGGGCGGGGCTGACGGCGAGATCATGCAGTTCGTCACGGTCCGCCTCCATGTCGAAGAGCTGTGGTGGATCGTGCTCAACATAGGTGAGCTTATACTTGCCCTTGCGCAGCAGGACGTAAGGGGCGGCAACGCCCTCCGACATCAACTCGCTCACCGCAATGCGGCTGTCGCTGTCTTGCTTCAGAAGCGGGAGCAGGCTTTCGCCATCCGGCGGTTCGGGATAACCCTCCCACTCATCTGTGATCGCCAGATCGACAAGCGTTGGCAGGATATCGACAAGGCTGCAATTGGCCTTGATGCGCTGGCCTTCCGGAACGCCTGGGCCGGCCATGATCAGCGGAACGCGCGACGACCAGTCATAGAAGCTCATCTTGTACCAAAGCCCGCGCTCGCCCAGCATGTCGCCATGGTCGGCGCAGAAAATTACAATTGTATTGTCCATGAGCTTGGCGCGCTTGAGAGCCTCAAGCACTTCGCCGATGCGCTCATCAACATAGGAGATGCTGCCGTAATAGGCATGGCGGGCATTGCGCACGTGCTCATCGCCCACGCCGAATTCGCCCCGGTCATACTGTTCCCAAAGCCTGCGGCTGTGCGGATCGCGCTTGTCAGGCGGAATGAACGGCACCCGCGGCATGTTGATCTCGTCGTGGCTGTACAAATCCCAGAAACGGCGCGGCGTAACGTAAGGGTCATGCGGATGAGTGAATGACGCCACCAGCAGGAAAGGCCGCTTGTCAGGCTCCCGGGCCCAGTCAAATATCTTGCGCGTCGCGTTGTGGGCCACTTCTTCATCATAGTCTTGCTGCAATGAGCGCTCGGCAATTCCGGCATTGCTGACATTCTTCATGTCATGGAACCAGTCCATGGTGCGCCATGGATCGTCCCAGTCGGCGGTCCAGTTGAAGTCGGAGGGGCAGATGTCTGTCGTCACGCGCTCTTCAAAGCCATGCAACTGGTCAGGCCCGATGAAATGCATCTTGCCGGAAAGGCAGGTGCGGTAGCCAAGCAGGCGGAGGTAATGGGCGAATGTCGGAATATCTGCCGGGATTTGCGCCGCATTGTCCCAGGCCTGGATGTTGGAGCACAATTTCCCGGTCATCAGCGCCAGGCGTGCCGGCGCGCAAAGCGGGAAGTTCGAATAGAAATTGTCAAACACCGCGCCGCGTTCCGCGATGGAATCGATATGCGGCGTTTTCACCAGCGGATGGCCGTAGGCAGCAAGTGCCGATGCCGCAAGCTGGTCGACCATCAGGAGAACGATATTGGGACGCGGCTTGCTCATATTAGGTTACTCCCTGGGAAGTGGCTGCTTCAGCCAGTCACGATAGAATGCCTCGAGGTCCGGTTCGAAGTCATGAACGATAGGGTAGCCCGGGGCGCAGGCCTCGACTTCATGCAAGGTGCCGCAGGTTGGGCAGAGAAACTCGCGGATTTCCATCCACTCGGGGTTGGGGATGTCATTGTTGGGATAAAGTTCGCGAAGTGCTTTTTTTGTATTGCGGACGTTGATGTTGGCCTCAAGCTTCCAGTTTTTCTTGTAGTGTCCAAATTCATGTCCGCATTCGCATTTGGTGACGCGGGATTTTTTGCCCTGCACGATGAAAAGATGATCGCCAACTGGCAACAAAATGCGTTCCTTCCAGCTCACGCGGTCTTGATAGACACTGATGATCTTGAAAAACCGGTCCTCGTCCTTGTATGCGCTCATGATGCGCTTGGTCTGTGGCCACGGCAGTGTGCCGGCGGCGAGGTCGTGGATGACTTCCTTGCTGTATGAACTCATGGCTTAGTCCTCAACCTTGTAAGTAAAGGTCGGCTTCAGGCCCCAGAAGGAATTGAAGTCTTTCGTGAAGCGCTTGGAAAGCTTCATGGCGCTGGCATACATGCGGGTGACTTCGATGATAAAGCGGCCAGCGCTCACGCGCTTGCGTTCGTTTTTCATCCATTGCGAAACTGGAACAGATTTTTTCAGGCGTTTGGCCCGCATCGATTTTCGCAATTTCACGGTAGCCGCAAGATCGGCCTGCAAGGTTCCACTTCGGTCCTCCACCAGCACAATGCCAAAAACCTGGCGGACGGCTTGCGCCGTGAGGAAACCATTTTCCACATCGTAGGCGGTCTTGATGGGATCACGCTCCAGAACGTCACCGAAACCGCCGCCGCCATTATAGGCATGGGTGAAAATGTCACCGGATTTGTGGGGGGCCGTGATGTAAGGCCCCTCTGACGTTTCGTGCACGCCGCGCACCAGCTTTTCCAGATCGGAATGATCGGGATCGATGCCGGTGCCATGGGGCAGGGGCTTCTGTTTTTTGATCAGGTCCTTGATATTCGTGTTGCGGACTGCGCGGTGCATTTGGCAGGTAGGGGCCGGATAACCGCCGCACATGCCTGCATTGTCGAATACCCGGGACGAATGTTCGGATGTCACCAACCGCAAATGATTGGTCTTGTTGATCAGCCAGGTTGAGATGAAGGAACAGCCGCCGCGATATTTTCCGGCCCCGCCCGAATTGGGCAGAATGGAGCGGCCGAGATAGAGCATCGGCATGTTCTGTTCCCAGATTTCGATATTACCCATATCGGATTCCGGGTTCCAGCCCACATAGGCCGTATCGAGCCCATCCTTGATGGCAAGGGCGCCGGAGCCCGCCGCCGCGCATTCGAAATGCGCCATGCCGAACGGCGTGCCGTATTGGCTGGTCCCCCCCATTTCGATCATCGGGCTGTTCACCTGGCCCACGAAGACTTCTTCGACGAAGCCGCGGGCGAGGAAGCCCCGCGACAGAAGCCGCTGGAACACGCCATAGGCCGGAAGCAACAGGGCCCAGGAGGTTGCGGTTGCCACCATTTCATTGTCGGGGTTCGTCCAGGTGCCATGCGGCAGCTTCAATTCCGTTGCCATCCACGCGCCATCGTTCACCAGACCCTCGAAATTCATATGCTGGGTGAGGGTGACAAACATGCCGCCGTCCATGCCGGCAGGCGTGCAGTTCATGGAGTGATAACCCCAGGGCTGGGTGCCCTCGAAATCCATGATGATCTTGCCGGCGGTGGTGATCTCCATCTCGATGGGAATGTTGTAGAGCCAGTTGGATGGGCCCAGCGGCTGGAAACCGGGCTTGCCCTCGGTCACATGGCCATAGAAAGTGTGGCCGCGGTAGATGCCCGGAACCGTGAGCTGCTGGGTGCGCAGCAGCTGGCCACGGCGGCCTTCCTCGATGAATTCCTTCATCACGCGGCGCCAATATTCAATGCCGGTTTCGGCGATGATGGCACGCACGCTTTCGCGCATGTCGATGCAGGACGCGACCTTGGCTTTCTCGTCCAGCACCCAGTAGATCGGCATGCGCAGGTTGCGCTCGCAGCGGATCACATAATCCCGCCGGATTTCGTCGTTCTCGCCAATTTTTTCGGCGCAGACGAAAAGCCCCTCGGTGAAACGCTCTTGCGCCAGGCAGACGTCGCCGCCAGGCGTAATCCCGCCCGATTCCAGCTCATGGCAGACCGCGCCGGCCCAGCCAACGAGCTCGTCACCGTGGAAAATCGGGATCACATCCATCACGTCCGGCACCTGCACCGTGCCGATGAAAGCATCGTTGTTGGCAAAGACGTCGCCATCCTTGATGCCGGGATTGGCTTCATAGCCTTCCTTGATCATCCACTTGATGAAGCGGCTCATCGTGTGGACATGCACCATGATGCCGTTTGAAAGGGCAATCGCGTCACCCTCCGGTGTATAGATGGCGACCACCATTTCGCCCACTTCGCGCACCCCCGGAGAGGCTGAAATCCGCCGCGCCATTTCGCGGGCCGAGACGCAGGAGGCCCGCAGCTTCGTATGCAGCGTCTCAAATTTGAGCGGGTCCTGCTTGCGCAGCGTGAGTTCCGTCACTCCGTCATAGCAGCCGGTTTCCTTCATCATCAGCTCGGATTCGAAAAGCCGGTCTCGCAGGGGAAGGAACTCCTGGACTTTTTCGTGCATGTTCATGATCGTTTTTCCTCAGGCGTGGCGATAGTGGAGGAGCGTCCACTCATCGACAAAAACCGTATCGTTGGGGTGCACCACGAGTGTGGTTGCGGGATGCTCGACGATAGCCGGGCCCTTGATTTCGTGGCCAGGCTGCAGGCGGTCCATTTCATAGAGATTGGCTTCGTGCCACCGCCCTCCAATATAGGCTTGCCGCGTGCCCTTGTGCGCCGCTGCCGGATCGGATTTTCCCAGCGGGCGTTTCTCCAGTGTGGGCTTCACCTTGTCGGCGGTAGCGGTAAGGCCAAGTTCTGTAACTGAGAAACCCACCGCGCCATACCGCGATACCCGGTGATTGATCTTGGCATAAACCTCTTCAAACTGCGCGATGGTGCGGCGCATGTCGTCAGCCGAAGTGAGAACGCTGAGCGGCGCCTTGACTTCCACATCTTCCAACTGTCCCGTGTAGCGCATCATCAGGAAGGCCCCGACCTTGATTTTTTCGCGCGCATGCCCATCGGCCAGCATTTCATCAACCGCTGCCCGTTCAAGATCATGCCAGATCGCCGAAATCTTCTTGCCGTAAGCCGCCAGCGCCTTGTCATCGGCGCTGGAGGGAATGTCGATCTGGGTTGAAACTGAATGGCGCCGCATGTAGTCCGCCGTCGTGCAGCCAAAAGCCGAGAATGCGGCGGCAAACTGGAAGGTGATGATATCCTTGAAGCCGGTGCCCTTGCTGCATCCTGCAAGATGCAGAGGCCCCGAGCCGCCATAGGACAGGAGCGTGTATTGCGACGGGTGAATGCCCTGGCCGGAGATCACGCGGCGCAGTGCGGCATTGGCGTCCTGCTCCAGCATGTCGATCATGCCTTCAGCAGCCTCGGTGATTTCAACGCCCAGGACATCGGCGCATTTTTCCTTGAAGATGCGGGTAGCCTTTTCAACATCAAGCTTCACCTTGCCGCCCAGGAAGTAGTTGGGATTGAGACGGCCGAGAATGGCATCGCAATCGGCGATGGTCGGTTCCGTGCCGCCTCGGTTAAAACAAATGGGGCCGGGATCGGATCCGGCACTTTCCGGACCCAGGCTGACTTTCTTGGTCAGGGGATCGACCTTGATAATCATCCCGGCGCCAGCGCCAATTGTATCAAGATGCAAGGTCGGCACATTGAGCTTGAAACGATCCATGATCGGTTCGTTCTCGATGCGGGTCTGGCCACGGGTAATCACCCCCATGTCAAAACTCGTGCCGCCCATGTCGGAACACACAAGCGAGTCGTTGCCGATAAGCTTTCCCACATAGACCGCGCCCAGAATGCCGCCGATGGGACCGGAAATCATGGTTTCATGCAGGCGCGGATGGTTGATCGAGGTGAGGCCGCCAAACGAGAGCAGCGTTTGCACTCCATACTTGAAGCCATACTTCTTTGAAATATCTTCAATGCCCTTGAGCTGCTGGCGGCCGCGCGACGTGGCATAGGCCTCGATCAACACGCTGTTGAGGCGCGATTGCTCGCGGATGACGGGGCGCACCTCATGGCTGGTGTAGACGGTGATGTCTGCGCCTGCTTTTTTGATCTCTGCCCGGGCGATCTCCGCAATGCGCTTCTCGTGAACCGGGTTCACATGCGAGAAAATCGTCATGATGCAGATGGAATCGACCTTGTCCTTGATCAACGCCTTCACCGCTTTGACGACGTCTTTCTCGTAGAGCGGGATGATGACGTCACCGAACTGGTCGACGCGCTCCGTTACGCCATGCGTGCGCTTTCGCGGCACCAGCGGGTCCGGATGATGGTGGGTAATGGCGTGCAGGCGGTCCGCATAGGAATAGTCGGCCCAGGTCTGCAGGCCGCGCCCCATCAGGATCATGTCCTCCAGGCCCCTGGTCGTAATAAGGCCTAGCCGCCGCCCGGTGCGCGAAAGCAGGGTGTTCAGCATGCCGGTGCCGGAATAAAGCACGACGTTCACGCCGCTGAACAGCTCATCCAGGGAAATTCCCCATGCATCAGCCGCGTCTTCAGCCGAGCTCAGGAACCCCTCTGCCTCATTTTTGGGTGTCGTTGCGGCCTTGCCGATCTTGAAATGGCCATGCTCGTCCACAAGGATCGTGTCGGTCATGGTTCCGCCGGCATCGATGCCAATCACGATGGGATTTGTCACAGGCTTGCACTCTCTGTCGTAAAGTTGAAACACGAGACTATGTCCGGGCATGAACTGGCGCTATGTGCCTAAAGGCACATTGGGTGGGGCAATGCTGGGCGAACGGAAAACAGGTCAGGCAGTCATGAAGGCCTTGGCGGGTGCAATCGCGGGCGTGGGTTCCAACACCCATATCGACCGCCTGGTTGACCTTATCGGTGCGCTGGTGCCCCACGATCTCATGACAATCGTGCGGTACTCCGCTACCCGGAGACCGGAATTTGTCTCGCACCGGAATTTCTCGGATCTGATGGTGCACAAGTATCTGGACACCTACTACGTCTATGATCCGTTCTACGCCCATTGGCGGAAGCATCAAAAACCCGGCGTCTATCCCTTGGGCAGGTTGCAGGCAAAGGCCCAGAGGCGGGGCATTTATATTTCCGAGTTTCTCGGTCAATCGGTGATATCGGATGAAGTGGGTGTCATGCTGAACGATGGCCCGGGCTGGTGCCTGGGTATTTTTCTGGACCGCAAGAAGCGCAGATTTACTTCGAAGGAAATTTCCCGGCTTGAATCAGGATTTGCGGTCTTTGCGGCCATTCACGGCCTGGATACGCGGTCGCGCTCCTCGAATTTCATGAGGACGTCACAACCTTCATCTTTAGGCCGTGAACCGCTTGTGCAAAATGCAACTCTCCTTCCAGCCGATCTCTGGCCGGAACTCAGTGCCCGCGAGCGTGAACTCGTTAAACTGATATTGGCAGGCCATCCGACCGCAGGTATAGCGCGGAAACTCGGTATTACTGCGGGCACCGTGAAAAATCACCGCCTTCATATCTACAAGAAACTCGACATTACGACCGAGCGTGAATTGTTTCTTCAATATATTGAGCGCGGTCCGCGCAGGGCCTAAAACCGGAGCTTCTGCCGCAGGGAGGAAGCCAAACGGCCAGCGAACCGGCATTCATCAGACTCTCGATCCTGGAAATGAGTTGGTTTTCCAATTGAGATTGAGCTGAGTGGCGGCTAAACCCGCCCTATGACCACTGCTGCGCCAGCGCCACCGGCGAAGGGCAAGCTCTTCGCCGTCGCCCCCATGATGGACTGGACGGATCGGCACTGCCGGTTCTTCCATCGCCAGTTGACCGGCCGCGCGCTGCTCTACACCGAAATGGTCACCGCCCAGGCCATCCGCCACGGCGACCGGCATCGCCTTCTCGGCTTTGATCCGCGCGAGCAGCCCGTAGCACTCCAGCTTGGCGGCAGCGATCCGGCCCTTCTCGCCGAGGCGGCGAAATGGGGCGAGGATTTCGGCTATGTGGAAATCAATCTCAATGTCGGCTGCCCATCGGACCGTGTGCAGGAGGGTCGCTTTGGCGCCTGCCTCATGGCCGAGCCCGGCCTTGTCGCCGCTTGCGTTTCCGCCATGCGGCGCGCCGTCCGCGTGCCCGTCACCGTCAAGTGCCGCATCGGCATCGATGATCAGGACACGGAGGAAAGCCTGGATGCGTTTGCCAGGGCCATATCCGGAGCCGGTTGCCGCACCTTGATCGTGCATGCCAGGAAGGCCTGGCTGAAAGGCTTGTCGCCAAAGGAGAACCGCGAAATTCCGCCACTGGACTATGATCGTGTGCACCGGCTCAAACACGCCTTCCCAGAATTGACCATAATCCTGAATGGAGGAATGCCAACCTTGCAATCGGCTTTGCCGCATTTTTCTGCCCTTGATGGCGTCATGCTGGGCCGCGCCGCCTACCAGACCCCCTGGATTCTCGCCGGCGTCGATTCCATGTTCTTTGGCCATGCCAATCCCGTCCAATCAAGACACGCCGCCGTCATGGCGATGCAGCCATACATTGCAGAACAGCTCGCCCGTGGCGTCTGGTTGAGCCACATCACGCGCCATATGCTGGGCCTGTTCCATGGCGAGCCCGGCGGCCGCTGGTGGCGCCGCATCCTTTCCGAAGAGTCCCACAAGCCGGGCGCCGGGCTTGAAGTGATCGAGCGCGCCCTTGTGGCGGTTTCGTCACGCGCCGAAACATTGCGCGCCGCCGAGTAAGCCGGGGCTTGCCCGGCCGGGCGATTGCGTTTTAAATCGAGGCCGGTTTCCGAGAGGCTCGGTCCTGTATGCGTCTATTGCGAATAGTTTTGGCGGCGGTTGGTTTTTTCCTGGCTTGCGCATCGCTTGCCACGGCCCAGACTGTCGATGACGGCGATTGCGACGATGTCGTCGCCCAACGCCCCGGCAACGATCCCTATGGCGAGAACAGCCAGCTCAATTGCAACGCGGCCCTCGTCAACCAGCACACGCTCGTCTACCAGTCCGAAGTCATCCGCAACATTGTCGGCCGCAGGCTCATTGTTCCACCTTTCTCCCAATTGATCGCCCCGGCAGGCTTCGCCTTTGAAAGCGCCGAAGAGGCACAAAAAGCTCCCGCCGGTGACGGCACGTTCAGCATCGTCCCGGCAGGTGATACCCCGGTACGCAAATGGAACGTCTGGGGCGATGCCAAGCTGAGCTGGATTGACCCGGGCGATGTGACGAGCCCGACCGATGGCCGCCTTGCCAATATTTCCACCGGCATCGATTACAAGCTCACCGACAAGGTCGTCATCGGCCTGCTCGCCTCATATGAAAATTCTGATCTCGATACACCGGATTTCCTCTCCACCACGAAAACCGATGGCTTTGGCGGCGGCGTCTATGTCGGCATGACCCTCACCGAAAACATCGTGTTCAGCGGCATGCTGACTGGCACCCGCATCGATACCGACTCGGATTTTTTGGGCGCCACCGCCGATATCGATGCCGATCGCGTGCAGGCCTCGGCCGGCCTCACCGGCTATTGGTATTTTGGCCAGACGCGGATTTCACCCTCGGCCACCATTGCCTGGTCGAAGGAATGGCAGGACGAATTTACTGACTCGCTTCTCGCCTTCTCGCCGGATCAGACAATTGAAACCGCCATTCTCACCTTCGGCAATCAGGTCGGCCACACCTTCACCTTTGACAATGGCATGTCGGTGGAGCCCTGGGCTGGCGCGCAATTCGACTGGACCTTCGTCAACGAGGTGAAGACCGATGGCCTGTCGGCATACAGCTTCGAGGATTCCTACGATCTCCGCCTGCAGACGGGCATGATCCTGAACCTCGCCCCCAACGCCCAGCTTTCGCTGACCGGCGAAATCAGCGGCCTCCTGATGCCGGACAACGACATCTATTCAGGCCAGGCCAATCTCGCCATTCAGTTCTGATCAACCATCGTCACCCCGGACAAGCCACGCGAAAGCGTAGGCCGATCCGGGGCCAGCATAAAACGCGATAACGCCAACCGCCGTCATCCGGCAAAAGACGTTAACGGCAGCCGCCGTCGTCTCGCAAAAAGCAATTACGCCAACCGCCGTCATCCCGGAAAAGGGCGATAGCCCTTTATCCGGGATCCAACTCCGGCCAGATGCAATACTGCAATTGCATAACACTTGTACGCACATGACTGCACCGTCACTAAAACCACCGAAGTCACGCCGCGTCCTCTTTCTCAACCATCAACGCCTTTATGTTATCTGTTGCCCATCGCTTGGCGGCCTTGAGACTTTGTTTATAGTCATCCGCTGCCATTGATAGGGATTCCGGCGATGTTGCTAAGTCCAAATCGTCGCTTGTCCAGTCATCGGATAATCGCTTGCTTATTGCGAAGCATGTCGCCTTACCGACCCTGAATGCCATAAATCGCTGAGAGGCTTTTAATGCGGCCATTCTGACAATCTCTGCATCACCACTGGTGCGCAATTCAGGTTCCAGATCGGCAACCATCCGATCAACGACTGAATACAGCCCATTGATGAATAGCGTCTGAGCGTCCTTATAATATCGACCTGCACGTCCCTTCAGATTCTTCTCCGCGATTTCATCCACATTCGTCAGTATTTCGATTTTGGGAACACGCTCGAGTGCCTGCGAAGATTTGGAAGGACGCGCTCCCTCCGGTGCTTTCCGAACCTTACTTTCTTTCGCACGCTGCGATTTTGGCCGCTGGTCTTCATCTTCGCTCTTGTCGAATTCATTTACTTGGCTGTCGAAGTCCGTGTCCAGGCCTGTGGGCTCCGAAGTATCCGATCCTTCATCGCTGTGTTCCGTTCGAAGGGAATGCGGTCTACGGGTTGCACTCAGGGTGACGGTCGGCACACGAAATTCGTCTAGAAGCTTCTGGAGATCCGTTTGAAGATCATCGAGGTTGTCGTCGGATTGTGGCGATTGCTCCCGAATTATTTCCTTGACCCAGCCCGGCATCAATTCGCGCACATAGTGGTCAAAATGTTCCGCAACCATAGGGGAACGATCTTCCGGCCAAGTCAAACCATCTCGGTATTGGTTAGGCAGCGCCAAATCATCGGGAATCTCGATCTCGATCGTGAGAACTTTCGACCCAAACGGGATTCCAAAATTTGGGGCCGCAGCGGACCATGCGTTCTTGGATTTGACATCGTAGCGCTCGCCCCTGTGAACCACTGCACAAAATGTGGTTGACGCCGTTGCGGGATTGGCTACCGCGCTGAGCGAATGACTGTAACTTTGGTTTTTCGGGTCGTGGACATAATGAATTTTAATACGACCTTCCGGGCATGTCACGCGCACATGATTGGGAAGATTGTTGAGGATTTGTTCAAGGGTTTTGAGCTTCCTGGTTTTACCTGTTTCATTCCTGCCACCGCCCTTGGTCATTGACACATCGATGCTGACTTCGACGTTCGGCGAAAACGCGGCAAACCGCTTGAAAATTGTGGTGGCGATATAGCTCCGGTCTACAACCCGCCCTTTGCCAAGAGGCTCGGCGACGGTGTCATGATCCGGCGATTCACCAAGAAGAACAACCTCGGTCCAATCATACTCACTACTATGCCCATCTTTTATTGCTGCTTCTGTGACATCACACACTGTTTCAAATGTGCCATCCGGCAGTTGAACAGGAAATCGGACGTATTCTTCTTCTTCGCGATCAAAACCAATTGTGACTTCGTTCACAACACCATTCTTGCATGAGCGATAACGAATGCCTTCGGGCGAAACTGTCAGACCAGATACTTTTGCGCCGATCCCGAAATTTTCATCAAGCGCCAATCTCTTGTTGATCGACGAGGAAAGATTGGTGGCCTTCTTGAGCTCCGTGTCATCCATGCCAATCCCAGTGTTCCAGAATGACAATTTGCGAACCCCTTCAATGTCCACGGGCTTGATGAGTATCTTTCGGTTATTTACAGGGGCCAGTGCAGCGTTTTCGTCAGCGTTCTTAAAAAACTCGCGAACAAGGGTATCTGTGGGAGCCTGCTTTATGAGGCGGTTGATAAGAAATCGTTTGTCTTCAATTGTCAGGGGTTCAGATTTCATTTTGCACAGCCGCTCTAAAGCTTGAACGTGCTTTCACGCGCCCCAGAAGACGAATCAAATTTTTTCTCGATTTCATTGGTCGCATCCCTTAGCGCTTTAATGATTTTTCTGATATCATCAGACTTATATTCATAGGCGCGTACATTTGCGAGGTTACCCAGCTTGCGAATGCTGTCCAGCGCGGCCTGCGTCCGTCCCTCGGCCAACCTTACAAAATTATCTCGCTTTTCGGCCTTGGTAACCATGACTCGCAAATTCTCTGAAATTCATTTAATCGTATCGTTAGCAACGAGCGCAGTAAGAGTCAACAGTCTCATAAAATTCACAACATTGTCTGGTAGTACGTCATGAATTTCGAGATTTTGTATCTGGCGGCGCCCAGTCTCATCTTTCCAATGGGCTAAACCAGACAATTCGATGACCTTCCAGCATTGTCGTATCTGGGGGTGCGGTAATGCCCCGGAAATTAAGGTGACATTCTGAGGTTACGGTGACACGGAATTGCTGTGACACTCCTCGTCGAAAAACCCGGCACCCGCGCCCGCTTCAATGCCTTCGTCGCAAGGAGCAGACAGAAACGAAGGGCCCTTGACAGAATATTCCTATGAATATAATGTTCCTATTTCGTTCCAGATGTTTGAGGAAACCCTTATGGATTGGGCCAGAGCCATCGAACGCAACAGGGAAGCGCTCAAACTGATTGTCGCTGCCCTCTTCGCCATGCTGGGGGTTGCAGGGGGTGCCACTCTGGCGCGCATTCCCCGGGGTCTTCACACCGCCGTGCTGCGCCTGCTCCGGCCAGCCGAATCCGCCACGCGCCGCCTTGTCGTCATCATGGCGCGGGACCTCGTGGTGAAACTCCGGCCCGCGCGTCCCCTGCCGGCGGGTCTTGGCGGCAAGGGCGGGCGCCAGCGTCATTCCTTTGAACTCGTCGATCCGCGGAAACGCTTCGAGCCCTCGCATGGCGGAACCGTCACGCGCAGTTTTCCCCGCATCCACATCTTCACGGAAGATCCTCGCGTGGCAGCGCTCTGGCGGGCGCCAGCGCCGGTAGCTGGTCCGGCACCTCTGCCCGATGACGGCATTGAGGCAGCACACCTCCTGGCGAGGCTTGAAGCCCTCAAGGGCGCGCTCGAGGATTTGCCGCGCCAGGCCCGGCGTCTCGTCCGCTGGCGGGCAAGGCGGGAGAAACTGCCGGGCCCTAAATTCATTTCACCGCTGCGGCCCGGTCCACCGCCCGGCCGCCAGAAGGTCTCCAGTCATCCGGTCGATGATGTACTCGCCGAATGTCACTGGCTCGCTTTTGAAGCGGCGAAGTTCGATACGTCCTGAAACGCGAGTACGGTCTGCAAGCGGGAGATCAGATTTTCTGGTTGTATTCGCCCACCGCCGGATAGGTCGAAAGATGCGTGTCGATGTCTTTGAACATCGCCCGCATCATCTGGTCCGAAGCGGGGCTCTCGCACACCACCACGAGTTCCGGCTTGTTGGAGGAAGCCCGCACCAGGCCCCATGTGCCGTCTTCCAGCGTCATGCGGATGCCGTTCACCGTCACCGTCTGCCTGATTTTCTGTCCGGCGACAGTGCCGCCTTCCGCTTCCAGCTTTTGATAATGCGCCGTCACGCGCTCCACCACGCCATACTTCGCTTCATCGGCGCAATGCGGCGACATCGTCGGCGTGCCCCAGGTCTTGGGCAGGTCGCGGTAGAGATCCGCCATGGTCTTGCCTTCGGCCCGGTCCAGCATCTCGCAGATGGCGATGGCCGAAACCAGTCCGTCATCGTAGCCGCGGCCATAGGGCGCGCGGAAGAAATAGTGCCCGGATTTCTCGAAGCCCACCATCGCGCCGATCTCGTTGGTCCGGCGCTTCATGTAGGAATGTCCGGTTTTCCAGTAGTCGGTCTTGGCGCCGTTGCGGATCAGCACCGGGTCGGTGAGGTAAAGGCCGGTCGATTTCACATCGACGACGAATGTAGCACCCGGATGAAGCGTCGAGATATCCCGCGCCAGCATCACGCCGACCTTGTCGGCAAAGATTTCATTGCCCTCATTGTCGACAACGCCGCAGCGGTCGCCGTCGCCGTCAAAGCCCAGCGCCACGTCCGCCTTGTGTTCCTTCACCGCGCGCCCCATGGCGTGCAGCATCTCGAGATCTTCCGGGTTTGGATTATAATTCGGAAACGAGTGGTCGAGCCCGCAATCGAGCGGCACCACCTCGCAGCCGATGGCTTCCAGTATTGCCGGCGCGAAGGCCCCCGCCGTGCCATTGCCGCACGCCGCGATCACCTTGAGCTTCCGCTTCAGCTTGCGCCCCTTGGTCACTTCTTCGAAATAGCGCTGTCCCATATCGTCGACATGCACCAGGGCCCCGCCGCCCCGCATTTTCCATGTGCCGGCGAGAACGATCTCCTTGAGCGCCAGCATGTCCTCAGGGCCGAAAGTGAGCGGCCGGTCCATGCCCATCTTGACGCCCGTCCAGCCATTGTCGTTGTGCGACGCCGTCACCATGGCAACGGCGGGCACATCGAGCGCGAACTGCGCGAAGTAGGCCATCGGCGAAAGTGCGAGGCCAATGTCATAGATGGTGCAGCCGGAAGCCATCAGGCCGGCCATCAGCGCGTGCTTGATCGAAGCCGAATAGCCGCGGAAGTCATGCCCCGTCACGATGTGCGGCCGGATGCCCCGTTCATGCAGCAGCGTGCCCAGCCCCAGGCCAAGCGCATGGATGCCGTAAAGATTGATCTCTTTCTCGAAGAGCCAGCGCGCGTCGTATTCGCGAAAGCCGGTCGGCTTGACCAGCGGATAGCGTTCATAGTCGGGCGTATTCGGAACCAGGTCCGAGCGCGGAATGGCCAGCATGAGACGTCCCCTGTATTTTTTCTTATGGGAACAGTCCTATCGGAAAGCCTCGGATTTTCTCTTGAAAGAAAGACTCAAATTTTACGAGTCTTCGCCGCCGAGCCGGGCCCGCCGTCCGCCCCTGCGGCGCTTGCGGAGTGTCAGCGTCTCCACCCGGTCGGGCAAGCCCGCGATGATGCCGCGCCGCTCATGCGTCGAATAGCCGAGCCATCCGGCGATCTCCATGCGCGTCCGCCCGCAGCCGATGCAGAACCCGGTTTCGGGATCGACGACGCACACCTTGATGCAGGGCGTCTCGATTTCCAGCGGCGTAAACGCGTTCATGGTGTTAAGATAGGCGCGCGGCATCCGGCAAACAGCCCGGGAACGTCAACAAACGGCAGAAATGCGTCAGTCTTCAAGGTGGAGAACGCCATCCTTGACGCGAAACTCCCTGAGCCGCGACAGGTAGCTCATGCCCAGCAGCGTACCCGACATGACGCCGTCCGGCAGCACCAGTCCATCCACGTCGCGCACTTCCACGCCATCGACCTCGACGCGCCGCAACGTGACTTTAGCTGCTTTCACCAGCCCGTTAGCCGTGTTCACCGGCACGTCGTAGGTGAGCGAATTCGGCCGCAATCCGGCATCGCCCGCATCTTGGAAGGAAAGCGCAACAGCGGTCGCTCCGGTATCGACGATGACCTTCACCGTTGCGTTGTTGATTTCGGCATCGGCCACGAAGTGGCCGCGCGCGTCGGGTTTGACTTCCGTCACCGGCAGCAGCGAATAGAGCACAGGCGAGCGCCGCGCCACGGAAGCGCTGGCAAGGGTGAGCGCCAGCAAACCGCACATGGCCGCAAGACCCCACGCTGTCCGTTCCCGCATGTCCCGTTCCTCGAAATTGGCACTTCCATCACCATGTTCGCCGATTGGGTGTAAGCAGGTATGAACGCCGCTGGAAATCTTTGGGTAAGGTTAAGAAAGGCTTGCCGCGGCAATGGCGAGCATCGCTGTCTCGCCGATCATTTGCACAGCACCGCACACATCCCCCGTCTGTCCCCCGATCTGCCGCAGGCTCAGGATCCTGACCCCTAATGACAGGGCCGCTGCTGCCGCGATCGCGATTACTGCCGCCACGAACCCGGCGCCGATCCACAGCCCGGTCAGCGCAAGCACACTGCCAAGGCCAATGGCCATGCCGATCACACTTGCATCCGGGCCGCTGGCAGATGCGCCAAGCCCGTCGCTCCGCGCCGCGGGCGTTGCATGCAGCAGCCACACCATCAGCGCCCGGCTGAATGCCCCGCACCCGGCCAGCATGCACAGCACGGCCACGAGACCGAGCGGTGCTATTTCCGCCAGCGCCGAAGCTCTGATCAGCAGGGCCAGCACAAGCGCGATAACGCCGTAGGTGCCAATGCGGCTGTCCCGCATGATCTCCAGCTTGCGCGTCGGGTCGTTGCCGCCTCCAAACCCGTCGGCCACATCGGCCAGTCCATCTTCATGCAGGCCGCCCGTGATCAGCACAGTTACTGCAATGGCTAAGCCTGCGGCGATGAGCGAAGGAAAGCCCGCCATTGAAAAAATCCACAGCACCAGCCCGGTCGCCATGCCGATCAGCGCGCCGATAAGCGGAAAGCCGGCCATCGCCTCAGGAAGCCTGAGCAGGGCCATGTCTCTGCCAACTGGCAGCCGCGTCAGGAAACCGGCGCTCGTGGCCAGCACGCTGATCCACCGGTTCATGGCGTCTCGCTTATCCCCCGAAATGTCGCCCATGGCGCTTCGCTCGCATTGCCTGTGCCGCTAGAACTGCCCCTCGTTCTAGCCGAGGGAAATCATGTCTGCCACCAACTCTGGCCTGCCATTCGACGATATTCGCCGCCTGATCGCCGAAATGCCAGGTCCCGACGCAGCCGCGGTTGCCGCCGTCCGCAAGCGCGATGCGCTGCTGACCAAGCCGCCGGGAGCCTTGGGGCGTATGGAACGGATCGCCGAATGGCTGGCCGCCTGGCAGGGAAATCCGTCACCCAAAGCCGATCGCACCATCGTTGCGGTCTTTGCCGGAAACCACGGCGTTGTGGAGCAGGGCGTCGCCGCCTATCCTCAGGCCGTGACGGCCCAGATGGTCGCCAATTTTCAGGCAGGTGGAGCGGCGATCAACCAGATCTGCAAGACCTTCGATCTGGGCCTCAGGGTTTTCGAACTGGCGCTGGACAAACCGACCCGCGACATTACCCAGGCCCCGGCACTCGAGGAGGCTGAATGCGCCGCCACAATTGCCTATGGCATGGAGGCCATTGCCGGTGGCGCCGATCTCCTTTGCATTGGTGAAATGGGAATCGGCAATACCACCATCGCCGCCGCTATCTGCCATGGGCTTTATGGTGGCGAGGCCGAAGACTGGGTGGGTCCGGGCACCGGCGTCGATGCCGAAGGCCTGAAGCGCAAGGCCGATGCGGTGCGCCGCGCCGTCAGCCTCCACAAGCCGCACCTGGCCGATCCAATGGAAGTTCTTCGCCGCCTGGGCGGCCGTGAGCTTGCCGCGATGATGGGCGCCATTCTGGCTGCGAGGCAGGAGCGCATCCCCGTCATCATCGATGGTTACGTGGCCAGCGCTGCTGCCGCCATCGTCCATGCCATTCGCCCCGATGGCCTCGATCATTGCCAGGCGGGACACTGCTCGGCCGAGCCCGCCCACCGCAAGCTGCTGGCGAAGCTGGGCATGGTGCCCTTGCTCGATCTCGAAATGCGCCTTGGCGAAGCCTCGGGCGCTGCCTTGGCTGCGGCGCTCGTCAAAGCCGCCGCCAGCCTCCACAACGGCATGGCGACCTTCGACAGCGCCGGTGTCAGCAACAAGGAATAGGCGGCAGCGCTTCAGCCCGTGAGCGCGATGAGCTTGCGCTGGCTGGTGCTCTTGACGCCTGGTGCCGTCATGACTTCGCCGCGGGGGCCGTCGAGCACTCGCTTTGCTGGAAACGAGATAACCACTTCCGTGCCCGCTCCCGGCGACGAATGTATCTTCATGTCGCCGTCGTGAATGGTGATCAATCCCTTGACGATGGGCAGGCCGAGGCCTGCGCCGTCGATGGCCTTGTTGGTGGCGTAGGAGCCGCGCGTGAAGGCGCCCATGGCAGCCTCCAACTCGCGTGATGGAATGCCGGGGCCGTTGTCCTTCACCGAAATGCACAGCGATCCGGCGGGTCCCCGCCACGCCTTGGCTTCGATTGTCCCGCCTTCCGGCGTGAATTTCACCGCGTTGGAGAGCAGGTTCAGCCACATCTGTTGCAGCGACCGCTTGTCGACGAGGAGCTTCGGCAGGCCTTGTTCCAGGTTGGCGACAACCCTTTGCTGTTTCTGGCCGGCCCGCAGTGCCACCACATGCAGTGCTTCGTCGATCGATTTCTGCAGGTCCACCGGTTCTTCCTGCATCTCCTGCCGCCCCGCTTCGATGCGCGACAGGTCGAGGATGTCATTGATCAGGTTGAGCAGGTAGTGGCCCGAAGAATGAATGTCATGGGCGTAGTTCTTGTAGGCCTCGACCTTGTGCGGCCCGAACATCTCGTGGCTGAGAATCTCCGAGAATCCGAGAATGGCATTGAGTGGCGTCCTGAGTTCGTGGCTCATTGTCGCCAGGAACGTCGATTTGGCGCGATTGGCCTCTTCGGCCTTGCGCCGTTCCTCGACGGCCTTCTCCTTCTCAAGGCGCAATTCCACGATCAGGCGTTCCTTCTGTGCCTTGAACACCAGCATGTCGCGAGAAATTTCCTGCAGGCGCTGCGCCAGCTGGATGAAGAAGATTTCAAGCGCAATCGACATGGCGCCCAGCGCCACCGACATGGGATCGCCTTCGAGGATGCATCGGATCGCCACGTTGAAGGTCATGAAGCCAGTGCCCGCGATGATCACCGGCATGAAGTTGGCGGCAATCATGATCCGCACGGCGATCACGGCCATCAGCGATGCGATCAGGAACATGTGCTGTAGCGGGCTTGTGGAGGCCCAGAAAATGAAAAGGGGCAGAGACCAGCAGGCGCCGATCAGGAATTCCGACGCGGCCAGCATGCCGATCCACTCGGTCATGCGGAAATCCTTGCGATCGGAACTCAGATAGGTTTTGCAGAGATAGAGCTGGATGAGCTGGCAGCCGACACAGGAAAACAGCCATGCGCCCGCATTGATCGGTGTTGTGTAGATCAGCCCGACGAGCGCGAAGATCAGCGCCAGCAATGGCGTTGCCATGAATACGCGCATCTGGTTGCGCACAAACAGCGACAGCAGATCGCGTTCCCAAGGCACCGTATCCGTCGCTTCCCACAAGCTCAGGTCGTCTGCCCGATTTTCGTCATCCGGTAATGATTTGTCCTGCGTGGGCATTTACCCCACCCCTGTTTCCTCTGGAACCCATCCTCCAAGTTGCAGGAACATAGCGTTGCGACCTTAATCGGCCCTTCGAATGCAAAGTAAAATTGGAACTAATATTGATAATAATGCTCTCGGCGCCCTGCTGGCCGATATCCGCGCTTGCCGCATTTGCCGAGATAATCCCCTTGGAACTCCGCTTCCGCATGAGCCTCGGCCGGTCATCCAGGCCAGTGCCACGGCCCGCATCCTCATCGCGGGTCAGGCGCCCGGCACCCGCGTGCATCAGTCGGGCCGGCCCTTCACCGATGCGTCGGGCGAGCGGCTGCGCCACTGGCTCGGCGTGACTCCGGAACAGTTCTACGATGAACGCCATGTCGCCATCGCCGCGATGGGCTTCTGCTTTCCCGGATTGAGTGCGAAGGGTGCCGATCTGCCGCCCCGCCGCGAATGCGCGCCCGCCTGGCGGCAGGCAGTCATGAATAAGTTGCCCAACATTGAACTGATCCTGTGCGTGGGGCTCCATGCCCAGGCCTGGCACATGAAACCGAAGGTCCGGCGTTCCCTGACCGAGACCGTCGCCGCATGGCGCGAAGGTGCAGACTTGAACCCGCCGGTCATCCCACTGCCGCATCCCTCATGGCGCAACACCGGCTGGCTCAAGGCCAATCCGTGGTTCGAGGCAGAGGTCGTTCCCCATCTGCGGACCAGGGTTGCCACTCTACTGCAGGCGTGAGCAATTCGCACTTGCAGCAAGGTTCTGTGGGGGCTATCCGAACCCCATGCCCCAGCCCACAAAAGACGACGTGCTTGCCGTTTTGAAGCGCATTGCCGCCCCCGACGGCCGGGGCAACCTCGTCTCGGCAGGCCGGCTTTCTGACATCGCGATTACCAACGGCGAAGTGATTTTCGCCATTGATGCAGGCTCCTCCCCGCCGGCCGAACTGGAACCCCTGCGCAAAGCTGCGGAGAAGGCTGTGGCGGCCATTCCGGGCGTTACCCGCGCCATGGTGGCGTTGACGGCTGAACGCGCTCCTGGCCCCAAGGCCAGAGCGGCGGCGCCGCTCCGCAATGGCATTCCGGGCGTCAAACACATCATCGCCGTGGCCTCGGGCAAGGGCGGTGTGGGCAAGTCTACCGTCAGCATCAACCTGGCCCTTGGCCTGAAGGCACTGGGGCACCGTGTCGCCATTCTTGACGCCGACATCTATGGCCCTTCGCTGCCAAAACTTCTCGGCTTGAGCGGCAAGCCCAAGGCCGCCGATGCCGAAGGCAAGATGCTCCTTCCGATGGAGCGTTACGGCCTCAAGGCCATGTCGATTGGCTTCCTCGTCGGCGAGGAAACGCCGATGATCTGGCGCGGCCCCATGGTCATGTCGGCGCTGGTCCAGATGCTGCGCGATGTCCAGTGGGGTGAGATCGACATCATGGTGGTGGACATGCCGCCCGGCACTGGCGATGCCCAATTGACCCTTGCCCAGCAAACCCCGCTATCGGGTGCGGTGATTGTCTCGACGCCGCAGGACCTGGCGCTAATTGACGCCCGCAAAGCCCTGAACATGTTCAGGAAAGTCAATGTGCCTGTGCTCGGCATCATTGAAAACATGAGCTATTTCGTCTGCTCGAAATGCGGCGAGCGCCATGAAATCTTCGGTCACGGCGGGGCACACGCGGAAGCTGAGCGGATGGAAGTGCCTTTCCTAGGGGAAATTCCTCTCGACGCGGATCTGAGGCTGCGCTCCGACAAGGGCGAGCCGATTGTCGCCGTTAACCCGGAATCGCCGCATGCTCAGACTTTTTTGACAATTTCGCGTCAAATTGGAACGGCTTTGGCTTCTGGGGGCCTGAGTCGGCCACCTCCCAGGATCGTCATTGAGAGTTAGAGGCAAGACTTTATTTCGATCTTGTGCCATCTTTGCGGGAGGGTTGGCGCTGTGAGGATGAGGCCTGGTCCCATGCCGACCGAAGGGGAATTATATGTCTAAGTTTTTGATGATTGCGGGAATTCTGCTTGCCGCATTGGGGCTGACCACGGTCCTGATGGTGCTGTTTTCCTTTGGCCAGATGCAGATCCTGGGCATCACCCCTGACTTTGCGATAACTTTGATAGTCGGCGGCCTGGTTACCCTGGGGCTTGGTGGCGTCGTCGATGCCATCCAGAAGTCCACCGGTACCTTTGGCGATATTCGCGAGCGCCTTGCCCGGGTCGAACTCGAAGCGGGCGTTCCCCCGGGCCGCGCTAACCTGCCGGTAAATGCCGCGACCGCCGCTGCAACGGCAGCCGCTGCCGCAGCAGCAGCAGAAGCTGCCGCCTCGGTTCGCATTCCAGCCCCGGTCCCCGCAGCGGCGGAATCAGCCGGAAGGGTGTTTGAATCGGCCAGGTCGCGCACCGGTGAAGTCGCCGAAAGTCTGAGATCCGATACTGAAAAAATGATTGCCGAGGCGCGCCAGACATCGGAAGCGCTCGACCGGGCCAAGGCAGAAATCGAGGAAGCGCTGGCGCCGGAGGAAATCACCATTCCGCCGGAGGCCCAGATGTCCCATGAGTACCCGGTCACCGAAATGGAATCGGCGCAGGAACCGGAGATCGAACCCAAGCCAGAGCCAGAGCCCGAAATTCAGGTAGCAGAGGTCGAGGAGCCGGAGCCCGAAACAGTTGCGGAACCGGAGCCGGAAATCGAAGCCGGGGATGAGCCGGCCGAGGACGAACAGGCTGACGACCAGCTTTATGTCGTCGAGGAGCGGATGATCCGCGGCCGTCCCGCACGAGTTCTCTCCGATGGTACGGTAGAGGCGGAAACCGATGAAGGCTGGATGCGCTTTGAAAACCTCGATCACCTCGAGGAATACCTCGACGCCATGTCTCCGGGGCGCGCTTAGCCACCAGCGCACCAATCGCTGACCTTCGGCGGGCTCCGATCCATAGGCTGGGCCTGCTCTTTGCGGGTTTCCTCCTGTCCTTGATGACACGATTGGCGTGTTCGAGTAGTGTGCCGCAAATTTTTTTTGGGCCACAGGCGAATGCCGCACGACTTTCAGGACGATGTAAACGCCATTCAGGGCATCGCAGCGGTCCCGACCATTCTGGACGTGATTTGTCAGACAACAGGAATGCGCTTTGCTGCGGTGGCGCGTGTCACCGAAGGCAAATGGGTGACATGCAACGTTCTCGACAGTATCGACATCGGGTTGAAGCCGGGAGACGAGTTGAAAGTCGAAACCACTATTTGTCACGAAGTCCGCCAATGCCGGGAACCGGTGATCATCAATCATGTGGCGGAAGATGAGGAATATCGCAATCATCCAACACCAGCCATGTATGGCTTCCAAAGCTACATTTCGATGCCGATCATACGGAGGAATGGTGAGTTCTTCGGCACTTTATGCGCCATTGATCCGGCTCCGGCTCAACTGAAGAACTCCAAGGTCATCGGCATGTTCAAGTTGTTCGCCGAACTGATCGCCGCCCATTTGGACGCCAACGCCGAACTGGCGAAGGCTCAGTCGGATTTGAAGGATGAACATGAAAATTCGGAACTGCGGGAGCAGTTCATAGCCGTGCTCGGACATGATCTTCGTAACC
Organism: Hyphomicrobiales bacterium; assembly: GCA_031373255.1. GTDB lineage: Bacteria > Pseudomonadota > Alphaproteobacteria > Rhizobiales > Aestuariivirgaceae > JANMMJ01. The sequence continues at coordinate 45,908 of JANMMJ010000148.1, forward strand.
CGCTGGCGTCTATCGAGGCAGGAGCGAGGATGCTTCAGCGCGTGCCGCTTGATGAAAAGAGCCTAAGCATCGTCGCTTTGATGCAAGGCAGTATTATACGGATGAGTGGGCTGATCAGCAACGTGCTCGACTTTGCGCGGGCCCGGCTTGGCGATGGACTGGATTTGGAAATTGACGCCGAATCCCCGTTGCAGCCGGTACTTGAACAGGTGGTATCGGAGATGCGAACGGCTGAAATAGGGCGCGAAATCCAAACGGATTTCAGATTGATGGGAGAAATCGCGGTCGATCACAAACGCATTTCGCAGCTGTTTTCAAACTTGCTTGGAAATGCTCTCACCCACGGCGACAGGAACACACCGGTACAAGTCGGGGCAACAATGGGGAACGGTGAATTTGTGCTGTGGGTGCAGAATGCAGGCGCACCCATTCCCCCCGAGGCGATGAGAAATCTGTTTCGGCCATTCTTTCGCGGCAAGGTGCGGCCCAGCCAGCAGGGCTTGGGTTTAGGCCTCTATATTGCGCACGAAATTGCCCACGTTCATAAGGGAACATTGGAGCTAAAATCGGATGAAAAAGGAACGCGGTTCACCTTTCGAATGCCGATAATCGTCCGATCGCCCGCGCGCTAGGGAGCCTGCGTTCTAGGCTTCGAACGCCCTTGGCATCAGGTCATAGGGATGCTTCCACTCCGGCAGGGCCTTGATTCGATCCAGCCAGTTCATCACGTTGGTGTAGTTTTCCAGACCAACCGTGAGCTCATCGCCAAAGAACAGGTAGCCGCACAACGACAGGTCGGCAATCGTCGCACGCTTGCCGACAATGTAAGGCGACTGTGCCAGGTGGCTATCGACGATCTTCAGTGAGTTCGTTGCCCGCTGGCGGAGGAACTCCGTAACCGGTGTCTCGCCTGTCTTGGCAAATTGCATGAAGAATCGCAGCGTTGCCAGGTAGCTGGTGAATTTGTGATTGTCGAAAAGCATCCAGCGCAGGATTTCGCGCCGTTCACCGTCGCTCTTGGCCCCGAACTTGCGGGTGACCTCGGCCAGGTAATCGAGAATAACGCCGGATTGCGTCAGCCGCTGGTTCTTGTGGTGCAAGACCGGCACTTCGCCCATTTCATTGACGTCCTGGCGGTATTCCGGCGTGCGTGTTTCGCCATTGAAGAAGTCGACCTTCCGGCACTCCCAATCGAGCTTGCACAATTCCAGCATGATCGCTGCCTTGTATGCATTGCCTGACTCGGCCATCCCGTAAAGTATGTACTCACTCATGTGGGGTTGCTCCGGCGATCATTCACAGGTTGCCCCGAATAATGTGATTTGCCGTCAAGGGCAAGGCACCAGCGCGAGACGCTGGTATGCAAGTGTGTGCCGCATTTGACACGGGACAGGCTTCCTGACTGGTGTTAGAAAAACAGGCGATCAAGACCAAACGACGGGGATCAATAAGATGAAGCGCACAGCACTTCTTTCTGTAGTTTTGATGACACTTTCTGCCACACCGGCTTTCGCCCATCCCGGACATGATGTTCAATCGGGCTTCCTCCATCCCTTTACCGGAGCCGATCATCTGCTCGCCATGCTGGCCGTCGGTGCCTGGGGCGCCATGCTCGGCGGCCGCGCCATCTGGGCCCTGCCGGCAAGCTTCATGGCCGCCATGATCGGCGGTGCATTTGCGGCTTGGGCCGGAATCACAATCCCGCTGACTGAGACAGTTATCCTGGCCTCCGTTGTGGTGCTTGCTGCGGTTCTCCTTCTGCGCCTCAGGATGCCGGCGTGGTCGGCGATGTCGCTCGTAGCAATTTTCGCCGTGGCCCATGGCTACGCGCATGCAAGCGAAGCCGCCCAGGGCGCAAGCCTGATGATCTATGGGGCAGGCTTCGTGGCAGCAACAGCGCTGCTCCACGCACTGGGCGCCATGGCGGTTGTTGTCGCGCGCACCCGGCGGGCGCACGCCTGACTATCTGACATCGAGAACGCTGGTGCGCGCATGGCGCACCACGTCGAGTGCGGTGGATCCCTTGAAGATCCGCTGCAGCCGGGTGCGGCCTTCATCGGTCACCACGATGACCTTGTAGGCAGAACCTGCCTCGACGATTTCGCGCGCCGGAACGCCAAACGCCGTCTTTGTGGCCGCAACTGGGATCTTCATCGCCTTGAGCAGCGCCTTGGCATTGGCCACGGCCTCTTCGGCAGCGGGCAGCCCAATCTCGGTTGTTGAGGCGGAGAACAGCGTGATCGGTTCGCTTGCGGTGAATGCCAGGACAGCGGCCCGCCTTACCGCCTGCATCGACCGCGCCGTGCCATCGGTACAGATGAAGAAGCCGGTGCGCTCGCGCGGTGCCCGCGCCACCAGCACCGAGCAGGGCGCAAACAGCACCACGCGCTGCACGATGCCGGCGTTGAACCATCCCTTGAATTCGCCCCGCCAGCGCGACGGCTCGCCGGTGACGATGAGGTTGTAGGGCCCAAGCTCATACTGGTCGAGAATGCCATTGGCGATGTCGGGCGCCGTCTTCAGTTTGAGAACGACCGAGCGGCCCTCGGGGCTTTTGTACTCCACTTTGTTGTCGCCGAGCGGATCGCCCCACGCATCCTGATGCGCGGCCTCTTTGGGCCAGCTATCGGCGTCGATGCCGGCTTCCTTGAGAATTTCGAGCGCCCGCTTCAGGTCGCGCACGCCGGGAAGCTCGAAACCGGCATCCAGCATGTTCTGCCGCGCCAGCTTGACCTGCAGCCCGCCGGACCACAGGCCCTGGTCAATCGAGCGCACATAGAGAACGATGATGTCGCAATCGTCGTTGGGCGCCATCTGCGCGGCGAGGCGGAGCGCCTCGAAAGCCTCATCACTGCCGTCGATGCAAGCCAGGATGCGAAAGCGGTTCCGGCGCTGCTGCTGCAGGTTCTGCAGCGTCTTTTGAACGGCGCGTTCCTGCCGGTCGGAAAGCTGGGTGCGCTTGAACAGGGACTGGAACATCGCTTCTGAAATATCGCCTCAGCCCCACCTTGTCGAGAATTGCCTCACTTGGCGATCAGCGGCCAGTAGAACTGCGACAGGAACATCAGGATCAGCACCGAGACGAACATCATGCGCAGCCCGATCTTGAAGAAGTCAGTGCCCTTGAGGTAGCCCGACGCGTAGATGATGGTGAAGGCCGGTTGCGCGGCCGGCGTCAGGTAACCGAAGGCCGAGGAGATCGCCGCGATGAAGCCCACTGTGATCGGGTCTTCGCCGGCGACGGAAGCGGTCTTGAGCACGATAGGTCCCAGAACCGCGATGGCGGCACCCGCCGTCATCGTGTTCGAAACCGCGATGGTGAGCAGTGAAATCGCCAGCTCGAAAGCTGCACCGGTTCCAGCGCCGATGGATTGCAGGAAGGCCAGGAAATTCTGCCCGACCCATTCCGCCGCACCGGTGACCTTCATTTCCACGCCGAGCGAGATTGAAGCGGCGTAGAGCAGCACCACACCCCAGTTGACCCCCGAATTGATGTCTTCCCAGCGCACCAGCCCGAGCACCAGGAAGGCGATGACGCCGAGCAGCGCGACAGTGCCCAGCCCGAGGCTCTCGGAAAGGAAAATCCACCCGAGGATTGTCAACACGAAGATGAAGATGGTCATCCAGCCCGATGCCCTGAGCGGACCTTCCATCATCACCTGGGTCCGCAGCCGCGCCACGGCGCGCGACATGTCGGTCGTTTCGGGCTTGAAGGTGAAGATGAGCAGTGCCGCGACGATCGGCAGGCGCAGCAGGAACATCGGATAGGCATAGATCGCCCATGTGAGGTAATCCATCAGGTAGCGGCGCGTCGCTGGATCCGTCGGATCGTAAAAGAAATCCTTCCAATAGCTGATGATGATGGCATTGCGTGCACCGCCCGATGGCGTGGCCACACCCGCTATCGAGCACCCGTAGGAAATTGAAAACAGCAGCACCGCCGCCACGTTGTGCACTTTCTTGGGCTCGTTCGAGATCAGCGTGATCAGCGTCACGCCAACCGGCAGCATCATCGCCGCCACTGTGTGTTCGCCGATAAAGGCAGCGAGTGCCCCGCAAACCGCGGCAATGCCGAAACTGATCCAGTAGATATTGGTGCCGGTGAGTTGGACGATGAGCCACGCGATTCGCCGGTCGAGCCGCTGCTTGACGATGGCGACCGCCAGCATCAGCGACCCCATGATGAACAGCACCGCGTCCGTCATCAGGCTTTGCGCCACTTTGGTAGGTTCCACGTGCAGCAGCACGACCTGTCCGACGATGATCATGAGCGGCACCGCAGGGAGCGGCACGGCCTCGGTGATGAACAGCATGGTCGCCATGATCGACATGGCGAGAACGATCTGCCCGTCTTGGGTGAGACCGGCGGGCGTTGGTGCAGCCATCAGCAGGAAGCCGGCGATCATGGTGAAAACGAACCAGCGCCGCTCCCAGATCATTGCGAGATCGACATTGGAACGCATCAGCAGATAGCGCTGATAGCCGCGCCGCCGGAACCGCGTCAGCCGCCGCGACGGCTCGCGCGCCTGCAGCGAATCGCGCGGCAGCGAGAATAGCGTGGCGGCGATGGTATTCATGCAGGCGCCTCGCCGGCACTTGCCCAAATCATGTTCAGTGTGTGAGAAGGCGTCACAAGTTCAGGTGAGATTCTGCGATGTTGAATGTGGATCGGGTGCTTGCCCTGGCGGATGACACGCTGGAGGCGAGCCTGGGGCGGCTTTTCGAGCTGTTGCGTTTTCCGACCGTTGCGACAGATCCGGCTTATCACGGCGCCTGCGATGCAGCAGCCGAATGGGTCCGCGCTGACCTCGCGGGAATGGGTTTCGAGGCAAGGCTTCGCCCCACCACCGGACGTCCGCTGGTATTCGCAACCTACGCGCCGGAAGACTTGCCGTCCCATGCGCCACATATCCTGTTTTACGGTCATTACGATGTACAGCCGGCCGACCCGCTGGATCTTTGGGACAGCCCGCCATTCGAGCCACAGATCAGGAAAGGGAAAGACGGCAAGAGTTGCATTTATGCGCGCGGAGCGAGTGACGACAAGGGCCAATTTATGACTTTTCTGGAAGCCACGCGCGCCTGGCTTGCCGTAGATGGCAAATTGCCGTTTCGCCTGACCGTGATCATCGAAGGCGACGAGGAGGGCGATTCGTCCCATTTGGACAGGTTCATACAGAAAAATCGCAAGGAACTGGCTGCCGACGTCGCCTTCATCTGCGATACCGACGCCTGGGACAGCACCACGCCCGCCCTCAATATCCATTTGCGCGGCTGCATCGCCGAGGAAGTTACCATCAAAGGGCCACGGATCGATTTGCATTCGGGGTACTATGGCGGCGCTGCGATGAATCCCATCCGCGTGCTGACCCGCATCCTGGCCGCCATCCATGATCGCAATGGCCGGATCACCATTCCCGGCTTCTATAGTGGCGTAAGGACGCTCGCCCCGGCGCTCCGCCGCGAATGGGCCAAGCTCAAATTCTCACACCGGAAATTTCTGGGCGATGTCGGGCTCGCAATTCCCGCTGGCGAGAAGAACTATTCGGCCCTCGAACAGATGTGGGCAAGGCCGACGGCGGAGATCAACGGCATCTATGGCGGTTACCGGGGCGACGGCTCCAAGACCGTGCTGCCTTCCGAGGCCACCGCGAAAATGTCGTTCCGCCTGGTTGAGGGCCAGGACCCGAAGGCTGTCAGAAGAGCGTTCCGGAAGTTCGTACGAAGCAAATTGCCGCCGGACTGCAAGGTAAAATTCAAAGACGAGGGGGGCGATAGTTCCGGCGTGTCTGTAGCACACGATAGCATCTGGGTTGCCGCCGCAAGCCGAGCACTTTCAGGTGAATGGAACAAGGCGCCGGTCATGTCCGGCACCGGCGGTTCCATTCCCGTTGTCGAATCCCTGAAGAAGCACCTGAAGCTTGATAGCCTCATGGTTGGCTTTGCGCTCGATGACGACAATGTTCACAGTCCCAATGAAAAATACGACGTGAGCAATTTCCACAAGGGCATCAGAAGCTGGATCAGGATAATTGGAGAATTGGAAAAATGAGCGATATCAATAGTGTGCTGAGCTTTGCTGATTCAGGCCTTGAAGCCAGCCTGGAGCGCCTCGGCAATTTCATCAGCATACCGAGCATTTCGGCCGATCCCGCCCACAATGCCGATTGCGAACGTGCCGCGAAGTGGCTGGCGGCGGAATTGAAGGCTCTGGGTTTTGACGCGAGCGTCCGCCCGACAACCGGCAGGCCGATGATTGTCGCGCACTACACCCCGAAGCGATCAGCAGCTAAGACGCCGCATGTGCTCTTCTACGGCCATTATGATGTGCAGCCTGCCGATCCGCTCGATCTGTGGAACACGCCG
>JANMMJ010000154.1:0-6449 GCA_031373255.1 Hyphomicrobiales bacterium
GTCGAAGAATATGCCCCCGATGCCACGCGGTTCATGTCGGTGCGGCAGGAAGAAATACTCGTCGCACCACGACCTGAACCGGGCGTAATCCGCCACGGTGTGGCTGTTGCAGGCCGATTCCATTGCCCGGTGAAAATCCAGGGTGTCGGAATCCTGCTGGTTGCGCCTGCGGTCCAGTACAGGGGTCAAGTCTGCGCCGCCGCCAAACCACCATTTCGACGTCACCACAAAGCGGGTGTTCATATGAACGGCGGGTACGTTTGGGTTCCAGGGATGCATGATCAGGGAAATGCCGCTGGCCCAGAAGCGAGAATCATCCTCAGCACCCGGGACCTGTTTTCTGAATTCCGGGGAAAATTCGCCATGCACCGTCGAACAATGCACGCCCGCCTTCTCAAAGACCTTGCCATGCAGCATCGACATGATACCGCCACCGCCGGCGGGGCGATCCCAGGCGGTGCGTTCAAAATGGCCGGCCTCGCTGCCGGCGTACTCAAGTTCAACCTGTTCAATTTCGTGGCAAATCCTGTCGCGCAATTGCTGAAACCAGGATTCGGCCGTGGATTGTTGGGGCGCTATTTCCGAGGTCATTCAATTCTCCGCAAGCTTCGGGCAACCTGAATTGGAGCAAGCACAGGCATTGTCAATGCGCAGGGTCAAGCCGCCCGTCAGAAAGGCGATGGAAAGCCATTTGTCTGGCGCAGGGCCTCGCCGGTGACCATGGCGCAAGCCATGGCGACATTGAGAGAGCGCAAGCCTAGCCGCATGGGGATGGTCAAGCGGATATCCGCTGCAGCATGAACGGCGTCCGGAACCCCCGCACTTTCCCTTCCCATCAACAGGATATCGTCAGTGGCGTAGGCAAAATCGGTGTAGGCGCGTTGGGATTTGGTCGTGAGCAGCACGAGCCGGCTTGAAACCGTGGCGGCGCGGAACGCGTCCCATGAGGCATCGCGGACAAGATCGGTCCTGGCGAGGTAGTCCATGCCAGCCCGCTTCAGGGCAGAATCAGACCAGACGAAGCCAGCGGGCTCGATAATCCTGACCCTTATCCCCAAACAGGCCGCCATGCGGAGGATTGTCGCCGTATTGGGTGCGATGTCGGGTTGAAACAATGCAATTTGCACCATGATTCGCCCAGTTTACGCGGCAAACCGCGCTCCGGCACAATCATGTTCTCAGTGCGACACTTCATGGCTAGACTTTGGCGATTGCCAATGTCAAAAACGCCGCCAAACACTGCGCCAAGGGGTTTGGCGCCGGCCTGGCCGGATCTGTAATTAGGGGAAGAGAAAAGTGTCCACAGCGGAACATGCGGATACCAACCGTCGCGATTTTCTTTTCATCGCTACGGGTGCGGTAGGAGCGGTAGGTGCCGCTTTGACGGCCTGGCCATTTATTCACCAGATGAACCCGGACGCGTCAGTCCTGGCATTGGCGACGATCGAGGTGGACCTTGCCCCGATCGCCGAAGGGCAGGGAGTAACCATCAAGTGGCGGGGCAATCCGGTATTCATCCGGCACAGGACCGCCAAGGAAATCGAAGATGCCAAGGCTGTCAACCTTGCCGATCTCAAGGACCAGCTGGCGCGCAACGAAAACGTCAAGGAAAGCGATCCGGCAACCGACGTCAACCGTGTGGTTGGGGGCAAGGAACAATATATTGTCATGATGGGTGTGTGCACACATCTCGGATGTGTGCCGCTGGGACAGCAGGGCGATTTTGGCGGCTGGTTCTGCCCCTGCCACGGCTCACACTACGATACGGCGGGACGTATCCGCAAAGGCCCGGCACCGACGAACCTTCCGGTGCCAAAATATGAATATGTGTCGGATACCAAGGTCCGTATCGGCTAATACAGGGGCATCTCATGAGTGGACACTCGAACTACCAGCCGAAGACTGCCTTCGGCAAATGGATGCACCAGCGGCTTCCGATCATGGAGCTCGTGCAAAGCTCCGTACTTGATTTCCCCACGCCGAAGAACCTGAACTACTGGTACACGTTTGGCGGAATTCTTTCGATCATGCTGGTGGTGCAGATCGTAACCGGCATCGTTCTGGCGATGCATTACACTCCGCATGTGGACATGGCGTTCAATTCCGTCGAGCACATCATGCGCGATGTGAACTATGGCTGGCTGCTTCGCTATCTGCACGCCAACGGCGCTTCGATGTTCTTTTTCGCCGTCTACATCCATATCTTCCGCGGGCTCTACTACGGGTCATACAAAGAGCCGCGGGAAGTGCTGTGGATGATCGGGGTGCTGATCCTCATCGTGATGATGGCGACTGCATTCATGGGATATGTGCTTCCATGGGGCCAGATGAGCTTCTGGGGCGCCAAGGTCATCACCAACCTGTTCTCGGCCATTCCACTCGTTGGCGACACAGTGACAACCTGGCTCTGGGGCGGTTACGCGGTGGACAATCCCACGCTGAACCGCTTCTTCTCACTGCACTATCTCATGCCGTTCGTGCTGGCGGGACTGGTTGGCCTTCATATCTGGGCCCTTCACGTTCCCGGCAATAACAATCCGACCGGCGTATCGGTCAAGTCGGGACAGGATACTGTCCCGTTCCATCCGTACTACACAATGAAGGACGCCTTCGCGGTCGTAGTGTTCCTCATTCTGCTGTCGATGTTCGTGTTCTTCGCGCCGAACTACATGGGGCACGCGATCAACTACGAGATGGCGGACCCGCTCAAGACGCCGCCGCACATCGTTCCGGAATGGTACTTCCTGCCTTTCTACGCGATCCTGCGCTCGATTACGTTTGATATCGGGCCGCTGACGGCAAAATTGCTGGGTGTCATTGCCATGTTTGCGTCGTTACTCATCCTGCTGGTGGTTCCATGGCTTGATACGTCCAGGGTGCGTTCGGCAACCTACCGGCCAATCTACCGCCAAGTCTTCTGGATCCTTGTGGCCGATGTCATTTTCCTTGGTTTCCTGGGTTCGAAGCCGGCGGAAGGCGTTTACGTGACTCTGGCCTTTCTCGGCACGCTCTATTACTTCGCGCACTTCCTTGTCATCATGCCACTTCTCGGGGTGCTTGAGACGCCGAAGCCGTTGCCGTCGTCCATATCGGACGCCGTACTGTCGAAGAAAAAAGTCGTGGCACCGGCAGAGTGATTGGGGAAAACACAATGAAGATGCTCAGAACAATTTCCCTGGCTGCCGTTGCGGCCCTGGCAATCGTCGGGACAGCGCTTGCCGCCGAAGGTCAGGAGGATGCCAAGGATGTGGCGTTCTCATTTGAGGGCCCATTCGGACACTTCGACCGCGCACAGCTGCAAAGGGGTTTCAAGGTCTACAAGGAAGTTTGCTCCAGCTGCCACTCGATGAAGCTGATTTCGTTCCGGAATCTAGACGAAGCGGGCGGACCGGAGTTTTCCGGAGAGCAAGTCGATGCACTTGCGGCCTCTTACACGATGAAGGACGGTCCTGGGTCAGACGGCGAGATGTTCGACCGCCCGGGTGTTCCATCAGATCGCCTGCCATCGCCGTTCAGCAATGATGAAGCGGCGCGTGCGGCTAACGGCGGGGCACTGCCGCCTGACCTGTCGCTGATCACCAAGGCCCGGGCCGGCTGGTATGGTACCATCAATCAGTTCTTCAACGGTATCGGTGGTCCGGAATATGTGTACTCGGTCTTGACCGGTTACGAGGAGCCGCCCGCAGAACTTGCTGCTGAGGCGCCGGAGGGTAAGCTCTACAATCCATACTTTGCATCCGGGCACTGGATCGGGATGCCAGTTCCGCTCAGCGACGGGCAGGTCACTTTCGATGACGGAGCGCCAAACACCGCTTCCGACATGGCCCGCGATGTTTCGGCCTTCCTCGCGTGGACAGCCGAACCCAAGATGGAGGAGCGCAAATCCATGGGGTTCAGCGTCATGATCTATCTCGCAATACTTGCGCTGCTTCTGTATCTTGTGAAGCAGAAGATTTGGTCTCGCGTCGAGCACTGATCGCCTGATTGGCAGTTTTGCGGCCCGGGGTTTCCCGGGCCGTTTTGTTTGGGAGGCACTATGACCAAAGCGGTTCTTGGCATTATCGGAGGCTCCGGCATCTATGACATCGACATGGATGATGCCCGTTGGGAAACTATCGGCAGTTCCTGGGGCGAGCCTTCCGACCAGGTGAGGCGCGGATCGATCGGCGACACGCCGATCGTGTTTCTGCCACGTCATGGGAGAGGCCACCGCTATTCGCCGAGCACGATCAATTACCGCGCCAACATTGATGTGCTGAAGCGGGCAGGCGTGACCGATGTGCTGTCAATTTCGGCCGTTGGATCGCTTCGAGAAGACCTTGCACCTGGCACCTTTGTGCTCGTCGACCAGTTCATCGACAGAACCTTTGCAAGGGAGAAGTCATTCTTCGGTGCGGGATGCGTGGCGCATGTATCGCTGGCCAATCCGATTTCTCCAGCACTACAGGCGCAAGCCGAACGCGCGTTGATCGCCGAAGGCATCGGATACGCAAAGGGTGGATGTTATGTTGTGATGGAGGGCCCGCAATTTTCGACCCTGGCAGAATCCCGCCTTTACAGGTCATGGTCAGCCTCGGTGATTGGCATGACCAACATGCCGGAAGCGAAGCTCGCCCGCGAAGCAGAGCTTTGCTATTGCACCGCAGCGATGGTGACGGACTACGATTGCTGGCACAGCGAGCATGGGGAAGTCGATGTTGCCAAGGTGATTGTCGTTCTTCGCCAGAATGCCGACAGCGCCAAGCGCTTTGTGACGAGGTTGGCGCGCGATTTTCCCAAGGATCATGCACCTTGCCCAATAGGTTCAGACAGGGCGCTGGATGGCGCCATCATGACCGCGCCCGATTTCCGCGATCCCGCACTGGTTGCGAGGCTTAATGCCGTTGCCGGGCGTGTGCTGCGGCCTTAATCAGCCGACGAGAAGCGCTTTCTTTTTTTCTTCGCCGGCGAGATGGTTGCGGCGTGCGTTGAAACCGAGGCCTGGCGGATCACCAGCTTTACGAAGGGATGCGCGGCCAGGCGCTTCTGCTCGGCGTTGTCGAAGGCATCGTGCTTGAGATTGCACTGGGCCCTGATCTTGTCCCAGAGTTCTGCGGCCTCCTTGTCGACCTCGTCGCAATCATCGGCGCGAATGGCGCGAACCCGTTCCTCAAGTTCCTGGGCGCAGCCGAGCCAGATGGACCGGTGAGTTTCTTCGTGCTTGCGCAGAAACTCCGAGAACGCCGTCCAGCGTTTGCGGGTTTCACCCTTCAATACCTTGTCGTTGGCGAGCTTGGGCAAGCGGATAACGAAGTCGATCTTGAACCGGTAGTCAGTAACCCGGCATTGTTTGCCGGGGAGAAGCTTGCCTTCCTGCGAAGACGTCGCAGAAGTTGAAGCATAGGCCTTGGCGCCGTTCACATGCGGACCGCGCGCGATCATGGCCGTATAGACTTCAGCGGCGGACTGGCCCTTGATTGTATAGTAAACATATTTGGTCTTGTATTTGGCGGACGCATCCGCCGCGGCTGACACGGCAAAAGACGACAACGCGCCGGCCAGCGCAATGCACGCAACTATTCCGCATTTCATGCACGACTCCCGCACCACACGTTTCTACACTAGATAGCGCCGCTTCGTTTCGTCAAGATGCGCCATGCCGACAACGCCTATTCTCCACTTGCCGTTCCGTCGCTGTTGGAGCATATTTATTAAACTTGGGCTCGGGGACGTGCCCAATTCGGGCAGAGCTGTTCGATTCCGGTGAAGAGACCATTCGGCCAGAAAGGGGCAAGACAGGCCGAGCAATGCCTTTCCCGTTGTTTTGGAATCCGCTGTGCCGCCCCTCTGCCTGATGCACTGGTCAGCCAAAGGGTTCGCATTTTGAGACGGGACGAGGAGCCTTTTGCCTATGCGCCAGAATGGCACGGTCAAATTCTTCAACCAAGCCAAGGGATACGGATTTGTATCGCCAGATGACGGCGGAAAAGATGTGTTTGTGCACATCACCGCTGTCCAGAGGTCCGGAATTCCCGAGCTTGCGGAGGGAACGAAGATCAGTTTCGAGGTTCAGCCGGACAAGCGGGGACGCGGTCCACAGGCGGTAAACCTTCAACTTTCAGAATGATGTGATTTCACTTTCTGCCGTTTTGTGGCCATGATAAGCCCTGCACATGGGGTAAAAATCCACCATATTTCGCTGATTGCCTTCGTTGCGGTTGGTGCGCTGTTTGGAACGGCGGTTTTGGCGGCGGCCCACTCATGCAAGTGCCGGGCCAACGGGCACGACTACGAGCAGGGCCAGATCATGTGCATTCGCGGGCAGTTGGCGCGCTGCGAAATGAACCAAAATAATTCGAGTTGGAAAGTCATTGCCAATAATTGTCCCGAGGTTGAGTATCAGAGCGTTCCGAGCAACCAGACTGCCCAGTTGCTTTCGACACGTCCCCTGTCAGGCCAACCCGAATAAT
>JANMMJ010000172.1:0-4129 GCA_031373255.1 Hyphomicrobiales bacterium
CCAATCTCAAAGGTGACGGAGACATTGGTGCCATCCAGAATTTTGGGTGCTTTTGCGGCGGGTGGCGCTTTGCGGCCCGTGGGTTCGGCGTCCAGCAGGGCCTTGGTATAGGGATGTTTGGGGTTCGCAAAGATTTGCTTCTTATCGCCCTCTTCCACCACCTCGCCATAGCGCATGACCACCACGCGACTTGCAATGCGGCGCACGATATTGAGGTCATGGGTGATGAATAACATGCCCATGCCGAGGCGTTTCTGCAGGCCGGCCATGAGTTCGAGAATTTCGGCCTGAATGGTAACATCAAGGGCGGTAGTCGGCTCATCGGCAATCAGGAGATCAGGGTCATTGGCAAGCGCCATGGCGATCATCACGCGCTGGCGCTGGCCGCCAGACATTTCATGGGGGTAAGAGCCCATGCGCCGTTCGGGATCTTGAATCTTCACCAGCTTCATCATGTCAATGGCCCGCGCCTTGGCCTCGGCAACACCAATCTTCTGGTGGTGCATGATGGGCTCAATGAGTTGATTGCCGATTGTGTAAAGCGGATCGAGCGAGGTCATGGGCTCCTGGAAGATCATGGTGATCTTGCGGCCGCGAATAGTGTTGAGCTGCTGCTTGGGCAGCCCCACAAGATTGGTTCCCCGATAGTCGGCCACGCCTTCAATGGTGCCATTGGAAGCCAGCAGCCCCATGGTGCCCATCATCAACTGGCTTTTGCCGGAACCGGATTCGCCCACGATGGCAACGGTTTCACCTGCCCTGACGTCAAGGCCCACACCCTTGACCGCCTCAACGATGCCATCAATCGTTCGGAAGTTCACTTTGATATTCTTGAGCGTAAGGATGCTGCCTTCCATTTCAGCGGTCCTTTGGATCGAGTGCATCACGCAGGCCATCGCCAATGAAATTCAGGGCGAAGAGCGTGGTGGTGAGGAAGAGCGATGGGTAGAACAGGAGCCAGTTGGCGCCCGGCATATTGTTGGCGCCTTGCGAGATGAGCACGCCCCAACTTGAATTGGGTTCCTGCACGCCGAGACCGAGAAAGGAGAGGAAACTCTCAAGAATGATCACCTGTGGCACCAGGAGCGTCATGTAAATAACGACGGGACCCAGGAGGTTCGGCACAACATGGCGGATGAGGATGCCCCAGCGGGTCACACCAAGGGCCTCGGCGGCCTGGACATATTCCTGGCGCTTGATTGACAGCGCCTGGCCTCTGACGATCCGCGCCATGTCAAGCCACAGCACGGCCCCTACGGCCAGGAACATCAGCACGAAATTTCGCCCGAAAAATACCACCAGCATGATGACGAAGAAGATGAAGGGCAGAGAGTACAAAATATCGACGATGCGCATCATAATCTCGTCGGTCTTGCCGCCAATAAAACCGGCGGTTGCGCCATAGAGAACACCAATCGCCACGGCAACGATGCCAGCAAGAAGGCCAATGGCAAGCGACACGCGGCCCGCGATGAGCGTTCGGGTCAGCAGGTCGCGGCCGGAGTTATCGGTGCCGAAGAGGAAATACTGGCGCTCCATATCGGCGCTCATGATCAGCTTTAGCCTATCGGTGGACATATTCTCGACCCTGGCGTTTTCGAAAACGCTGGAACGGTCGATGTAGCGGGTCATACGCTCGTCGATGGGTTTGGCGGAAGTGACGGTGATGAAGATGCGGCCGTCCTTCTCCTCCCAGCCGGCGAGCTGCACGCGGCCGCGGCGCACCGCATCGCTCACCGCGAGGTCAAGCATGTCCGCTTTGGGATAGGACGACAGACTCGGCGGCACGCGGTTGTAGTCCTGGTAAATGGTGGTGAAGGCGTGGGGCGTGAACCAGGGTCCGAAGATGCAAATGACGCCCATGAAGACGAGAAAGTAGCTGCTCACCACGGCGGCCTTGTTGGCCTTGAGCCGCGCCCAGGCATCGGCCCACAGGGAGCGGCCGACATCAGCTACAACGGCGCTTCCGACATCAGCCATAGCGCACCCGTGGATCGACGATGGCGTAGAGAATGTCGACGATGAGATTGAAGGTGATGGTAAAAAGCGCGATCACCACGACGGTGCCCATGACCATGGTGTAGTCGCGGTTCAGGGCGGCGAAAACGAACTCGCGGCCAATCCCCGGAATTTGGAAGATTGACTCGACGATCACCGAGCCCGTCAGCAAGCCGGCGGCGGCCGGTCCCGCATAGGAGACAATGGGCAGTAGCGCGCCGCGCAATGCATGGCGGATGACGATGGCATAATCAGAAAGACCGAGGGCCTTTGCCGTCCTAATGTGATGGGAGTGAAGTGACTCGATCATGCTTCCGCGCATCAGGCGGGCAACAATGGCGACTTGCGGCAGCATGAGGGTGATGACCGGGCCGACTTTATTAAGAAGGGCCCCGTCGCCCCAGCCGCCTACCGGAAACCATTTCAAGGTGAGGGCAAAGAAGAGCTGGAAAAGGGGAGCGATCACGAATGTGGGAATGGTACTGCCCGCCGTTGCGAGCGCAATGACCGAGTAGTCCTCCCACTTGTTCTGATGAAGGGCAGCAGCGATGCCCAGCACGCCGCCAACCAGCAGGGCCAGAACCAGTGCGGTGCCGCCAAGCTGAATTGAGACGGGGAGCCCGGCAGCAAAGCGATCCGCCACGGTGAAGTCGGGCGAGGTATAGGTCGGGCCGAGGTCACCCTGCACGAGGTTGCCTAGATAGCGAAAGTATTGCATCCACAAGGGCTCGTCCAAATGATAGATTCGCTCGAGATTGGCCTTGATGACAGGATTGAGCCCTTTTTCCTGGTTGAAGGGACCGCCCGGGGCCACACGCATCAGGAAAAACGAGATTGTGACGATCACGAAGAGCGTCGGAATGGCGGTCATGAACCGCCGTAAAACATAATGAAGCATTGCCGCCTCCACACAGTCACGAATGGCGCCGCCCCCGCAAACCAGCGGGGACGGCTTTCACCCGCAGGCGGACTATTCCTTGCTCATGTAACGGGTGGGGTGAACGTCCATGACGTTCTCTTCCCAGCCCTTGACCTTGTCGGAAACAATGTTGTGGTAGCTGTAGTAGAGCAGCGGCACCACACACAGGTCGCGCGCGACACCTATCGCTTCGGCGTCTGAGAGGCTCTTCATGCGTTCGGCCTGGTCAGTGGCGGCGGCGGCCTTGGCCATCAAGTCGTCGAATTCCTTGTTGGAATACTCGGAGTAGTTATTGCCTGCCCCAGTCTTGCACAAGTCAAGGAAGTTCGCCGGGTCCTTATAGTCGGCAATCCAGCCGGCCCGGGCCACATCAAAATCTCCATGCTGTTCGAGAAGACCGTAGTGGGTCTTGCCGTCGCTGTTGACCAGGGAAATTTCGATGCCGAAGGGCTTCAACTGTTCCTGGATCGCCACTGCGGTGTTCTTGTGGTTCTCCGAGGTGTTGAAACGGATTTCCATCTTCAGCGGCTTCTCCGGCGAGATGCCGAGCTCATCCAGGACCTTCTTAGCCGCGTCCTCACGATCAAGCTGGGTCATCTCGCTGTAATCCGTCGTCCTGGTTTCGTAGCCCGCGACACCCGGCGGCACGAAGGAATAGGAGGGGATCATGGTGTTCGCCCAGACTTTCTCGGCGAGATTGTCGCGGTCAATCAGCATGGAGATGGCATGGCGAAGCTTAACGTTGTCCCAGGGCTTCTTCGGAATCTTGAAAACATAGTAGTAGGTGCCGAGGTAGGGTCCGATTTTGAGTTCGCTGCCAAACTTCGCCTTGAGATCGGCAAGCTGTTCGGTCGGCAGGTCGTCATTCATGTCGAGTTCGCCCGCCTCGAAGCGCTTCATGGCGGTCGACTTGTCTTCCGTCGGGATGAAGTTCACCACATCGATCTTCACATTGGCGGCATCATAGAACTTATCGTTCTTGACCAGCTTGATGTGATCGTTGGGCACGAATTCCTTGAGCACATAGGCGCCGTTGGAGACGAGATTGCCAGGTTTGGTGAAGTCGGCGCCCAATTTCTCCACGTTGGCCTTGCTCACGGGATAGGTCGCCTGGTGGGTGAGCATTTCCAGGAAATAGGGTGTTGGCGCATTGAGCGTCACTTCGAAGGTCGCGTCGTCAACGGCCTTGACGCCTAGCTCCGCTGGCTTCTT
>JANMMJ010000278.1:0-3377 GCA_031373255.1 Hyphomicrobiales bacterium
AGTTGGTTTTGAAATGAACAGCGATGTCCCATGCGATGAGGTCGATGCGGTTGAGAGACCCGTAAATGCGCCCCTTCTTCCCGTATTTTTCCTTGAGATCGCTCTTCTGCGTGTCGGAAAGGCCCAGCGTGATCTTGTCGAACCAGTTGTCGATGGCATCTTCATTGATGTTGAGCACGGGCTTCCTCTCCTCATAGAGAAGCGGCGTCACCGTGCCGTCATTGGTGGCGTCGCGCATGGTGTAGGCGTGGATGATCTTGCCGAACTTGTTGGCGGTCTTGTCGTCCTTCGGGAGCGGCGTGCCGGTGAAAGCAACATAGGCGGCGTTGGGCAGCGCCTTTCGCATGCGCTCGTGGTTTTCGCCGCCCTGGCTGCGATGGCCTTCATCGATCAGCACGATCAGATTTGCGCTTGAATTCCTGCAATCCGGCAGCTTGGAAGCGCTAGCGAATTTGTTGATGATCGTGAAAATGATGCGCTCGTTGCCCTTGCCGATGCGCTCAGCGAGATCGCGGCCTGAAGAAACTTTTGCGCTGCCGCCGTCCTTCTTCGTGCCAACGTCTGAGCCGAACGCGCCGCCAGTGAGAAAGTTTCCGGCAAGCTGCTTTTCAAGGTCGCGCCGGTCAGTGACAACAATCACGCGGCAATTCTTCAGGGCCTCGTTGAGCAGCAATGCCTTGCACAAAAAGACCATGGTGAAGCTTTTGCCGGAACCTGTGGTGTGCCACAAAACACCGCCCTGCCGCCCGCCATCGGGCCGGTGCTGCGAGATTTCGCGGAGCAGCGCCTTGATACCGAAGGCCTGCTGGTGGCGCGCGACGATCTTGCCCGTCTTGCGGTCGAACAGGATGAAATAGCGAATGAACTCCAGCAAACGGGCAGGCGTGAGCAGGCTCACCAGCAGCCGGTCCTGGTCGCTCACCGCCTGGGTTTCTGCCCACAGCGCCGTGAAATGCCGCCTCACATCGATATCGCGGTCCGCCAGCAAGGCGGCGCGGATGTCGGCAGCCAGCGTGCGGTTTTTGACTTTGGCGAAATGGGTTTCGTCAAACTCTTCCTCATGCCACTTGCCCCAGAACTTGCGCTGGGTTTTTGTGGTGCCATAGCGCCCATCGGTCATGCTGATGGAGAGCAGGAGCTGCGCATAGGCGAAAAGATGCGGGATCTCCTCTGCCTTCTGGTTGCGGATCATCTGGCTGATGCCCTCTTCAACCATGGAACTGTTGGGATTGCCCGAGTCGGGTCGCTTGGCCTCTATCACCACTTGGGGAATGCCGTTCACATAGGCGACAAGGTCTGGCCGCCGCGTGCCTGTGCCGGATGTGTTCAGCACCTCCAGTTCTTCCGTGATGATGAAGCTGTTGCTCTCAGGCTCCTGCCAATTAATGATCGGCACGGTCACGCTGGTTTTCTTGCCGTCGACGAATTCGGTGACGGTTATGCCCAGCGTGAGCGCGTTGTAGAGCTTTTCATTGGCCGCAAGCAGCCCTTCATGCAGGGCGGGAGACGCCAGCTCGCGCATGATCTGGTCGATGGCATTGGGCGAGAGCGGATAGGTTCCGCCCTTGTAGCTGAACCGCCTTGTGCGCAGCTCCGTCACCAACACGGCATTGAGTAGCAATCCCCCATTCCCGCCACGCATAGTGAGCGCGCGGGCAGGCGAAAGATACTCCCATCCAAGTGCCGCAAGAGTCGCAAGCGCCGGAATCTGCGCGCTGTAAAGCTCGGCGGCGTTGGGGGTGACGGTCATTCCTCCTCAGCCTTTTTGGGTTTCCGCTTCTTCTCTTTTCCCTCTCGCTTCGGCGAAGTATCCGCAATGAATCCAAACTCAGCCTCAATCCCCATGACCTTCAATTCCTTCATGCAGCGCATCAGGCTGATCCGCGAAAAGAGGGGAAGATTGAGTGACTTGTCGGCCTTGTTCTTATGGGTGATGATGCCGAATACCACCTTCAGCTTGTCGGCTTTGAGTGGAGCAACAAATTCAGCGCCTTTCGCATCTCCGGCTTTGCCTGTGACCAAAGCCTCCAACTTCGCCATCGCCTCCGCGTCCCCTCGCAAGAGCTTTACGGAATTGGTCCCCTGATTGAAGAGATGGCTTAGTTGAGCTGAAAGAGTGGAAATCTTGATGTGATGGAGCACTGCTTTTCCGTCGGCCACCTCATAGAGGTCGCAGGGCTCCACTTGCTTTTGGCCGTTTGGCGCGATGTTCGTTTTATCGAGGCACAACCGGGCTTCAAGCGCTTCAGACGCCTTCTCGTTATATTCGCCTTCGTCCTTGTGAGCATAGTCGGGAAGCGTTGTGTCCTTGCATAGCGGGTCAAGGAAACTCTTCAGCTTCGCAACGTAATTTGTATCGATCAGGTACCAGTGGCTTTCGCAGAGATGGTATGCCTGTGTGCCCCCGTCCAGCGTGGTGTCAAAGATCAGGCATTTGAAGATGCTGTGCTGATCGCGGATATTATGGCCGTCTTCATCGGTAATTTTGAGCTGATGTTTCTTCAGCTCCTCAATGCCAATTTTGGTTAGATCGACATCGGCCTCCGTTAGATAGTCGTAGTACCGGCCGATGAAGATATCATCATAGATTTTACCCGCTCTCGCGCCAGAAAATGTTCCCCAGAGGTCATCGCCGTGATCCTGGATTTCGGGAACCGAAAGCGAAACCGCGTCGTCCTTGGCGTGCAACGCAGCCACCAGCTTGGAATTCAGCTTCTCGATGACAACCGGATCGCGGACTGGAGATATATTCTGGATATCGGGGAAGGCCGTCTTGTAGGTATCATCTTGATAGAGTTCCAGCAGCTTCGTGCAAAGGCCCGTCAAATCAACTGGCGCTGCTTCGGAAGAAACATGGATGTTGCTGGAACCGGTCGCGTGTTTGAAGAGGTTTTTGTACGCGTCCTTCACCTTTCCCGTGAGGCTCTTCAGGATCGCGCTATCCGTGTCCAAGTCGAAAAAAGTGAGATCGGCAACTGTGGGCAACTGAGTACGTTGGCGTTTGGCCCCGCTCGGCTCCAGTGTATCGGTGCTTTTCAGTTTGTCCGGGTCAACGCAGTTCAGGGTCACCCGAAGCCCGAAATCATATTCGTAGCTCGCATCTTTCAAATTGTGAAAGACATGGCCGAAAGAAAGCGCGAACCAACGATCCTTCACAGGCAGGAAAACCAATGCGCCTTTGGAGGCCTGTTTCAGCTCCTTTTGCAGGCCGAAATAGCCCTTCCACCATGGATCGCGTGGAGGGTTATCAAGCACATAGAGAACAGCGCCCTCGGGAAGATTGTCACTGACCACGCTCGATTCAAGGTCATTGTCCTCTTCAAGGGCGTTTGTGGAATCATAGTTCTCTTTGAGCAGGAAGATGGAGAAGCCATTCG
>JANMMJ010000237.1:0-1520 GCA_031373255.1 Hyphomicrobiales bacterium
CCTAACTCGACCGGCAAAGCGTGGGCAAATCAAGTCCTTAGTGCAGTTTGGGGTAAGCCTTCACCTGGTCTTTTATCTTGGCATCCTCGCAAAGCACCAGTTCAGCGACCAAGCCTGAATAGACCTTCAGCATTGCCATTAATCCGGCCGCGTCAGTGATATTCTGCGCTTTGAACTCCCCGCCATGCTGCCAGGCCTCGATGATAGCTTCAGCCCGCTCAATGATTTCCATGCGGTCGTTATCGTCGCCCAAGTGGCGCAATTCGGTTCCTGTCAGTTGTCGGCACACGAAGTCATGCATCTCGGCTGTTAGAGCATCAAGCGCTGCAATAATTTCTTCGGGTTTCTTCATTGCTATTTCCAAACCCGGGGCTTGCTCCCCACCTTAAATTAAACGGCCTTGAACGCCTGCCCAAGGAATTTATTGACTCATTCGAGCTATGAGAACAATATAAGAACGACAACGGGCTTTGCGCCCGCTGGACCTTCGCCAATCCGAGCCTTTTCAACCTTCGCCGTGAGGGAGTGTTGCCGTGCGTCTGCCGTCAACTATCGAGCGCCTGTACCTTGATTTTGACGGCTTCTTTGCCAGCGTCGAACAACAGGCCGACAAGAGCTTGCGTGGCCGACCCGTTGGCGTCGTGCCCTTCACCAACACCGTGCGGACGTGCGTCATAGCCTGCTCACGTGAGGCCAAGGCCCTGGGCTGTACCAACGTCATGACCGTCGAGGAAGCCAAGCGCATTTGCCCAGACATAGTTTTGGTCCCGCAAAAGCCGGACCTGTACCGGCGCGCCCACAACATGCTTCTGGCGGAAATTGAGAGCGTCATTCCGATTGATGCCGTGAAGTCGATTGATGAATTGACGTGCAGGCTGGACGACGGTCAACGCGCCGATCCGCATGCGCTCGCCAGACAGATCAAGGGAGCCATTGCGTCCCATGTCGGCCCGTTTATCACGTGCTCCATAGGTTTTGCCGCGAACCGGCTCCTGGCCAAGATTGCGGGCAAGCGCGACAAGCCAAACGGTGTCACGATCTGGCACCCGGACATGATGCCTGAACCATTGTTCGGTGTGGAGCTTGATGACATTCCCGGCGTCGGAAGCCGGATGCAGTTGCGGCTTCTCGCGGCCCGCGTGTCGGATACGCGCGGCCTCTACGCGATGCAGGCCAAGCACATGCGCAAGATGTGGGGCAATGTCACCGGCGAACGGCTTTGGTATGCGCTTCACGGCTACGATGTGCAGGCCCCGGAGACTGAGCGCGGCATGTTCGGCCATGGCAGGGTCTTGCCGCCCGATAGCCGCACCTTGCCTAAGGCCTATGAGATTGCCCGCCTGTTGCTGGTGAAGGCCGCCAGGCGGCTGCGCAGGGCGGGCTACTACTGTTCCGGCTTGCTGGTGTGGCTGTCCATCCGCGATGGTACATGGTCTCGCCAGCGCAGCCTGCCCATGGTACGCGACGACGCCGCCATCCTTGAAGCACTGCGCATCGTCTGGCGGCAGGCAGAGGCAGAA
>JANMMJ010000244.1:0-40623 GCA_031373255.1 Hyphomicrobiales bacterium
CGACATCAATGCCATCTTCGCTGGTGATGAACAGGCTTGCGACCTGCAGGAGAAACCAGCCGCCCAGCACATAGAGTGCCGGTATGCGGAGCGGAATTCGCATGAGGAAAAGGATCCAGATGCGGGCCTTGGGATAAAGCAACATGTAGGACGCCATGATGCCTGAAACCGCGCCGGAAGCGCCAATCAGTGGAGCGCTCGAGTCCGGAACGATCATGGTGTGGGTGAGGGCGCCGGCAACGCCGCACAGCAGATAAAGGATCAGGAAGGCGGCATGGCCGAAGGCATCCTCGATGTTATCGGCGAAGACCCAGAGGAACAGCATGTTTGAAATCAGGTGCATCCAGCCCGCATGGAGGAACATATAAGTCAACAATGTCAGGGGCTCGGGAATTGGATTGTAACTGGCCGAGATGGAGTTGGTCAGTTCACCCGGCACAACGCCATAGCCGGTGGCAATCGTGGCAAGTACGGCATTATCGGTGAAGGCACCGGTGGTCAGAAACAGGATCACATTAATCACGATGATGGCGCCGGTGACCCACTGGAAGCGGATGACGCGCAGCGGTGTGTCATCATGGAGCGGCACGAACATCAGCGATTATCGCCCTTGACCCAGAGACGGTCGCCTTCGCCCTGGAAGTTCACCCAGCGGCTGGCGACGAAGAGAAAATCCGACAGGCGGTTGATGAAGGTGAGCACGTTTTCGCTCACCGGCTCATTCTCATGTTGCATGAGTTCGACAATCAGGCGTTCGGCGCGGCGGCAGATGGTGCGGGCAAGATGCAGGTGTGCGGCAGCCGGATCGCCACCTGGAAGCACGAAGGAACGCAGAGGTTCGAGCACACCGTTCAGTTCGTCGATCTCGTGCTCAAGGCGTTCTGTCTGGCGGGATGACATGCGAAGCGGCGTGTAGCCGAGATCCTTGCCAGTATCCGGCACACAGAGATCGGCGCCAAGATCGAAAAGATCGTTCTGGATGCGGGCCAGCATGGAGTCGAGATTTTCAAAGTGCCGCGTATGCAGGCGTGCAATGCCGACCGCAGCGTTGGTTTCATCGACCGTGCCATAGGCGGCAATGCGCAAATGGGCTTTTGACAGCCGGTCACCGGTGCCGAGTGCCGTCTCACCCTTGTCGCCGGTTCTGGTATAGATGCGGTTCAAGACAACCATGACCGTTCCTAAACCAGCGAGGGATAAGGCGCTACTCGTTTCTCAGATGCGTGGAAGGCTTGGCCGAGAGGGCGCGCCACGTCACCGTGAGGCCGCCAAGAATGGTGAGCAACATGGCGATGAAGGCCGTCAGGACGGCCGTGGAAATCGAGAAGCTCCATGGCATTTCGAGGATCCAGCGGGCGAGGAACCACGAGCCCAGCGAGCCGGCGAGGACGCCAAAGACGGCCGCCGCAAGGCCAAGGCTGGCGTACTCAATCACGAACGCACTCATCAACTGCCGCCTGGTGGCGCCATAGGTTTTGAGCACCACGGCGTCATAGACCCGGCTCGACAGGCCAGCGGCGAGTGCACCGGCAAGCACCAGTACGCCCGTCAGCAGGGTCAACGCATTGGCGCCGCGAATGGCGGAAAGCATCTGACCGAGCAGCTCATTGATGGCGGCAAGTGCGTCCTTGACGCGCACCGCGGTCACTACCGGAAATGAACGCGCCATGGTGTTGAGCAGTTTGCTTTCGTCGCCGCCGTTCATTTCGAGTGTGACGAGATGGTTGTGCGGTGCTGCCTTGAGCGTATTGGGCGAGAACACCATGACGAAATTAATGTTGAGGGTGCGCCAGTTGACCGAGCGCAGGTTTGCGACGGTCGCCGTCACGTCGCGCCCGAGAACATTCACCGTCACCTTGTCGCCGATCTTGAGGCCGATGCCGTTGGCAATTTCATCGACAAAGGAAACGAGCGGCGGTCCGGTATAATCAGCCGGCCACCACTGGCCTTCAACCAGTGCCGACCCCTGCGGGAGCGTGTCGGAATAGGTGAGGCCGCGGTCGCCACGGAGCGCCCAGGCTGCATCAGGCGAGGCCTGCACCTTGTCGACCGGGGTATCGTTGATCTTGACCATCCGGCCGCGCAGCATCGGAGCTGATTCAACGCCGGTTACACCGGGCTGCTGATTGAGTTCGGTAATGAATTTGTCACGGTCGGTATTGGGCACGTCGAGGAAGAAAAATGCCGGTGCCTTTTCGGCAAGACCAGAGCGCAGTTCGGTGCTGATGGTGCGATCGGTCAGGGCGAGGGCAACGAAAAGCGTAAGGCCCAGGCCAAGCGCAAGGATGACCGAAATGGCCGATGAGCCGGGGCGACAAATATTGCCCAAGGCATAGCGCCAGATGGCGGAACCCGGTTTCGGCAGGCGTGACGCCAGCTTTACGATGCCCCATGCCAGGCCCAGCAGGATGATAAAGCTGCTAACAAGACCGATCAGATAGTAACCGGTGATGCGCGGTTCGTCGAAACTGATGAAAGCAAGTGCGCCAATGGCAATGAGGGCGATCAAGATGGCAGCCATTTCAAAGACATTCGGCCAGGTCGTGGTTTCAACGATCTTGTGGCGGAACAGAGCGGACGCCGGGATGTGACGGGTCCGCGCGAGAGGCCAGATGGCAAAGGCGAGCGTCACCAGAAAGCCGAACAATCCTGCCATGGCCAGCGGCCGGAATTCCACCTGCGCCGTGAGCGGCAAAGGCAAGAGGTCGCGAAAGGTTTCGTATGCAATCAGGGGCGTCACGGCTCCCGCCAGCAGGCCAACGCCGATGGCCATCAGGCCGACAATAAGGATCTGGGTCAGGTAGATGGCAAAGACGGTTCCCGACGGCGCGCCCAGACACTTGAGCGTGGCGATTGAACTGGTCCTGCGGCTGACAAAGGCGGAAATCGCGTTGGCAATGCCGGCACCGCTGACGATCAATGCCGTCAAACCGACCAGGGTCATGAAGTAGGACAGGCGCTCGATAAAGCGGTCGGCGCCAGCAGCGGCACGGTCACGGGTCCGGACACGCCAGCCGGCATCGGGGAATTTCTTGTTGGCCTCACGCTCGATGGCCTTGATGGCGCGGAGCGGCGGGTCGCCGGGGATCTTGATGCGATAGCGCCAGGTGATGAGGCTCCCTGGCTGGATCAGGCCCGATGCCTTGAGCGCCTCTTCGCTCATCAGCACGCGGGGGCCAAGGATGATGCCATCGGCGAGACGGTCCGGCTCCTTGGCAATCAAGCCGCGCAGCTCAAATTCGGCGGTACCGATCTTGACCTTCGCGCCGTTGGTAATGCCGAGCCGGCCGATGAGCAGCGGATCGGCCAGAATGCCTTTCGCGTCGCGCAATTGTTCGGCATAGCGCGATCCTTCGATTTCAAGCGAGCCGTAGAGAGGGTACAGGTCGTCGACGGCTTTTGCCTCGATCAGCGCCGTGCCGTCGCTGCTCACCGCCATGGCGCGCAGCGTCGCGACCTTCGAGACCTCGCCTTTCGCGCGCATGTAGGCCAGTTCGGCTGCCGTTGCTTCGCGATGAATGATTGCAAACTCGATATCACCGCCCATCAGCGGCTGGCCCTGTTCGATCATGCCACGCTGGATCGAGGCACTCAGGGAGCCGACAATCGCTATGGCGGCGGTGCCCAATGCGATGCAAGCCAGGAAGATCCAGAATCCCTGCAAGCCGGAGCGGAGATCACGCCACGAGTACCGCAGCCACAGTGCAGGATTCATGCGGTATTGCCGGACACAATGCGGCCGTCGCGCACTTCGGCGATACGATCGCAGCGACTGGCGAGTGCCCGGTCATGGGTGACGAGCAGCAAGGTGACATCGTCGTTGTCGCGGAGCGAAAAGAGCAGTTGCATGATCTGATCGCCGGTTTCCTGATCGAGATTGCCAGTGGGCTCGTCCGCCAGAATAATGCGGGCGCCGGATGCGATAGCGCGGGCAATGGCAACGCGCTGCTGCTCGCCGCCCGAAAGCTGACCGGGGTAATGGGTGAGGCGATGGCCGAGGCCGACGCGTTCGAGCCCTGTCCGGGCGACCTCCATGGCGTCGGTGCGTCCCTTGAATTCCAGCGGTATGGCGACGTTTTCGAGCGCCGTCATGGTGGGGATGAGATGGAAGGACTGAAAGACGATGCCGACCGTGTCGCGGCGAAAGGCAGCGAGCTTGTCTTCGCCCTGGCCGTTCAGGATTGTGCCGTTGACGCTGATGCCGCCCGACGTGATGCTTTCGAGCCCGGCAATGACCATCAGCAATGTCGTCTTGCCGGAACCCGAGGGCCCGACAATGCCAACCGCCTCGCCCGGATTGACCGAAAGATTGGCGCCGCGCAGGATTTCGACAAGCCCGGCGCGGCTGGGCAAGGTCAGGCATACATCCTTGAGGGAGATCATTGGGGCAGGCATGGGCGGGGACATGGGGGCAATACCGGTAAATGTCCAGTGGAGAGAGGGAGTTGTAGCGGGGCGCCGCAATCCCTAGTTAAGGGCCATGGTTCGGTTTCTGATTGCCCTGGTCTTTACCGTGCTTCCGCTCCATGCGATGGCGCAGACAATGAACATACTGGTGCTGGGCGACAGCCTGACAGCTGGGCTTGGGCTTGATCCGGGCGATGCCTTTCCAGTGCGGCTCGAAGTGGCGCTCAAGGCCAAGGGGCATGACGTGAGGATCATCAATGCCGGCGTTTCGGGCGATACCAGCACTGCCGGGCGCGACCGGCTGGACTGGGCTCTTGATGACAGTGTCAGTGCGGTGATCGTGGAACTTGGCGCCAACGATGCGCTCCGCGGCCTGCCGCCGGCTGAAACGCGGTTTGCCATGAAGGATATTCTCACCAGGCTCAAAGCACGGAATTTGCCGGTCCTGGTGGCCGGGATGCGGGCTCCGCGCAATCTCGGGCCGGACTACATCGCTGCCTTCGATCCGGTTTTTGGAGATCTAGCACGTGAGTATGATGCTGTTTTCTATCCGTTTTTTTTGGATGGCGTCGCCGCCGACCCGAAACTGAACCAGGCTGACGGCATTCATCCCAATCGGCAGGGCGTCGATGTGATCGTGGGGAAGATTTTGCCATCCGTCGAACAACTGATCGTGAAGGTCACCGCCAAATAGTGCTTTTCTTTAACTCGAATCGGATTAGCGTCAGGTGCGTATCCGCGACCGACGACCTTCAACTGGAGGCCAGCATGCCGCGCTTGTTTACTGGTGTCGAATTACCGGTGGAGACCGCTTTCGAGCTCGACCTGATGAAGGGCGGCGTGGCGGGTGCCCGCTGGATCGACCGGGAATCCTACCACATCACCCTGCGTTTCATCGGCGACATCCCCGAGCATCTTGCCCGGGAGATTACTTATGAGCTGGAAGGCGTGGAAGCCCGGCCTTTCGCCCTCAGGTTGAGCGGTATCGGGCTGTTCGGCGGCAACAAGCCTCATACGCTTTATGTAGCGGTCGAGGAAAGTCCTGATCTCAGGCGCCTGCAGGCTATTCATGAGCGGATTTGCCAAACGCTGGGATTGCCGGCTGAGGGGCGAAAATTCACTCCGCATGTGACGCTGGCAAGACTTCGCGATCCGGATTTGCGTGCGCTGCATCATTTTGTTGCGCAGCACAACCTCTATCGGAGCCCGCTTTTCGAGGTTAACCGCTTCGTGCTTTTCTCGTCGCGGCCGTCGCGCGGCGGGGGGCCATATGCCGTAGAGGAGGCCTATGCGCTTGCAGTGGCCGGATAGAGGCATATAATGGCGCCACTTAACAAAACTTCACTTGCAGGCGGCGGTGGCTCACACCACATCCCCAGCGAGCCTTTATAACCCAGAGGGAGAAACAAATGGCAGACGTTAGATACCAATCCCAGCCCCAGCCCCGCGCTGGGACACGCGCCGAGATCGACGCCGGCCTGCGCTCGTACATGCTGGGCGTTTATAATTACATGGCACTGGGTGTGGCCTTTACGGCCATCGTCACACTGTTCTTGGCGGCCAACCCGGCCCTGATGATGGCAGTTGCCGCCGGTCCGATGAAGTGGGTGCTGTTCTTCGGCGTCCTCGGCCTCGGCTTCTTCGCACCCCGCCTAATCTTTTCCGGCAACACGGCGATGGCGCATGCGGCCTACTGGGGCTATGCGGGCCTGTGGGGCCTGCTGATTTCGCCCATGGTCGCCGCCTACATGTCGATTGACGGCGGCGCGCTGGTGTTCCGCGCGCTTGCCATTACAGCCGCCACATTCGGCGCCACGAGCCTTGCCGGATATGTCACCAAGCGTGACCTGTCGGGCTTCGGTTCGTTCTTCATGATGGCTTCGATCGGCATCATCATCGCCATGTTCGTGAACCTGCTGTTCTTCCAGAGCACCATGTTCAGCCTGCTCACTTCCATCGGCGTGGTTGTTCTGTTCTCGGCCATCACGGCTTACGAGACGCAGCAGATCAAGGAAATGTATGTGGAAGGCGACATGCCGGGCGTGGCGCGTTCGAAGTCAATCTTCGGCGCCTTCATGCTGTATGGCAGCTTCGTGACGCTGTTTGTCCACATCCTCAACATTCTCGGGATCATGCGCAGCGAATAAGCGCGGCATTCCGAAGCGAAAAAGAAACCCCGGGCCAAACGCCCGGGGTTTTTCATTGTAAGAAAAGAATCAGACTGTCGAAAGCCTGGGGCGCTTCAGCAAGCTTTTCAGGACCTGCGCCAGATCGTGGCCGCGCTTGAGGATAAGGCCGCCCTGGGCAATCACTGCGTAGACGCCCTGGCGGCGGGCCAGGGCCGGGTCCTTGACGATACGATAGAGCGGCACTTCACTGGTACGGCGGAATACCGAGAAGGTGGCCGTGTCCCGGCCAATATCGATGGCGTAATCACGCCACTCGCCCTGCGCGACCTTTTCACCATAGATGGACAGGATGAGGTTGAGCTCCCGGCGGTCGAATGCCACTTGCGGCATTGCGGGCTTGCTCCAGGATCTGGCTTCGTAATGTTCCGGACCGCTGCCAGTCTCCCGCGGCCGGAACGGAACTATTGGTTCCAAATCACTCACGCTTTTCCTCCCTTTTTCCGGGGGCGTTAAGGCGATGATGGACCGGAGCCCCGGGCTTGGCAAGACACTCGCGAAATACCCTATTTCCGACACATTCCGATCAAGCTCTCGCCAGCATGGGCAGCGATATGTGTAGCGTTGCCTCTAAAGGTCCGGCTGGATCAAGGCCTCGGAAATCTCAGCCCCCCAGCCCCCGTTGCCACAGAGACGGCCGGGCCTACCCCTATCCCCATTCTCGTTAGTGAGTGAGGCGTCAGTTGAAAGAGTTTAACGGCCGGGATCAACCCGGCCGTTTTTTGTTGGGGGTTGACCTCAGCGCCCAGTCCCCCGATATCGCTGCCATTCGGATATTTCTCGAGAGAGGCAGTCATGCAGGCAAAAGACGCCGCGCAAACGGGTACGCATCAATTCCAGGCCGAAGTTGCAAAACTCCTGCACCTTATGGTGCATTCGGTTTATTCCGACCGCGACATATTCCTGCGCGAGCTTGTCTCCAACGCGGCGGATGCCTGCGACAAGCTGCGCTACGAAGCCATCGGCAAATCTGAATTGCTCCGGGGTGACGCCGAACTCCGCATTACCCTGACACCGGACAAGGCTGCAAAGTCACTGACGGTTGGCGACAACGGCATCGGCATGAGCCGGGAAGAACTGATCGAAAATCTTGGAACGATTGCGCGCTCCGGCACCCAGGCTTTCATGGAAAAGGCCAAAGCATCGGAAGGCGATGTGCGGCTTATCGGACAGTTCGGCGTGGGGTTCTATTCGGCCTTCATCGCGGCCCACAAGGTCGATGTCATTTCCAGGCGGGCGGGCGAAGACAAGGCGTGGGTCTGGTCGTCGGAAGGTGAAGGCACCTTCACCGTCGATGAAGCCGCCGATGCGCCGGCGCGGGGCACGCGCATCGTGCTTCATCTCAAGGATGACGCCTCGGAGTTTCTCGAAGACTGGAAGCTCGAACAGGTGGTCCGCGCCTATTCCGACCACGTGGCGCATCCCATCATGCTGGCGATCGACAAGGACACGTCGCGGCAGATCAACCAGGCGAGCGCCATCTGGACGCGCAGCAAATCCGACATCAGCGCCGACCAGCACAAGGAATTCCTCGCCGACCTGGCGGGCACCGCGGAAGCTCCGGCCGTGACGCTGCACTACGGCGCCGAGGGCCGCAACGAGTATCGCGTGTTGCTCTATGTGCCGGGCGAGCGGCCGTTCGATCTCTATGATCCGGAGCGGCGCGGACGGCAGAAGCTTTATGTGAAGCGTGTCTTCATCACCGACGATGCCGAACTGCTGCCGGCCTATCTCCGCTTCGTGCGCGGCGTCATCGATTCCGAGGACATGCCGCTCAACCTGTCGCGCGAGATGCTGCAGAACAATCCGCAGGTTGCGGCGATCCGCAAGGCGGTGACCAACAGGGTTCTGGCCGAGATCAAGAAGCTGGCTGACAGCGATGCTGCGGCGTTTGCCAGGCTGTGGGAAACGTTCGGGCCGGTATTGAAGGAAGGCCTCTACGAAGACATGGAGCGCCGGGACCAGCTTTTTGAAATTGCGCGGTTCCGCACGACCAAATCAGAAAGCACGACACTCAAGGACTACGTTTCAGCGCTGCAAGCAAACCAGACCGCAATCTACTACCTGACGGGAGACGATGCCGGAAAGGCGGCGCGCAGCCCGCAGCTTGAAGGATACCGGTCGCGCGACATCGAAGTTCTGCTGCTGACAGATCCGGTCGACAGTTTCTGGGTGCGGACCGCACTTGGATTTGAAGGCAAGCCGTTCAAGTCAATCACTCAAGGTGCCGCCGATCTCGACCTCATTCCGGTCAAGAACGAAGCAAAGGTGCCAGAAGCCGATGCAAGCGCTGTCGGCACGCTCATTGCCGCAATGAAGCAGGCGCTGGGCGACAAGGTGAAGGATGTGCGGAAATCCTCGCGGCTGACCGACAGCGCCGTGTGCCTGGTGAATGACAGCGAGATGGACCGCACACTGGAACGGCTCCTGTCGAAACAGAAGACCACCGGTGTGACGCTGAGTGCCCCGGTGCTGGAGATCAATCCCGTGCACCCGCTCATCGCCAAACTTGCGGCGAAGGCAAAGGCGAGTGGCTCTACACCCGAAGTGACCGATGCGGCATGGTTGCTGCTTGACCAGGCGCATATTCTGGAAGGCGAGCCGCTGGCCGATCCCACGGCTTTCGCAGCGCGGCTGGCCTCGCTGATGGGCAAGATGTTCGGTTAGGCCGGCTTGATGTTCTGGTTGTAACTGAAGCGGTTGGCCGGATCGTATTTTGCTTTCAGGGAGCGCAGACGGGCGAGTTTTTGCCTGCCGTAGGCGGCCTCGATGCGGACGACGCCATCGTCGTCTTCGGTGCCCAGATAATTGACATAGGCCTTGCCGGCGGAGAAGGGTTTGACCGCGTCGAATACCCCGCGGGCCCAATTGCGGTTTGCTTCGTCGCCGGCAGCGTGGTCCCACATTGACAGTATGAGCAGGTTGTAGGGTGCGCCCCTGATCGCAACCGCGGTATCTGCCTCGGCGATACGCGAGGATGCGCCGCCGAACTGTTCAATCAAAATGGCGGAACGTGGTGACGGGACTTTTGCAAAATCGGCAATGAGCCTTTCGAACAGCGCATCTTCAATGCCGTTCAACAGGTCGGATTTCCAGTAGTTGCGGTGGCCCTTGGCAAAGGCCTGGTCGATCATGCTTTGGAGCGCGAGGTAGGGCATGGGTCCAAAATGATCGGCCACCGGCGGGCCAAAGTCCTTCAGCGGCTGCATATCGCGGGCCGCCTGTTCGGGCGTACCGCAATGACAGCCCGCCATTGCGACCGCGGGACGCCCGTCAGGCCCGGTCAACAGCACGGCATTCAATGTTGCCTCATCGGGAAGGCCTGCTGAAAATTCCTTGTAGAAGCGCAAGACCTCAAGGGCCCTGGGAAAGGGATGGATGACCATGCCGCCGTAAATCGGCCCCAGCGGATGAAGCGCGTATTCAAACGACGTCACCACGCCGAAATTGCCGCCGCCGCCGCGCAGGCCCCAGAACAGATCGGGATTTTCCACGGCACTCGCAGTCACAATTCGGCCATCGGCGGTGACGACCTCCGCAGAGACAAGGTTATCGCAGGTGAGGCCAAACTTGCGCTGCAGCCAGCCTATACCGCCGCCCAATGTCAATCCAGCGATACCCGTAGACGAGATTGCGCCGCCGGTCGTCGCGAGGCCGTGGGCCTGGGTAGCGGCATCAAAATCGCTCCACGTGGCGCCGCCTTGCGCCCTGGCGAGCCTCTTCCCCGGATCGACACTGACCCGGCGCATCGCTGACAGGTCGATCATCACCCCATCATCACAGACGGCGTTGCCTGCAACATTGTGTCCGCCACCTCTGACCGAAAGCGGCAGGTTGTGCGCCGTGGCCGCAGCTACGGCCATTTGCACGTCGCGGCTATCGCGGCATTGCGCGATCACGGCTGGCCGCTTGTCAATCATTGCGTTGAATATGGCGCGGGCGGCATCGTATTCAGCACCGCCCGGAAATATCAGGTTTCCGCTGAAACCCGAAAATGCCTGCGATAGATCAAGTGGGTTCTTCGAACTTGTCAGAGCCATGGAATTCTCCCGCGCGTTGCTAGATCACAAAGCAAATTGCCCGCATGTTCTTGATCTTTGGGGGACAAGCAAGCCTACATGAAGATTGATTTTGAGGCTATCGCTTTAGTACTTGTTCCGTGCGTGCGAGTTTCCTAGACACATGGCAAATTACGTGAGCCGGAGATGCCGCGATGAAAGCCGTGAAGAAGGTCGTGCTTGCCTATTCGGGTGGCCTCGACACCTCGATCATCCTGAAGTGGCTGCAAACGGCCTATAATGCGGAGGTCGTGACCTTCACGGCCGACCTGGGCCAGGGTGGGGAGCTTGAACCGGCCCGCAAGAAGGCCGAGCTGATGGGCATCAAGCAAATCTACGTGGAGGACGTGCGCGAGGAATTCGTTCGCGATTTTGTTTTTCCGATGTTCCGGGCGAATGCGCTTTACGAAGGCGTTTACTTGCTTGGCACCTCGATTGCGCGGCCGCTGATCGCCAAGCGACTGGTCGAGATTGCAAATGAAACGGGCGCCGATGCGGTTGCCCATGGCGCCACGGGCAAGGGCAATGACCAGGTCCGTTTCGAGTTGACGGCACTTGCCCTCAATCCCGATATCAGGATCATAGCACCTTGGCGCGAATGGGAATTCAAGAGCCGCACCGACCTGATCGACTTTGCCGAGAAACACCAGATACCGGTGCCGAGGGACAAGCGCGGCGAGGCACCGTTTTCGGTCGATGCCAATCTTCTGCATTCGTCGTCCGAGGGCAAGGTCTTGGAAGATCCGTGGGTGGAGGCGCCGCCCTACGTCTACCAGCGCACCATCGCGCCCGAGGATGCACCGGACAAGCCAAGCTACGTCGAAATCGAATTCAGCAAAGGCGATCCAGTTGCTCTCGACGGCAAGGCTATGAGTCCCGCCACGCTTCTTACCGCGCTCAACGATCTTGGCCGCGATAACGGCATCGGGCGGATCGATCTCGTGGAGAACAGGTTCGTTGGCATGAAGTCGCGCGGCATCTATGAAACGCCAGGCGGCACCATCCTCTACGCGGCACATCGCGCCATTGAGTCGCTGACTCTCGATCGCGAGGCGGCGCATCTCAAGGACAGCCTGATGCCGCGCTATGCCGAACTGGTCTATTACGGATTCTGGTTTGCGCCGGAACGCGAGATGCTGCAGGCCATGATCGACAAATCGCAAGAGTGCGTCGAAGGCGTGGTGCGGCTGAAGCTCTACAAGGGCAACGTGATCGTGGCGGGGCGCAAATCGCCGCAATCGCTCTACTCGAATGAACTGGTGACATTCGAGGATGACCGGGGGGCCTACGACCAGAAGGACGCGGCCGGGTTCATCCGGCTCAATGCGCTGCGGCTCCGGACGCTTGCCGCCAGAAAACGCGCCATTGGCTGAAACTGCGGCCGCATTAGGTTTCTCGTTACCATTATCAGGCATGGTTAACCGCATGAGTGTCGACGGGCTTGGGGGCCTGTCCGGTTAGCGAGTGTGGTGTCATGGATTTTTCCGAGAGCAGGCCCGACCAGGTCGAGTACAGTGAAGTTGATGCGGCCGAAAACGAATATTTCCGAGAAAAACCAGATGGTTCGGTCAATCCCGCGGCGGAAGCGGGATGGTTCTTGCAGCGCGAGCGCGAGCGCCTGGGGCTGACGCTCGAGGAAGCAGGCGAATCCACCGGCATCCATCCCTATCATCTCGAGGCCTTCGAGATCGGCGACCTGACGCGCATGCCTAACCGGGCCGATGCGCTCAACATGGTGGGCTATTACGCACATTTCCTTGGCTTTGATGCGGAACCCC
This sequence comes from Hyphomicrobiales bacterium, assembly GCA_031373255.1. Lineage (GTDB taxonomy): Bacteria > Pseudomonadota > Alphaproteobacteria > Rhizobiales > Aestuariivirgaceae > JANMMJ01. The sequence goes on from JANMMJ010000244.1 coordinate 12,430, forward strand.
TGATCCATCATTACGCCACGATCCTGCCCAAGCCGCAGTCTGCTTCCGGCAAGGCGCATCCCGCCAATCCCGGCCCGCTTTCGAGCGCCCTGATCCTCAAATTCGGCTCGTTTCCGAAACTGCCCAAGTTCGACATCAATCTCGGATCGTTTCCGGGAGGGGCAGGGGGTGCTGCAGCTTCGTTCCTGGTGGCCATCATGGTATTTGCCGGCGCCAGCTGGCTGATGCTGGATACCGGACCCATTACGCCAGCCCAGCAGACAGCAGAGGTGGTTGCGCCAGTGACACCTCCTGCCACCCCGCAGATCATGGCTGAACAGGCCATGCCTGACGCCGCTCCGCAAGGCCAGCAACAGGCCATTGCGATACCCGAGGCGACGCAGCCCGAACAGCTTGACGGGATGACGGCGCTCATTGAGCAGACTATTCCCGATGAGGGGGCCGGAACGCCGGGAAAGCCGGTGGCAACGCAAGACGTAACGGCCAGCATCGAGCCGGGCCAGGCGGCGCCGGACAAACCTGCCGCAGGCGGCGGGGAGCAGACTTCGCGATTGACGCTTCGGGCCAAGGGGCCGGTGTGGGTGAGGATCGAGGACGCCGCCGGGAACGTGGTGATGACCCAAATGCTGATGGCAGGCGATACCTATCAGGTGCCCAATCGCGAGGGACTGGTGGTGATCGCGCGTGACGGCGGGCTTCTGGCCTACATGATCGACGGCAAGGAAAAAGGCATTCTTGGCCCTCCCGGCGAGATCCTGGTTGGCCGGTCGCTTGACCTCAAGGGTCTGGAGCAACCGAGCTAGATTCTGAAAAGATATTGATTTCAAAGGCCTGGCCGAAATGCCGGGCTTTTTTGTGCAGTTACGAAAACTTATCTTGCAATATAATATGCAATGTCTATTATATGCTCATGCTAACAAATAATCCAAAACGCGAGGCCGGACTTCGCATCATCGAAACGTCCCGGCTTTTACGCAGCCTCGTCGAGCAAAGGCTGAAGCCTTTCGGCATGACGCGGGCGCAATATGTGACGCTGATCAGGCTCGATCTGCAACCCGACCTGGTACAGACGGAACTTGCCGAAATTCTTGAGATTCAACCCATCGCCATAGTGCGCCTGCTCGACCAGCTGAGCCGGGATGGACTTGTGGAGCGAAAGCAGGACGCCAATGACCGCCGCTGCAACCGCCTTTCAATTACCGACGCCGGGCGGGCCCGGCTGGCCGAGGTTTCGGGTTTCAAGGAACGCCTGGGCAAGGAATTGTTCGAAGGCATTTCCGACGACGACCTGCGGCATCTGCTGAACACGCTGCAGGTGCTGCATCAGAACATCAAACGCAGCAATGCCGACGAGCAGGGCGCGGCAACAGGCAAGTTTTCCAAGGCAGATGTGGCATGAGCGACACATCCAATTCAACCGAGTCCAAGCCGAGACGCCGCGGATTTCGGTTGGCGCTGCTGCTTGGCGTGCCTTTCCTTGCCGCAGTTGCAGGCGGCGCTATCTACCTCGAAGGCGGGCGCTATATCACGACCGACAATGCCTATGTTTCAGCCCAGAAAGTGCTGATCACGCCCGAGGTATCCGGCAAGATTGCCTCAATCGCGGTCTCCGAGGGGCAGCATCTCAAGGCCGGCGACGTGCTGTTTTCGCTCGACCAGAAGCCTTATGAGCTGGCACTCGAAGAAGCACAGGCACAAATGGCGCGGACTGCGGACGAGTTTTCGGCGCTGAAGGACAAATTTGCTGGGATGGACGAGCAGATCAGCCTGTCCCGGGAAACACTGGCCCTCCGGCAAAGCGAAGTTGACCGCAAGACGGCGCTTCGCGATTCGCGGGTGGTCTCCAATGCCGACGTCGAAACCGAGCGGATCAACCTGCAGGATGCCAAGCAGTCATTGAGCACGCTGGAAGTCGATCAGCGGGATATCCGCAACCAGCTTGGCGGATCGATTGACGTTCAGTTGGAGGATTACGCGCCCTACCGGGCGGCAAAGGCCACCGTGGAACGGGCACAATGGAACCTTGAACAGACAACGCTCCGGGCTCCGGTCGACGGTATTGCGACACAGGTTCCGAATATCCAGCTTGGGCGGTATCTCTCGGCCGGCACAACGGTGTTCGCCGTGGTCAAGGATACGGATGTGTGGGTCGATGCCAATCCGAAGGAAACCGATATCACCTACCTGGAACCCGGGCAGGATGTTTCGGTGAGCATTGATGCGTTTCCGGGCGAGCCGCTCAAGGGCCGTGTCAGTTCGATCAGTCCGGCAACGGGTTCAGTGTTTTCGCTCATTCCGGCCCAGAATGCCTCCGGGAACTGGGTGAAGGTGGTCCAGCGGGTGCCGGTCAAGGTTGAATTCCTGCCCGGCCAGCACATGTCGCGGCTGCGCGCTGGAATGAGCGTCAACGTCGAGATCGACACGCACCGCAGCCGCTCACTTGCGACACTGTTCGGCACCGAGGCGGTCGCGCAAACTGCACAGCAATGAGCGCCGTCGCCGAAACCGGTGTGGTGCCACAGCGCCCACTGATCGTTGCCTGCGTTATGCTGGCGACGATCATGCAGGCGCTCGACACCACGATTGCCAATGTGGCGCTTCCCTACATGCAGGGAACCCTGTCGGTCACCATCGACCAGGTCAGCTGGGTTCTTACGTCCTACATCGTCGCCGCAGCAATCATGACCGCGCCGGTCGGCTGGCTTGCCGTCCGCTACGGGCGGAAGCGGGTGTTCATCATTTCGGCTGCGGGTTTCACCGTGGCTTCGCTGCTTTGCGGTGCGGCGCAGGGCATTACCGACATGGTTCTCTACAGGCTCTTGCAGGGCGTGTTTGGTGCTGCCCTGGTGCCGCTGTCGCAATCCATCATGATGGAAATCTACCCGCCCGAAAAGCGCGGGCAGGCGATGGCGATCTGGGGCATGGGGGTGATGCTGGGTCCGATCATGGGGCCGACGCTGGGCGGCTGGCTGACCGATTTCTATAGCTGGCGCTGGGTTTTTCTCATCAACCTGCCATTTGGCATCGCGACGGTCCTGGGCCTCATGGCCTTCCTGCCGGATTCCAAGCCACGCGTGCTTTCCTTCGACTGGTTCGGGTTCATCACGCTGAGCCTGGCAATCGGCGCCTTCCAGCTCATGCTCGACAGGGGTGAGACGCTGGACTGGTTCTCGTCGCGGGAAATCCTCATTGAGGCCATTGTAGCGGGCACGGCCGCCTATCTGTTCCTGGCCCACACATTCACTGCGAAACGGCCGTTCATTCCGCCGGCCCTGTTCGCGGACCTCAACTTCACGCTGGGCGTCATCTTCATGTTCATCGTGGGGATAATGATTCTTGCAACCATCGCGCTGGTGACGCCGTTCCTGCAAAATGTCCTGGGTTATCCCGTGCTGAGTGCGGGGTTCCTTCTGGGGACCCGCGGCATCGGCACCATGGCGGCGATGATGGTGGTGGGCAAACTGCTGCGCTTTGTCGATGCTCGAATCCTTATCGGGCTGGGGCTGGCGCTATCGACAGTGACGCTTTGGGAAATGTCGGGTGTCACGCCGGACATCGGGAGATTTACCCTGATCTGGACAAGTGTGCTGCAAGGCGTGGGACTCGGGCTGATTTTCGTGCCGCTCAGCACTGTTGCATTTGCAACGCTGGCACCTGCGCTCCGCACGGAAGGGACCGCAATGTGGACGCTGATCCGCAATCTCGGGAGTTCCATCGGCGTGTCGATCGTGATCGCAGAGCTCACCAGCACAAGTGCCGCAATGCACGCGAGGCTGGGCGAGCTGATTACGCCGTTCAACGCCGGATTCCAGCTCGGGAACGTGGCGCTTCTTGACGCCGGAACAGACCAGGGGCTTGCGCTGATTGACAATATGGTCGGCGGACAAGCCACAATCATTTCCTACCAGAATGACTTCCTGCTGATGGCAATCCTGAGCGCCTGCACTATTCCGCTGCTCGTGGCGTTCCGCATGGGGCAGGCCAGCGCAGGCGGCAGCGCGCCGGTTGCCGCCGCCGCCGACTAGGGGCTTGGCGAAGCGTGATTTCATAAGGTACAAGCGCGCGCCATGACCGCCGTTCCATTCGAAATGCTTGACCGTATTATCCAGCGCTATGCCGCCGTAGAGCACGATCTCTCGAATGGCGCATCGGGGGATACCTTCGTTCGCCTTTCCAAGGAATACGCGGAGATCGAGCCCACCGCTCGGATGGCGCAGCGCTTGAGGAAGGCCTACGCCGAGCGGCACGATGCCGAAGAAATGGTCAAATCCGGCGGCGAAATGGCCGAAATCGCGGAACTTGAACGGGATAATCTCGACAACGCGATCGATGCCCTCGAACGGGATATCCGCATTCTGCTGCTGCCCAAGGATGCCGCCGACGAGAAGGATGTCATCCTGGAAGTGCGGGCCGGGACAGGCGGTGACGAAGCGGCGATCTTCGCCGGGGACCTCTTCCGCATGTACCAGCGCTACGCGAGCTTCAAGGGCTGGGGAGTTGAAGTGATCTCCGCCAGCGAAGGCGAACATGGCGGCTACAAGGAAATCATTGCGTCGATTTCCGGCAATGGCGTCTATGCGCGGATGAAATTCGAATCCGGCGTACACCGGGTGCAGCGGGTTCCCGCAACCGAAGCACAGGGACGCATTCACACATCGGCGGCAACGGTAGCGGTGCTGCCCGAGGCTGAGGATGTCGATATCCAGATCGAGGACAAGGATCTTCGCATCGATGTGTTCCGCTCATCGGGTCCGGGCGGGCAATCGGTCAATACCACCGATTCAGCAGTGCGCATCACCCATCTGCCAACTGGCGTCGTGGTGTCCCAGCAAGACGAGAAATCGCAACTCAAGAACAAGAACAAGGCGATGAAGATCCTGCGGGCGCGGCTCTATGAGCGTGAACGCGAACGCCTCGACGCCGAACGCTCAGCTTCGCGCCGCGGCCAGGTCGGTTCCGGCGACCGGTCGGAACGCATTCGCACATATAATTTTCCGCAAGGGCGCGTTACCGATCACCGGATAAACCTGACGCTCTACAAGCTGGACCAGGTGATCGAGGGACCGGCACTCGACGAACTGGTCCAGGCACTGGTCACCGAGCACCAGGCTGCATTGCTCGCAGGTGCTGAGGCCGATGCCGCCTGATACGGTGGCGAAGTTGCTGGGTGAGGCGCAGCAGAGGCTGAAAGAAGCCGGTATCGAGAGCGCCGCGCTTGATGCGAGGCTGCTCCTGCAAGCCGCAGCCAACCTCCGGCACGATGAAATCATTGCCGGCCCAACATTGATCGTGCCGCAGGACGCATGTCTTCGCTTCGCGGCGATGGTCGAGCGGCGGCGCGTGCATGAACCGGTGTCTCGCATTCTGGGAGAACGCGAGTTTTACGGCCGGATGTTCAGGGTGACGCCCGCCACGCTCGATCCGCGGCCCGATACCGAAACGCTTGTCGACGAAGGTCTTGATCACCTGCCGCCGGACAGGCCGGCGCGGATCATTGACCTTGGCACCGGAACCGGCGCAATCATCGTTTCGATCATGGCCGAGCGGCCGCTCGTCTCAGGGGTTGCGGTCGATGTTTCTGCCGAGGCGCTGGATGTTGCCCGCAACAATGCCGAGCGGCATGGCGTTTCGGACCGGCTGGAACTCCACCTTGGCAACTGGTTCGAGGGTGTTGCCGACGGGTTCGACCTGATTGTCTCCAACCCGCCTTATATTGCCGCAGGTGATATCGCCGGATTGGCTCCCGAGGTTCGGCTGCATGATCCGGGCCTTGCGTTCGATGGCGGTGCGGATGGGCTCGAGGCGTACAGGCGTATTGCCGCAGATGCCTCTCCGCTGCTCATGAAATCAGGCAGAATCAGCGTGGAAATCGGGGCGGGCCAGGTTGGCGAGGTTACCACCATTTTCGCGGAGAAGGGCTTTGCGCTTGTTAACATCCGCAAGGATCTGGCGGGCAGCATCCGGGTGCTGACCTTCCAGCCCGGATGACTTAACCCTCATGTTAACAGGCGCAAAATAAAGGTTGGAAAGCGAAGTGACCTTCGCTATGTAGGAATCGGTATTACTTTCTGCCTTGCGATTTGCGCTACGGCAGGATGTTGGGGAGCGGCCCTCGGGCCCATGACGTTCACGACATTCGCGGTGCAGCGCAGTTCTTCAGACGGCGGGCTTTGAGCCAGAGGCATGGCCGTCAGCAGAAGACACCTACCATACACAAAGGTTTAGCTTTGGAAGGGCTCTTTTGAAGAGCATTCAGTTGAGGAACAAGGTGGGCCGCAGGCCCGCGCAGGCGGGATTTTGCCCGCAGAAACACTAATTCGCGACAATCATACAGGCAGCAGATGAGACCCAATCAGCATAACAAGCGTTCGCGTGGACGTAGCCGTCATCGCAGCAGCAGCGGCGGTAGCAGTGGCGGAGGCGGCGGCAATCCGCTCAGCCGGGTCTATGAAAGCAACGGCCCCGACGTGAAAGTCCGGGGTACGGCGCAGACCATCGCCGAAAAGTACCTCCAGCTTGGGCGCGATGCCCACTCTTCGGGCGACATTGTCATGTCCGAGAGCTATTTCCAGCATGCTGAACATTACCTGCGCATACTGGCAGCGGCCCAGGCCTATAACCAGCAGATGCAGCCGCAGCAGTTCCGCAAGCCGGGCGAGGAATTCGACGAAGACGACGGCGAGGACTCGGGCGAGGGCGATGGCGATGAGATGCAGGGCGGGCAGGGCGATCAGCCGGAACAGCCCGGCATGTCGGGCGAGGGCGAAGACCGCCAGCAGCCACAACAGCACCAGCAGCAGAACCGTGACAATCGTCCGCGCGACAGGGACCGCGAGCGGTACAACAATCGCCCACGCTATGACAGCCGCCGCGACGGGCAAGACCAGCCGCGTGATCAGCAGCAGGCCCGCGACTATCAACCGCGCGACCAGCAGGTCCGCGATCAGCAATCCCGTGAGGCGCCGCCGGTCCGCGAGTATCAGGCTCCCGTGCGAAGTGAGGACCAGCCGGTGATCGAAAGCCAACCGGCTGCGACGGACGAGGCCGCTCCAGGCTGGGAAGCGCCTTCATTCCTGCGCAAGCCTTCGGCCAATGGCACCGGACGCCCACGCGGCGAGAGAAAACCCCGGAAGGAAGCTGCGGAAGGTGTTGAGACCGCGGTTGCGGAAGCCGCCGACACCGTTGCGGTGGATGCACCGCAGGGCGAATAGGGGCGCGGCTATTTCCTTCGCGGCCGGCTGGCCGGTCTGTCAGCCCTTGTTCTTGTAATAGACGTCAAGGAATACGGCGAGCATCAGCACGGTGCCCTTGATGACCTGCTGCCAGTCGATGCCGATGCCCATGATCGACATGCCGTTGTTCATGACGCCGATGATAAAGGCGCCGATGACGGCGCCCACCACCTTGCCGACACCACCCGTCGTCGCCGCGCCGCCGATGAAGCAGGCGGCTATGACCTCGAGTTCAAAGCCCGCACCGGCCTTGGGTGTCGCGACATTGAGGCGCGCCGCGAAAACCAGGCCCGCAAGAGCCGCAAGTCCCCCCATGATCACGAAAATCAGGAAGGTCATGCGCTCGGTGTTGATGCCAGACAGCTTGGCCGCTTTCTCGTTGCCACCCATGGCATAGATGCGGCGGCCGAAGGTCGTCCGGGTGGTGAGGAAGACGAACAGCGCGATCAGGGCAAACATCACCACAAGAACATTAGGCAGGCCCTTGTAGCTTGCCATAATCACCGCGAAGCCAAGGAAGGCCACCGCGATGAGCAGGTTGCGGCCATAGAAGATCACGTCCGGCTCTTCTGCGAGGCCATGTTCCTGCTGGTTGCGGCGCTCCTTGAAATTGAAGAACACGATCACCGCCGTCACCACAGCGCCAATAACCACGGCCAGCAGGTTGAAGGATGTGCTGCCGAACACGTCGGGTATGAAGCCGGAGCTCAACAGCTGGAATTCCTTGGGATAAGGTCCGACGGAAGCACCGCCCAGGACCGTCAGCGCCAGGCCCTTGAACACCAGCATGCCGGCCAGCGTCACGATAAAGGCCGGGATTTTGTAGTAAGCAATGAAATAACCCTGCACGCCGCCGATCGCCGCACCCAATGCCAGGCAGGCCAGGGACGAGGTGAAGGGATCGATCTTCCACGTCACCATCAGCACCGCCGAGACGGCGCCCACAAAGCCCGAAACCGATCCCACCGAGAGATCGATGTGGCCCGCCACGATGACGAGCAGCATGCCCAGCGCCATGATGACGATGTAGCTGTTCTGCAGGATCAGGTTGGTCATGTTCACCGGCCTGAACAGCGTGCCGCTCGTGGTGAACTGGAAGAAAATCATGATGGCCAGCAGCGACAGCAGGAGTGCGTAATCGCGGATGTTTGCCTTGATGAAGCGCAGCATGTCGGGCTTGACGGCGGCAGATGTGGTGGCGTCGGTCATCTCAGCTATCCCATGATTTCATGATGGCCCGCATGATCTTCTCCTGCGTGGCTCCTTTGGCCGGCATCTCGGCCACGAAGCGGCCGTCGTTCATCACATAGATGCGGTCGGAAATGCCGAGCAGCTCCGGCATTTCGGACGAGATGACGATCACCGCCTTGCCCTCTTCCGCCAGCTTGTTGATGAGGCCGTAGATTTCATACTTGGCGCCAACGTCGATGCCGCGCGTCGGCTCGTCGAGGATCAGCACCTCGGGGCCGGAGAACAGCCATTTCGACAGCACAACCTTCTGCTGGTTTCCGCCCGAGAGATTGACCGTTGTCTGGAACACGCCGGAACAGCGAATGGCGAGATCCTTGCGGTACTTGTTGGCGACGCTCAACTCGTTGAGTTCGTCAATTACGCCGCGGCTCGAAACGCCATCAAGATTGGCCAGCGTTACATTGTGCTTGATGTGATCGATGAGCACGAGGCCGAAGGTCTTGCGGTCTTCGGTGGCATAAGCAAGTCCGGCATCCATCGCCTTGGGGATAGTGGAAACATCGATCACTTTGCCATGGAGCTTCACTTCGCCGGTAATCTTCTGGCCATAGGCGCGGCCGAAGATCGACATGGCGAGTTCGGTGCGGCCGGCGCCCATGAGGCCGGCAATGCCGACGACCTCGCCTTTGCGGACGTTGAAGCTGACATTCTTGATCATCTGCCGTTCGGCATGGAGAGGATGAAAAACGCTCCAGTTCGCCACCTCGAAGACCGGTTCGCTCACCCTGGAATGGCGCGGCGGATAGCGGTCTGTCAGCTCACGGCCGACCATCGCCTTGATGATGCGGTCTTCGCTGACCTTCTCCGTCCTGGTATCGAGCGTGTCCACAGTTTTGCCGTCGCGGATCACGGTGATGCGATCGGCGACCTTCATCACCTCGTTCAACTTATGGGTGATGAGGACGGAGGATATGCCTTGCGCCCTGAACTCCTGCAGCAGGGCGAGGAGGGCGTTGGAATCGGTCTCGTTGAGGCTCGAGGTCGGCTCGTCGAGGATCAGCAGCTTGACGCTCTTGTTTAGCGCCTTGGCGATTTCGACAAGCTGCTGCTTGCCGGTACCGATGTTGGTGATGAGCGTGTTTGGATGTTCCTTGAGGCCAACCTTCTTCAGCAGGCCCTGTGTCCGCTTGAACGCCTCGAACCAGTTGATAATGCCCTTCACCGCCGTTTCATGTCCGAGGAAGATGTTCTCGGCGATCGATAGCAATGGCACCAGCGCGAGTTCCTGATGAATAATGATGATTCCGGTGTTTTCGCTGTCGGGAATGCCGCCGAACTTGCGCTCAGCACCCTCGAAGAAGATCTCACCATCATAGGTGCCGTGCGGATAGACGCCGGACAGCACTTTCATGAGCGTGGATTTGCCGGCGCCATTCTCGCCGACGACGGCATGAATCTCGGCGGGCATGACCGAGAGATTGACGTCCGTCAGCGCTTTTACGCCCGGAAACGTCTTGGTAATGCCGCGCATTTCCAGGATGGGCTGCATCGCTCCCCTCGATGAAACACAATAGTTTCGCGTCAGGTTGTGTCCGGACGCCCGTTGTTTTGATTTAGGCAAAAAAATACGGGCCCTGCAAGCGAACTCGCAAGGCCCGCGCTATTTTGGGTGTTATTGCAGGTCCTCGGCCTTGATGTAGCCGGAGTCGACCAGCATCTTGGTGATATCGTCCTTGCCGACGGAGTAGGGCGTCAACAGGTAGGACGGGACAACCTTGACCTCGTTGTTGTAGGTCTTGGTGTCGTTGATTTCGGGTTCCTTGCCCTGCATCACCGCATCGACCATCGTGGCTGTCACCTTCGCCAGCTCGCGGGTGTCCTTGAACACGGTCGAATACTGCTCGCCGGCCATCATTGCCTTGACCGACGGGACTTCCGCGTCCTGGCCGGTGACGATCGGCATTTCGGGTCCAGGCGCATAGCCCACACCCTTCAACGAGGAAATGATGCCGCGCGACAGTCCATCGTAGGGAGACAGAACGCCGTGCACTTTCTTGTCGGTGTAATTTGCCGACAGCAAGTTGTCCATGCGGGCCTGGGCAGTTTCGCCGAGCCAGCGCAGGGTTCCGACCTTGTCCATGCCCATCTGGCCGGAGACGATGACGATATCGCCTGAATCGATCAACGGCTGGATGACGCTCATGGCGCCGTCGTAAAAGTAGAAGGCGTTGGTGTCGTCGGGCGAGCCGCCGAAAAGTTCAACGTTCCACGGCTTCACACCGGCGAAGCGTTCCTTCAATCCGGCAACCAGCGAATTCGCCTGCAATACGCCAACGCCGAAATTGTCAAAAGTGGTGTAGTAGTCGACATCGCCCGTCTTGGTGATGAGGCGGTCATAGGCGAACACCTTTGCGCCGGCCTCGTGGGCCTTCTTCAGGATGTCGGAAAGTGTCGAGCCATCGATGGCAGCAACGATCAGGACCTTGGCGCCCTTGGTCACCATGTTCTCGATCTGGGCCAGCTGGTTCGGAATGTCGTCTTCGCCGTACTGCAAATCGGTTTCATAGCCGAGCGCGGTGAATTCCTTCACCATGGACTCGCCGTCCGATATCCAGCGAATAGACGACTTGGTGGGCATGGAAATGCCGACAAGGCCCTTGCCTTCGGCCATGGCCGGGACAATTCCGGCTGCCAGAATTGTGGCAAGACCTGCCGCCGAAGCGATGAAATGTCTGCGATTGATCACGATAGTTTCTCCCTCTTTTGCAGCGGGTTCTGTTGGGTGAATTTCCCCCGCCGGTAGAGGCGATTTTTAGTTGATCCCCCATCGGCTGGCAATAAATATTTGTATTATAATTGCAATGGCGATGCCAATGTGACTAGTGTCGATGGCCATGCGAAAGCCAAGAACAAAGCCTGCGGGATCGCCTGCGAAGGAGCAGGGCAACCGGCTTCATTTGAAACTGGCCGAAAGTATTGGCGGGCAGATCCTCGGCGGCGTCTATGCTCCAGGCACGCTTTTGCCGAACGAGGCGGAGTGGTGCCGCATCTATGGCGCCAGCAGAACGGCGGTGCGGGAGGCAATCAAGGGGCTCAATGCCAAGGGGCTGCTGGTATCGCGACCCAAGGTGGGTTCACGGGTCGAGCCACGGACCCGCTGGAACATGCTCGATCGCGATGTTCTCTCCTGGTACAGCCGGGCGGGAGACAAGCGCGAAAATCTGCTCTCGATCCAGGAGGTGCGGCGGGTGCTGGAGCCGGAGGTGGCGGCCCTTGCCGCCAGAAAGTGCACGCCCGCCCAGCTCGGAATCCTCAAGCAAGCCCTTGAAGACATGCGGATGGCGGAAACGCCTTCGGCCACTGCGGAGCCTGATGTCAGGTTTCATCTGGCTGTTCTCGCGGCCGCAAACAATGAATTGCTTGCACCCTTCGGCGTTCTTATTGAATCGGCGCTCAAGAATCTTTTTGACTATACGTCAGTTCGGGGTCATGAGCCGGATTATGTCATTCCGCTCCACAAGAACATTGTGACGGCTATTGCACGGGGCAATCCGGAAGCGGCAAGGCGCGCGGTCAGGGCGCTGCTCAAGGACACGGACACCATCCTGGAATTGGGTGCCCCGGTTCGCAAGAGGGCCCCGGGGAACGCGCCCAGGAAAGTCATCGCTTAAAGTCCTTGCGGCTGCGACCGAATGCTCACGGGAACTTGCGGGCGCGCAAAACCTTCCTATATCTGGCGAGGATGTCCAATCGGACGGCTTGTTGATCGCCTTTGCGGGGGTCAATAGCTCCCGCAAGGAACCCATCCAACCCATGACGGCGTTATCCGGGGTGCTTCCATAAGGCCTCGAACAGCGCGCAGAGGAGGAGAGAGCACATGGATTTCGAGAAATATACCGAACGTTCGCGGGGTTTCATTCAGTCAGCCCAGGCGCTGGCGCTTCGTGAAGGCCATCAGCGCTTCAGCCCCGAACACCTGTTGAAGGTCCTGCTCGACGATGAGGAAGGACTGGCAGCCGGATTGATCAAGGCTTCGGGTGGCGACAGCCGCCTGGCCCTTCGTGAAACCGAAGCGGTCCTTTCCAAGACGCCAAAAGTATCGGGCGGTGGCGCTGGCCAGGTCTACCTGTCGCCAGAACTGGCGCGAGTCTTTGAAACTGCACAGAAACTGGCGCAGAAGGCTGGCGATTCCTATGTTTCGGCCGAACGGCTGTTGCAGGCGCTGGCGGTCGAAAAAAGCGAAGCCTCGCGTATCCTCAAGATGGCCACGGTAACGGCCCAGGGGCTCAACGAAGCGATCAATTCCATCCGAAAGGGGCGGACAGCCGACAGCGCCTCTGCCGAACAGAGCTACGATGCCCTCAAGAAATACGCGCGTGACCTGACCGAGGCGGCGCAATCGGGCAAGCTCGATCCGGTCATCGGGCGCGACGAAGAAATCCGCCGCACCATGCAAGTTCTGTCACGGCGCACCAAGAATAATCCAGTGCTGATCGGCGAGCCCGGCGTTGGCAAGACTGCCATTGCCGAAGGCCTGGCGCTCCGCATCGTCAAGGGCGATGTGCCCGAAAGCCTCAAGGACAAGAAGCTCCTGGCCCTGGACATGGGTGCACTTATCGCAGGTGCAAAGTATCGCGGTGAATTCGAAGAGCGCCTGAAGGCGGTTCTCTCGGAGGTCACTTCGGCCGAAGGGGGCATCATCCTGTTCATCGACGAGATGCACACGCTGGTGGGTGCGGGCAAGGCCGACGGCGCAATGGACGCCTCGAACCTGCTGAAGCCAGCGCTGGCACGGGGCGAATTGCATTGCGTTGGTGCCACGACGCTTGATGAATACCGCAAGCATGTCGAAAAGGATGCGGCACTGGCGCGCCGGTTCCAACCGATCTTCGTATCCGAGCCTACCGTCGAGGATTCGATCTCGATCCTTCGCGGCATCAAGGAGAAGTACGAGCTTCACCACGGCGTGCGCATCACCGACTCCGCCGTGGTTGCGGCCGCGATGCTGTCAAACCGCTACATCACGGACCGTTTCCTGCCCGACAAGGCCATCGACCTCATGGACGAGGCGGCAGCAAGACTGCGCATGCAGGTCGATTCGAAGCCTGAGGAACTGGATGAGATCGATCGCCGGATCATGCAGCTGCAGATCGAACGCGAAGCGCTGAAGAAGGAAACCGATACGGCTTCCAAGGACCGACTGAAGAAGCTCGAAAAGGAACTCGCCGGCTTTGAGGAGCAATCGGCAACACTGACGCGCAATTGGCAGGCCGAGAAGGAAAAGCTGGCGTCTGCCTCCAAGATCAAGGAAGAGCTGGAACAGGCACGCAACCTGCTGGAGCAGGCGCAGCGCAAGGGCGACTTCGCCAAGGCGGGCGAGCTTGCCTATTCGACCATCCCCGGGCTTGAGAAGAAACTCAAGGAATCGGAGGCTCAAGGCGAGAGCAAGATGGTGGAAGAGGCCGTCACGGAGAACCACGTTGCGCAGGTTGTGTCGCGCTGGACCGGCATACCCGTCGACAAGATGCTGGAAGGCGAGCGCGAAAAGCTGTTGCAGATGGAAATGGAAATCGGCAAGCGGGTGGTTGGCCAGGAGGAGGCGGTGGAAGCTGTCTCGACTGCGGTCAGGCGCGCACGCGCCGGGCTTCAGGATCCCAACCGGCCAATTGGCTCGTTCATGTTTCTCGGCCCGACGGGTGTTGGCAAGACTGAGCTGACCAAGGCGCTTGCCGCCTATCTGTTCGATGACGAACACGCAATGGTGCGGATCGACATGTCGGAATACATGGAGAAGCATTCGGTGTCGCGGCTGATTGGCGCTCCTCCGGGCTATGTTGGCTATGATGAGGGCGGCGCTCTCACTGAAGCGGTGCGGCGCCGGCCTTACCAGGTCGTGCTGTTTGACGAGGTGGAGAAGGCACACAAAGATGTATTCAACGTGTTGCTGCAGGTTCTCGACGATGGCCGCTTGACGGACGGTCAGGGCCGAACGGTCGACTTCAAGAATACGTTAATTGTGATGACTTCAAATTTGGGGTCAAGAGACATTAGCGAGCTCGGTGTTGTAAACGACGATCTCATTCAAAAGACAATGATTGAGGCTGCGAAGGCTCACTTTCCCCCGGAATTCATCAACCGACTCGATGATATGATCGTGTTCCACCGATTGAGACGTGAGGATATGGGCGCCATCGTCGATATCCAGATGCAGCGGCTGCGGAAACTGCTGGCTGATCGCAAGATCGAACTGGCCTTGTCGGATGCGGCACGCAGCTGGCTGGCGGACAAGGGTTACGATCCTTCCTATGGTGCACGGCCGCTCAAGCGGGCGATCCAGAAGAATGTTCAGGACCCCCTCGCTGAAGAAATCCTTGCCGGACGGATCAAGGATGGCGATACCGTGGATCTTGACGTTGTCGCAGGGACGTTGACGTTCAATGGACTTGCGGTCGGCGGCAAACCGGTCGATGGCAAGGTTGTCAGCCTGCATTGAGGGCTTTCGCAGTACGAGAAGTACCCCCAATCCGTCACCCCGGCCAAGCCGTGCGGCGAGCACGGCGCAGAGCCGGGGCCAAGCTTGGGAAGCCGCACGCTGTCCACTTCCCATTTTAAATTGACGGGCCTTTCGTCCCGGCAGATGCGCTAGGTTCCGGCTCGGCGCTTCGCCAATGCGAAGCTTGGCCGGAATGACGAATTGGCGGACGGGGCGCGCGCAGGTGGTGAACCCCGGTCTAATGCGATAAAGTCGCCGCCGTGGACCTCGATCGTTACAACGCCTTCTGCGCAGCGCTTCCCCACGCATCGCACGTGGTGCAATGGGGCGGCGCCCATGTGTGGAAGGCGGCCGGGAAAGTCTTTGCCATTGGTGGCTGGAACGATGGCGAAGAGTTGGCTGTCACCTTCAAGTGCTCACCCATGGCCTTTGAGCTGTTGAAGGAACAGCCAGGGATGCGACCCGCACCCTATCTTGCATCACGGGGCATGATATGGCTGCAGCGCACGGGTGATGAAACTCTCGATGACGCGGCACTTCAGGACTATCTCAGAGAAAGTCACCGGCTCGTTCTGCTGGGGCTTTCAATGAAGCGACGACGTGAACTTGGGCTGATGGACTAAAGTGAAGCGCTTTTATAATGTCATGCCGCGCGGCAGGTCCCTCTGCCACCTGGAGCGGACCCTGGCATCGGTTGCGAGATCACGGACCCATTCGTAGTACATGCCTTTGACGCTTGAAATGGTGCTGCCGGCCATTGCCATTCGGCGAAGGCCCAAATCGTGGTGTGGCGGCGGAGAGGCCGTGCCGTCTTCGATCACTGCGACTCGGTAGCCTTGTTCAATCAAGCCAATGGCTGATTGCGCGACACAAACATCGGTTTCAAGCCCAACCAGCACAAATTCGCTGCGGCCGGTTTCCTTGACCGCCGTCAGAATATCCGGTTGGGCGGAGAGGCCGAAACTCATCTTGTCGTGCACGTTGCTGTCCGAGGGAAGCAGGGCTTCGAGTTCGGGCAACAATGGACCAACCTTGGCGATATCTTCCGCAGTTGCGATGATGGGAATTTCCAGGATGCCTGCCACCTGCATGAGCCAGGAAATGCGCTCGACGATAGGCTGGCGCTGGTCGAGCGGCAATTTGTCGATGAAATACTGCTGCACGTCGATCACGACGAGACAACTCTTGCCGCGATCAAACAGCGAATGAGCATTATCCATGAGTGCGCCTCATCGGGTGGGTGAACGGTCAGTGGAAATGAGATAAATCGCAAGCGCCAGCAGCAGGGCCACGGCAAAGCCTGTGTGCAGTATGGCAAAAGCGCTGGCAGGATCGCCTGGCGACAGGCGCTTCATCAAGGCACCGGAGAGGGGTTGCAGAATACCGGCACCGCCAATGAACAGAACATTCATGAGCGTAATGCCCCGGCCCAACAAATGATCGGGAAAGAAAGCGCGGCCGTGCGCCATGAGCACGCCGTAGGTCATGGCGAATGCACCGAGTGCTGCCATGACGATGATCGCCCCCGCCAAAGTCAGTGTCGCATATCCCAACGCCAAAAGGCAGGCGGCAGCCAAGGCCGTGCCTGCAGCCACGATCCATTTGCGCGTGCCGAGGAGGCGATCCAGGGGACCATAGATCATGGCGCCCGCCGACATGGCCGCCGCCATGACGAGGAGTGCGTTGCCGCGATCCACCGGTCCAAGGCCATGGACTTCGGCGAAATAAGGCCCGGCCCAGAGGCCGCGCTCCGAGAGAATCACGGAGTAACCGACCGCCGTGAGCGGCAGCAGCGGCCAGATGGCGCGTATGGAAAGTATTTCGACAATACCGGCGAAGAAGCCGCCACCCGTTCTTGATTGCAAGCGCACGGGGTCCTGGATGAAGAAGAAAATCAGGACCGCGGAAATGGCCGTTGCCGCGGCGATTGCGAGCATCGAGCCACGCCATCCAAAACTCTCGGCTGCCCACGCCAATGGTGATGCGGCCAGGAGATTGCCCGCCGTGCCAATGCCAATGAGCCAGGAACAGAGCAGGGCGAATTGCTCCGGGCGATTGACCCGGCCGAAGACATAAATGGCGCCCATGAAGATCGAGGCACAGCCTATTCCGATCATTGCCATGGCTACATCGAGTTCCAATGCACTCTTGGCCCTGGCGAAAAGCACGGCTCCGACGACGGCTGCCAGCATAAGGCTTGCCACGGTGCGGCGCGGACCAATGGTATCGAGGGCCCAGCCCACGGGGAACTGCATGAGAACGAAGCCCGCGATCCACCAGGCCTGCATATTGGCCAATGCCTGCGGGTCAAGTGTCAGTTCCTGCGCCAGTTCGGGTGCAATCACCGCAAGGAAGGAGCGGTAGAACTGGCTCAATACATAGGCGGCGAGGAAGGTGATAAAGCTGGACACAAGGAAAGCTTATGCGCAGGGACTTCGCAAGCCCGCAAGGGCATGGCAGAGTTGTTCAAATGAGTGAATTTCCACGCGCCACGTTTCGCATCGAGTTCGGACCCGAGAAACGCCTCGGTCCCGGCAAGGTCAGGCTGTTGGAATGCGTCTCCGAAACCGGCTCGATCTCGGCGGCGGCGCGCAAGATGGGCATGTCGTATCGCCGGGCCTGGCTGCTGATCGAGGAGATCAACGGGCTCGTCGGCGGCTCCGCCGTGGAAACGGCCGCCGGCGGCAGTGGCGGTGGTGGCACACGGCTGACCGCGCTGGGAATGCGGCTGGTTGAAGCCTATCGCGCCATTGAACGCGAGGCGGACGTCATCGTTTCGGATCGCCTGAAGGGTATTTTTCCAGGCGTTTGAAGCGAGTCAGGGTGCGGCCTGCCCTTTGTCCCCGGCTTGCTAACCTCACAGAGAATTCATATTCATTTTGTTGCATTGCAATAATCCGGCGCTTAAGTTTGTTGCTATGCAACAAGATGCCCGACAGCAAGATGGTGATCTCTGCGTTCTCGTTCTGCAGGGTGGCGGGGCCTTGGGCGCCTATCAGGCCGGTGCCTATGAGGCGCTGGCAGAGAATGGTTATTCGCCCGACTGGGTCGCGGGAATTTCGATCGGGGCGATCAACGGCGCCATCATTGCCGGAAATGCGCCGGAAAACCGGGTGAAGCGGTTGCGCATGTTCTGGGAGCGGGTATCTTCCGCCCTGATCGGCATGCCGCTCTCTCATCAAGATCGTTGGCGCAACAGCTTCAATGAAGCGAGCGCTTTTTTCAGCCTGATCTACGGCGTGCCGGGCTTTTTCGAACCGCGTCTGCCGCCGCCGGTTTTTGCGCCCACGAACGGACAAGGGACGCTCGGCTATTACAACACCGAGCCGCTGCGTGAAACGCTGCGGGAGCTCGTCGACTTCAATATTCTCAAGCGTAAGGAGATGCGACTGTCGGTTGGAGCGGTCAATGTGAAGTCCGGAAATTTTGCTTATTTCGACAGTCACAAAGAAGCGCTCGGACCGGAACATGTGATGGCATCAGGGGCATTGCCGCCGGGTCTGCCGCCAATCGAGATCGGCGGAGAATACTACTGGGACGGCGGTCTTGTTTCCAATACGCCGCTGCAATATGTGCTGGACGAGCCGGCGGAGGTTGAAGGTCTGTGCATATTCCAGATCGACCTGTTCAGCGCGCGGGGCGTGCTGCCAGAAACCTTGCTTGACGCGGTCGAGCGGGAAAAAGAAATCCGCTATTCCAGCAGGACGCGTCTCAACACGGACATGATGCGCGAGAAGGTCGCCCTTCGCCAAGCACTCAAGAGACTACTGCGCAAACTTCCCGGCGATTTGCAGAGCGATCCCGACGTACAATTGCTGGCCAGCCAGAAGCATGAACCCGATATCTCGATCGTGCAATTGATCTATCGGGCCCGTGCTTATGAAAGCCATGCACGCGATTACGAGTTCTCGCGGGTCTCCGTCGAAGAGCACTGGGAGCAGGGACGCAAGGACGTCATAGCCACACTGAACCGCCCGGAATGGAAGAACCGCAAAAGACTGCGCGGCGGCTTGCGGACATTCGACCTGGCGCATGGCGGCAAGTTGTTCGAAACAAGGAGCAGGTCATGAAACTCGCAAACAAGATCGCCGTCGTCACCGGTGCCGCCAGCGGCATCGGTTATGAAATAGCGAAACGATTTGTCGCCGAGGGCGCCAACGTCGCCATTGCCGACCTCAAGGAGGAAGCCGCTTCGGCCACCGCGAAAGAGCTTTCGAATATGGGCCCTGGCAAAGCCATCGGCATTGCCATGGATGTCACCAGTGAAGAGCAGGTCAACACCGGCATTGCGCAAGTCGTCAAGCAATTTGGCGGTGTCGATATCCTGATCAGCAATGCCGGGATCCAGATCGTTCATCCGCTGCAGGATTTTCCCTTTGCCGACTGGAAAAAACTGCTGGCCATTCATCTCGATGGTGCGTTCCTGACGACCAGGGCCTGCCTTCCGCACATGTACAGTAAAAAATCCGGCAGCATCATCTATATGGGCTCGGTGCATTCCAAGGAAGCATCGCCCCTCAAGGCTGCCTATGTCACGGCGAAGCATGGACTATTGGGTCTTGCCCGCACCGTGTCGAAAGAAGGGGCGGAGCATGGGGTGCGGGCCAACGTGATCTGCCCTGGATTCGTCAAGACGCCGCTGGTCGAAAAACAGATCCCCGAACAGGCGCGTGAACTGGGGATCAGCGAGGACGAGGTGGTCAGGAACATCATGCTGGCCGAGACCGTGGACAAGCAATTCACCACTGTGGATGATGTCGCCGAGATCGCCCTGTTGTTCGCCTCCTTCCCCACCAACGCGCTGACCGGACAGTCATTGGTGGTGAGCCACGGCTGGCACATGAGTTGAGTTCGATGCCCATTTCGGCAGAGTGCGCCTTTGTACCCTGACTCCCATCAGGGTGCGGCGAGCCAGCGCTCATCGATCGAAACGGATTTCAACAGGCTCCAGACTTTATCACCGGGCTTCAGTCCAAGGTCGTCAATGGCCTTACGGGTCAGCGCTGCTGCCAGTTGATCACCACCGTCAAGGGTCACGTGAGCGATCGCGACGGCGTCTTCGCTCTGCTCGATCCTTGACAAGACGCCCTGCAGCATGGTGCGGGCCGAAATGCCATCGGGACGCCTTCGCGCCAGCGTGACATCGGTGGCGCGCACGACGATGCGGACGGATTGGTGTGTCAAGGGAAACTCGCCGGCCAGCGTTATCTTTCCCGCGGGATGGGAGAAGGATGTGAGGCGGTAGTGCCGGTCGTAACTCTCCGCCCCCGCCAGAAGCACCGAGATGCGGGCAAAGCGGTCCGATGATGTCTCTGTTGGAGGCAGAACGGCTTGCGGGGACCCACGATCCACCACGCGTCCATCTTTCAGTACGACAACATGGCCGGCGAGACGGGCGACCTCGTCGATCGCGTGCGATACGTAGATGACCGGAATTGCAAGTGACTGATTCAGACGCTCGATATAGGGGAGAATTTCGCGCTTGTGGGCGAGATCGAGGCTCGCCAGCGGCTCATCCATCAACAGCAGGCCAGGGGCGGAGAGTATGGCCCGGCCGATGGCCACGCGCTGGCGCTCGCCGCCCGAAAGAGTTGCGGGCCTGCCGTGCAAAAGATGTCCTATGTCGAGCAGATTGACGACTTGCTTCAGGCCGATGCTGCCACCGGCGAAACCGTAAAGCAGGTTTTGCCGGACGGAAAGATGCGGAAAGAGCAGGGCATCCTGAAAGACATAGGCGATGCGGCGCTTGTGGGCCGGAACATCAATCTTCTGCGCGTGATTGAACAGGACCTGACCGTTGATTTCGATTCGCCCAGAATCCGGGCGCTCGAGGCCGCTGATCAGGTTGAGAACCGTCGATTTCCCCGAACCAGATGGCCCGAAAAGAGCGGTGATGCTTGCGCCGGCATTGAATGCAACATCAATCGAGAAGCGTGGACGCTTGAGCTTCAGTTCAACGGCGATCATGCGAAACCCGCGACGCGGCGGCTCAGGCGGCGGGCAAGAATCTCGGAAGCAATCAATGCCAGGAGTGAAATCGCGATCGCTACGAGCGAAAGGCGCAATGCTCCGGCATCACCGCCCGGCACTTGCGTGAAGGTGTAGATGGCTGCTGGAAGAGTTTGGGTCTCTCCCGGAATGTTGGAAACAAAAGTTATGGTCGCGCCGAACTCGCCAAGCGCTTTGGCGAAGGCCAGGATGCTGCCGGCAAGAACACCGGGAGCGGCAAGGGGCAGGGTGATCGTGGCAAACACGCGCAGCGGATTGGCGCCAAGCGTTGCGGCGGCGCCTTCGAGACGGTTGTCGATCGCTTCGATTGTCAGCCTGATGGCGCGAACCATAAGCGGCAACCCCATGATGGCAGCGGCCAGTGCTGCACCCGTCCAGCGAAACGAAAACACGATGCCGCAGCACTGGTCGAGAAAAGCCCCGGCCCAACCCTTTCGACCGAAGGTCAAGAGCAGAAGATAGCCGGTGACGACGGGTGGAAGGACCAGGGGCAGATGCACCAGGCCGTTGAGCAGGGTCTTGCCCCAGAACTCGCAACGCGCCAACAGCCATGCCAGGGCAATACCGGCCGGTATGGACGCCAGCGTGGCGACGCTGGCGACCTTGAGGCTCAGGAGAACGGCTGTCCATTCATCGGCGGACAGTTCGAACATTGATGCTCATTTGAGGACTTCAAACCCCTGCTTCTCAAACACGGCCGTGGCTCCATCGGACGAAAGGAAAGACAGAAACTCCTTTGCGTCCGGGTTTGCCGAGGCCGAGATCAAGGCGACAGGATAGATGATGGGGGGATGAGAGTCTTGAGGGAACACACCGGCGACTTCCACCTTGCCTTCGGATTTCGCATCGCTGCCATAGACTATGCCCAGCGGGGCTTCGCCGCGCGCGACGAGAGCCAGGGCCGCCCGGACGTTTTCCGACATCGCCAGGTTTTTCTCAACCGATGGCCAGAGCCCCAGGGTTTCGAGTGCTGCCTTGGCATATTTGCCCGCCGGCACAGCTTTGACGTCGGCGACGGCGAGTTTGCTGTCGCCGAGAAGCCCTGCGAGATCGGCACCGGACTTGAGTTCGATCTTCTTGCCCGATCCGGCGGTAGCCACGAGAACCAGCGTATTGCCGAGGAGGTTCTTCCGGCTATCGGTTGCAATCAGGTTTTTCTCGGCAACAGCATCCATCCAGGGAATATCGGCGGAAACAAAGATGTCGGCGGGTGCGCCTTCGATGATCTGTTTGGCCAATGCTGACGACGCCGCATATGAGGCAACGGCTTCCTTGCCGGTCGACGCCTTCCATGATGCGGCGATCTCGTCGATGGCGTTCTTGAGACTTGCTGCGGCGAATACTTTAACCGATTCGGCACGTGCTGCGGTGGGGGCAAATGCCAGGTATCCCGAAAGCAGGACGAAAATCAGATGTCGGCTGACGCTCTCCAGCATCGCATTCTCCGTTATATATTTTCGTATATAACGATTGATACTAAATAACAAGCTTCCACATGGAATTGTCAGAGCGACTATGAGTAGTGCTTATGGAGAAACTTGCGCGACCTGCGTTGCGGATGGCGCGCTTTGCATCAAGGCAGCGATCTTCATCTTGTGCTGCTTGAAGTTGGCCAGATCCTTGCCGGCCAATTGCTTGGCGCCGGCAGCATTGATGCGCGACGGATTTACCGGGCGATCATTGACACGCACTTCATAGTGCAGATGCGGTCCGGTCGATCTGCCGGTCGAACCAACATAGCCGATGATCTGGCCCTGGTTGACCTTGGCGCCACGGCGAATGCCCGCCGCGAGCTTGCTCATGTGCGCGTAAACTGTTTCATATTTCTTGTTGTGCTGCAGCTTCACGACGATGCCGTAGGCCCCATTGCGGCCTGCAAGTTCAACCGCACCCGCACCTGCTGCCCGGATGGGCGTGCCATAGGGAACGCCGAAATCCACACCGGCATGCATCTTCGAATAGCCCAGCAGCGGATGGCGGCGCATGCCGAAGCCCGAAGTCAGACGGGCGCCCGAAACCGGCGTCTTGAGCAGCGATTTGGTTGCTGATCTGCCCTTCTCATCGAAGTAGTCGGTCTGACCGTCGGCAGTCGTGTAGCGGTAGTATGTCCTGGTCTTCCCGGCGAGGGTCAGCTGCGCGTAGTGCAAGACCTTGCGCTTGGTGGACGAACCGGTCAGAGGGTTGCCGAAGAATACCTCGAAGGTGTCGGATGCCTTGACCTGGCGCTGGAAGTCGACGTCATACGCGAAGATGCGGCTCAGTTCCGAAGTGATGTAATCGGGAACCTTGTTGTCCTTGGCGGTGGCATAGAGGCTGGAGCCGACCTTTGCCCGGGTCTTGAACTGCGTGATGTTGGCATAGCGCGACAGGCGCTTGGCTTCTTCGCCATCCACCATGGCGACAAAGCGGCCATCTTCGTCAGCTTCGATGACGATTTCTTCCTTGGGGCCGGGCTTGAAGGCAAGGCGCACCGGGAAGATCACGTAGCGGCCGTAAAAATCCTGCTGCTGATCGAGCGTGAGGTCGAACTGCATGCCATCCTTCAGCATGCGGGCTGGAAATACCGGATCGAGCGCCTTGGCGAGTGATTCGGCGACAGCACGGGCCACGCCGCGGTCAACCAGGGCATCAACCAGGCTATGCCCCTTGGCCAGAACGATTGATTCGTCGACCGGCTCGGGTGGCGGTGTCTTGGTGATGGTGGTGATGTTTTCGTCTTCGGCGGCCGAAGCTTCGATCTCAGCATCAAGCACAACAGTCTTGCTGTCGCCGTACGGCAGGTCCTGGCTGGTGATCGAGGGATAGGCAAAATCCTCGTCCAGATCGCGCTCGGGAACGACAAGCGCTACTTCCACTTTCGGCTGAAACGCGACTGACATTTCCTTCAGCGGCTTCAGGTTCACGGCATCTATCAAGTTGCCGCCCATGCTCGATTTCAGCGCGCGGACGGAGTTCTGGTCAGCGGGAGCAATCGACGCAAAAGCCCCATTTGGCACGGCATTTTCGCCAAACAGACCGAGAAGTGCGCCGCCAATAATAAGAGAGCCGGCGATGCCAGCGATACAGGTGGTCAGCATCCAGCGAGATGCGGGAGCGTCCTCGCGATCGAACGGATCGATCGGTTCCACGAATTGAGATTTCACAAATGGACGCGGTGCAGGCCGACGAGGTGGAACCCAGTTACGGCCAGCATTCTGCGAGACGCGGTCGTTCAAAAGACTTATCCCCTCACTCGTTCCCTAACACTTGCGCCGCACCTTTTCAGGAAACGAACCCTGCCAAGGCACATTGCAGAACAGCCGTCCCACCAGCTTATTCCTGCACCGGGGCACCGTAAGGCGCTCACCGGCCCGGAATTTGCCGACTTGGGCACTCCCAGTCAACCCTTATTCGTCGCCGCTCCGGGACGAAGCGGCGGCAAACATGAATCAATCCTTCATTCTCCAGGCCGAAGATGAAGCTAAGGCTGGGGAGAATGTCAGTTTCGCAGCAGTTCGTTTCCGAACGGTTAACCATGTGTGGTGAACGGGATTTGCATGCGAGCGGCGCGAAAGGCGTTTCGGTTAGCAAATAGCGAAAGCACGTCGCGGGAGCGTTTCTGCCAAGATGCTGAACGGATTGATTCTTGAACGAACGCTCCTACGCGCGAAGCGGCGGGCGTTCGGCTACAGAATGAAATCGTGCAAATCGAGACTGCCGGGAAGGATGCCGATCAGCTTGATGACTGTTTCCGCTCCGCCCGCACCGCTGGTGTTCAGTTGCAGGAAGGTGTTTCCGCCTGAACCGAACACTCTGGCCTGGCCCTCGGCAGTGAACCCCGCGGTGCCAATGAAAGTGAAGCCCTGATTGCCCAAAGCCAACAGCGATGCGTCAATGGCTGAAAGATCGATCCGGTCGATGCCGGACACAAAGTCACCGATGATATCGATGGAACCGGCTTTCGAGTCGGCCGTGGTGGTGAAGCGAAACTTGTCTGCGCCACTTCCGCCAGACAGAATATCGCCACCAAATCCGCCCACAAGCTGATCACTTCCGCCAGCACCGTTGAGTGTGTCGGCGCCGGTGCTCCCAAACATGCTATCGGCACCCACGCCACCGTTGAGAACGTCGTTTCCTGCAAGACCTTTCAGAACATCGTTGCCGCCAAATCCATTGATAGTGTCTTCCTCGCTCGTGCCCAGGACTACACCACCGGCTGCGCCCAATGGATCGTTTATGACGTGCTCGACGTCTGTAACCTTGACCGTCAGGGGCTTTTCAGAAAGCGCGGTGCCATCACCCGCCCGGATAATGAGATTGTAGATATTGTCGTGGTTTGCGTCGCCGGGGCTCTCAAAATCGGGCGTGGCAAGAAAGCGCACAACGCCGGTATCGGCATTGATCGAAAAGAGTGCTGCATCTACTCCGGTCAGCGTGTAGGTGATGTCATCGCCTTCGGCATCGGTGGCATTGACATCGGCAACTTGCCCCAAGCCGTTTTCCGCGTAGTTCCGCATGCTGGGGGCCGATATGACCGGCGCATCGTCGGTGCCGTGAATGGCAATGGTGATGGTGGCCGCGGTGTTGTCCGCGGAAACGACCTTTATAGTATCGACGAGGGGCTCATCTTCGCCCAGCCCATTTACTGCCGCCAGCGCATCGTTCAGGACGTAGTTCCAGTTGCCGTTCGCGTCGATGGAGAAGGTGCCATAGAGCGGTGCCACCAGTGGCGTCGTCTTGAAGAACCCCTGTCCCGTGTCGGGATCGACCACCGTCAGGGTTCCGGACGTGCTGGAGACGGTATCTTCCTTGACGCTGCCCGTCTTGGTGCCATCGATCGTTGCGGCCGCGTTCGCGAGGCTCTGCATTGTATATGCCGTGCCGCCGAAGCTTATGAATTCGGCGTTCCTCACGATGTCGACACCCTCGCCGCCGATATTGTCGGTGATTGTGTACGGGCCAGAGCCGGTGCCCGAGATCGAGTATTGCAGAAGCGGGCCAGCGTAGATCACGAGGTCGGAGGCGCCTTCTCCACCATTCATCGTGTCATTGCCGAGACCACCAGTGATGGTGTCATTGCCCTCGCGCGCGGACAATGTATCGTTGCCGGCTCCACCGTCGATCATGTCCGCCTGGGTCGAACCTACGAGCGAGTTTGAAGCCCCGAGAGTGTCGATAATCCGGATCTCTTCGATGCCGGTAAAAAAGATCCCCTGAACGCCATCAACGGTATCGTTGGAAAGATTCTCCGTGTTTGATGCCGGGCTCATGAGGACGGTGATGCGGTCAAACCCCGTACCACCCATGAACTTGGTGAACCCTGAGCCCCCGGTCTGGATGTTGGAAATTGTTACGTCGCTGCCGGCGTCTCCGGTTTGCAGCGTGCCGAAATGATCGATATCGCAGATCGAGAAATCCAGAGTGCCGGTGGCGAAAATCGTATCAAGCCCCGTGGCGCCATTCGCTACTTCGCCAGCTACAGTATCTCCCGTATTGAAGATCACCAGGTCGGCGCCCGAGCCCCCCAGAAAATAGTCTGCGCCGGCACCACCGGTAACGGTGTTGTCGCCAGCCCCCGAGACGACAATATCGTTGCCTTCGGACCCCAGAAATGTATCGCCGATCGTGTCCTGAAGCTCGGCCAGGCTGCCACCGGTAAATCCGGTCAGCGTGCTTGTTACCGCATTGGCAACATTGTTCCCCGCTGGGGATGCAGTGAACGACGCCATCGATTACTCCTGAGCCGACAAGTTAAATCCATTCCAGTACTCAGGAATCATGTCCACTGCTTGTTTTGGCTTGACTATAAGATGAAGTCGAACTGATCAAGTGAAGACGCGTTCACGCCGGTCAACAGGACCTCCATCTCGGTATTGCCGGTGCCGCTGGTGTTGACCTCTAAAATTGTGTCGGCACCCGATTGCAGCACACGCACCTGGCCTTCGGCGGAGAAGGCTGCCGTACCAATGAATGTGAAGTCCTGATTGCCCGCAGTGCCGGCCCTGGCATCAATATCGAAAAGATCGATTCTATCGACGTTGAAGGCGAAATCGGAGATCGAGTCGCGCTTGTTTGCGCCGGTGCCTGATCCGGAAGTTCCGTTGAAGTCGAAGATGTCAACTCCAGCGCCCCCGGTCATCGTGTCCTGGCCGCCATTGCCATTCAGGGTATCGTTTCCAGCGCCGCCTTCGAGGGTGTCGCGGCCCGCGTCGCCATCGAGCAGGTCATTGCCGCCATTGCCGAGTATGCGGTCGGCTGCGGAGCTTCCGGTAATCGTGTCGTTTCCGGTATTGGAACCACTCACGTATTCGATGCTGTTGAACTTGTCGCCAGCCGCAGAACCACCAAAGACGGCGGTTGTCAGATTGATCGATGCGCCCGAAGCGTCCTCAAAATAGCTGGCAAAGTCATTGCCGTTGCCGCCATTCAACGTGTCGGCGCCCGTTCCACCTTCAAGCGTGTCGGCACCATTGTTGCCATTCAGCACATCATTTCCGGCAAGGCCGCGAATGCTGTCGGCCCCGGACTGGCCGCTGATGGTGTCTTCCTCATTGCTGCCGTTAAGCGCGCCACTGCCGGAAATCACAAATTCTTCGTCGGTCACAGTGATTGTCAGATTCTGGCTTGCGGTGTTGGGGCCGTCACTGGCGTTTGCGGTGACGTTGTAGACATTGTTGGCGCCGGCATCGGCTGGCGCTTCAAAATCTGGAGACGTGACAAATCTGATCACGCCATTCGCATCGATGGTGAATAGACCGGCATCCACGCCGGTCAGGGAGTAAGCGACAGTTGCGCCTTCGGGATCGGTGGCATTGACATCGAGTACGATGCTCGAACTGTTCTCTTTCACGCTGGCGGATGCGGGAGAGGTGAAAACTGGAGGATTGTTTACGGTCACACCTGAAATATTGAGCGTGAAGTCATCGGACACGGATGCGCCGGCGCCATCTGTATAGGTAACGCGCAAATTCAAGGCACCGGTATCGCCTGCGCCCGGCGTTCCGGAAAACTGACCCGTTGTAGCATTGAAGACCAACCAAGCCGGCAGACCAGCACCACTGGCAAGCTTGGCCGACAGAACACGCGTATCGCCAGTATCGACATCCGAGAATGTTGCTGCGGGGACTGTGTAGCTGAATGCGGCACCCACGGTGGCCGGCTGATCGGGAACAGGCGCTGAAACGACAGGCGCATCGTTGGTTCCGGTGATGGTCACGGTTATCTGCTGTGTTGTGCCATCAAGCGAGGCAACGGTGATCTCGTTATCTATACGGGAGCCCGCGCCAATTT
>JANMMJ010000248.1:0-2544 GCA_031373255.1 Hyphomicrobiales bacterium
CCCCGACAGCTGCCGCCTCTGGGACATCAAGACCAACGACAAGCTTGACAAGGATCGTTTCCGCCGGGACATGGGCGGCCTCGTCGAAGCCTATCAGGAAGTGGCCAGGCGCCTCGGCATCCTGCCCGAGAACGAACAGCCTGAGCGCTCCAAACCGCGGCTTGTGAAGAACGATTGAGCATGAAGGCGAAGATCAAGATCACCCTCAAGAAGGGCGTGCTTGACCCGCAAGGGAAAGCCATCGAAGGCGCCCTGGGCTCGCTTGGCTTCGGCGGCGTGGAGCATGTCCGCCAGGGAAAATATTTCGAAATCGACCTCGCCCAGACCGACAAGGCAAAGGCCATGGCAGAGGCCGAGGCCATGTGCGAGAAGCTCATCGCCAACACGGTGATCGAGAACTACGACATAGAACTGGCTTGAGGCCCTGCGCGACCAAACCATGAAATCCGCTGTCATCCTTTTTCCGGGCATCAATCGCGAAACCGACATGGCCATGGCGCTGGAAGCCGTCACCGGCCGCAAACCCGTGACCGTCTGGCACACTGAAACCACCCTGCCGGACGTCGATTTGGCAGTGGTTCCGGGCGGCTTTTCCTACGGCGACTATCTCCGCTGCGGCGCCATCGCAGCCCGTTCACCCATCATGACAGATATTCGCGCCAAAGCCTTGAAAGGGTTGAAGGTTCTGGGCGTGTGCAACGGCTTTCAGATCATCACCGAGGCGGGCCTGCTCCCAGGTGCCCTCGTGCGCAATGCTGGGCTCCGCTTCGTCTGCCGTGAGGTGAGGCTCAAGGTCGAAAACACCCGGACCTTCTTCACCAACCGGCTGGCTGAGGGCACGGTCGTTCGCTGCCCCGTCGCCCACGGCGAAGGCAATTATATTTGCGATTCTGACACCCTAGATCGCCTCGAAGGCGACGGCCGCGTTGTCTTCCGCTACGTCGAAGGCAACCCCAATGGCGCCATGAACGGCATCGCCGGCATCGTCAATGAGGTGGGCAACGTCATCGGCATGATGCCCCACCCCGAGAACATGATCGAACCATTGCACGGCAACACCGACTGCCGACCGCTCTTCGAAAGCCTGCTGGCGGCTTGAGCGAAGCCAAGCCAACGCTCTATGGCGCCACTTACAGTGTCTACGTGCGTGCCGCCCGCACTGCCCTGGAGGCAAAACACGTAAAATATCACCTTGAAAACATTGATATTTTCGCGAAGGGCGGCATTCCGCAATTCTATCGCAGCCTCAATCCGTTGGCCCGCATTCCCACCCTCGTCCACGGCGATTTCACCCTTTTCGAGACCGTTGCCATCAATCGCTACATCGATGAAGCATTCGACGGACCCGCCCTGCAGCCTGCGGACGCCCGTGGCCGTGCCCGCATGACCCAGATTATTTCGATGGCGGATACATCCGCGTACCGGCCGTTGGTCTGGGATATCTATGTGGAGCGCATATCGAAGCCCCGCGAAGACGAGGCGGGCAACGAAGCCCTGATCGCATCGGCCCTTCCCAGGGCCCGGACCTATCTGTCGGCGCTCAACGATCTGGTGGCGGACGGCCCTTACCTCCTGGGAGAAAGCCCGGGACTCGCCGATTTTCACACGGCACCCATCTTCGGATACTTCCTTGAGACGGAAGAAGGTCAGGTGCTTATGAGCGACTTCCCCAGGCTCCAGCGCTGGTGGGCAGTCATGTCCGACTACGAACCATGGCAAGTCGCCCAGACCAAATGAGTGATAGCAGCGACTCGAATCGGCTCTATAGCGCTGCCAGGTCATCAACCCTGAAAGCCAAGTCCTTGAATGGCTTCCCGGCAATCTCGTAAGCACCCTGGCCAACCTCCCTGCCGCCGTGGGCGTTATAGAACGCAGCGGCTTTGGCGTTGCCATCCAGGAACATTACGATCAGGCTCTTCCCGCCTTTCCCGGCCCAGCGCTTCGCGGCTGAACGAAAGAGCCGACTGCCAATCCCCTGGCCGTGATAGCCGGCCAGAAGGTAAAGCGCGTAAATCTCGCCATCCGCCCCGTAGCTGGGCAAGGAACTGACCGGCCCGCTGCTGATAAAACCAACAATAACGCCAGCATGCCGCGCCAGAAGTACGAAATTACCTTGCGAAGCAAGAGCTTCCTGCCAAATCTTGAGCTTTGACTCGAACGAAAGCCGATCCAGATATTCATCCGGCAGAAGCCCGCGATAGGTCTCCTGCCAGCACGTCACATGCACCCGGGCAATCGCCTCCGCGTCATCTGGGCTGGCCTCGACATATTCAATCGTCACACGCTTTCCATCGCCTCAAGCTCATCGATGAATCCCGAGATCACCGAAAGACCCTTCAGCCAGAAGTTTGGATCGGTAGCATCGAGTCCAAACGGTTTGAGCAGCTCCGAATGGTGCTTGGTGCCGCCCGCTTTCAGCATGGTGAAATACTTCTCCTGGAAGCCCTTGTCGCTTTCCTGGTAGCGGGCATAGAGCGAGTTCACCAGGCAATCGCCGAAGGCATAGGCATAGACGTAGAAGGGCGAATGGATGAAATGCGGGAT
>JANMMJ010000277.1:0-4185 GCA_031373255.1 Hyphomicrobiales bacterium
GCCGCGTAGATCTTCGGGTGTGGTTCGCGCTCCGGCAGGAGTTGCGCAAGAGCCGTAAGCGTCGTCAGTCCGGCCAGCTTGAACGGTTCGTCAAGAATGCCTCCGGCCTTCAGGAACAGCGGCTCCAGTACGAAATTGCCCAGATGGTCCTCAAGCCGTGCACGCCAGTGCGCGGCAACGATGTTGCCAATTTGCAGCACCGGCCTTTGGCTTCGCGATCGCCCGCCACGCACCAGCCCCAGTGTGCGCCCGCGGCTCGCGGTCAGGATGTCGGCAATGGCGCTGGTCTCGCCATGCGTTCTGACCGAGAGGATGATGCCTTCGTCGCGCCATTCCATGGCGGGTTCAGCGGTGTCCAACGCCCATGGCGGCAAGGCGCTCCGGGTCCTCGGTCCAGTTCTCCCTGACCTTGACAAAGAGAAACAGATGCACCCTCCGGTCAAGAAACGTTTCGATGTCCTTTCGTGCCAGCTGCCCGATCACCTTGATCTGCTGGCCGCCTTTTCCGAGAACAATTTTTTTCTGGCTGTCGCGCTCGACATAGATGACCTGGTCGATCTTGACCGATCCGTCCTTGCGCTCTTCCCAGTTCTCGGTCTCGACGGTTGTCGAATAGGGTAATTCCTCGTGCAGCCGTTCGTAGATTTTTTCCCGCGTGATCTCGGCGGCGAGGAATCGCAAAGGCGCGTCGGCGATCTGGTCTTCCGGATAGAGCCATGGCCCAACCGGCATCATCATCGCAATGTGCTGTTTGAGATGGGCGACACCGCTCCCCTTTTGCGCGCTGATCATGAAGGTCGCGGTGAAAGGAAACAGTTCGGCGAATGAAGCTGCGAGCGCCAGAAGTTTCTCGCGTGGCATGAGATCGATCTTGTTAAGCGCCAATATCGCGGCGTGTTTCGCTGACAGCAAATTCTGTATGATGCCGCGCACCTCCTCATCCAGTCCCTTCTGGACATCGACGAGGAGCACAACTGCATCGGCTTCTCCTGCACCGGCCCAGGCATTCTCGACCATGAATTCATCGAGCTTGCGCCTCGGCTTGAAGATTCCGGGCGTATCCACGAACACGACCTGTGACGGTCCTTCAATCGCAATGGCCCGGATCCGCGCCCGGGTTGTCTGCACCTTGCGCGAGACAATCGATATCTTGCTGCCGGCCAGCTTGTTGACCAGGGTAGACTTGCCGGCATTTGGCGCACCGATGATGGCGCAAAATCCGCAGCGTGAGGAAGTGTCGCTCATGTTCTCAAATTCTCTCGTGCGAGAAAGGCTTCTGCCGCGACCTGTTCTGCCGTCCGCTTGGAAAGTCCTGAGCCGCGGGCCGTCGAAAAGCCCTGGATCTGCACGTCGACGACAAACTGCGGCGCGTGATCGGGTCCCTCGCGCCCGGCAACGACATAGGCGGGGATTGGCAGTGACCGGCCGAGTGCCCATTCCTGCAGGAACGTCTTCGCATCCTTCTTGACCGTTCCCTTTTGCGACAGGTGCATGCCCCAGAATTTCAGCACCAGCCGGCGCACTTCTTCCAGCCCGCTGTCAAGATAGACTGCGGCGACAATTGCTTCCATGGCGTCGCCCAGAACGGTCGTGTTCTTGGCAATCCCGGCTGAGAGTTCACGCGGACCCGCAATGATATGATCCTGCAAGCCGATGGAACGCGCCACGTCGGCGCAAACAGCTCCCGAAACGATCGCCGAAAAATGCGGCGCTAGATGACCTTCGCGTTGCGCGGGATTGCGCAGGTAAAGCTCTTCGGCAACGATCAGGCCGAGAACCCTGTCACCGAGAAACTCGAGACGTTCGTAGTCCTTGCTGGTTTTCGCCTGGCTCGAATGAGTCAGCGCCATTTTGAGCAGCGCCCGGTCCTTGAATTCGTAGCCCAGCTTTTCCGCCAGGCTCTTGTATGCCGCGGCAGTGAACTTCACCACAGGTTCAACGTACGAGATTGAGGAACCGGTTCCACCTGATCGAGAAAGGCCATTTCCAGATCTCCCAGATCGCCGTGTCGGGCCTGATGGAGAAAAAGATGATGTCGGCACGGCCCACGAAATTCTCATAAGGCACGTAGCCCACAACATGGCTGAACCGCGAGTCCTGCGAGTTGTCGCGATTGTCGCCCATCATGAAATAATGCTTGTCGGGAACCAGATAGACGTCGGTGTTGTCGGCACCACCATCGGCAATATCGAGGACGTTGTAGGTCACGCCATTGGGAAGTGTCTCACGGTATCGCGGCACCGGCCCTGTATTGCCATTGCAGCAGTCACCTGTCGGATCATAGTAGTCGTCGATCCGCTCTTTCTTGACCGCGGCATCGTTGATGTAGAGCACGCCATCCTTCATCTGGATGCGATCGCCCGGGAGCCCGATCACGCGCTTGATGTAATCGGTGGTATTGTCGCGCGGCAGCTTGAACACGGCCACGTCGCCACGTTCGGGCAACTCGGCGAGAACCACGCGGCCTTCAAAGGGCACCGGCCCGAACTTGAAAAGCTCCCATCCGGCAGCGCCAACGCCGAAGTTAAACGAATACTTGCTGTAACCGTAGGAAAGCTTTGAAACAAAAAGGTAATCGCCAACTTCCAATGTCGGGTACATAGACCCGGAAGGAATGTTGAAGGGCTGGTAGAGAAAGGTGCGCACCACGAAAGCAATGAGAAGCGCCTCGAGGATGACCTTTACAGTGTCCCAAAGGCCCTCTTCCGATTTCCTCTTCGCGTTGGCAGCTGTGGCGGCCATGTTGTGATCTTTCTTCTTCATACTCGCGTGTCAGCTGCCCCTGATTCCGGCGCGTACATGGGACAAGCCGTATAACTTGGGTGTTGCCGTGAAGCAACGCAAAGGGTCTTTAGATAAGAATGTGTTGCCGATATGGCACAGTCACGACGGAATGACCGAAATGATCACGATCGCCTGCGCATAAGGGAAATCGTCGGTGATTGTCAGATGGATCACCGCCTTATGATTGTCGGGCGTGATCTTTTCAAGCTGGCGAAGTGCGCCGCCCGTGAGAACCATCGTTGGCCGCCCTGAAGGCTCGTTGACCACGCCCATGTCCTTCCAGAACACTCCGCGCCTGAAACCGGTCCCCAGGGCTTTGGAACAGGCTTCTTTAGCGGCAAATCTCTTGGCGTAAGACGCTGCGCGCAGCGTGCGGCCTTCGGATTTCCGCTTCTCGGTTTCGGTGAAAATGCGCTCGATGAATCGCTCGCCGAAACGGTCCAGAGTTTCCTCCACGCGGCGGATGTCAACAATGTCATTGCCAAGGCCGATGATCATTTCAAACCTCTGCTGCCGGGCTTGATCGCGGGTATTGCCGCAAGTTCTGGTGGAAGCTGATCGGCGGGATAGGCGGGTATGTCGAGGCGCGTCAGGGCGGAGAGCGGCACACCGAGATCGGCCTTGCCGCCGGACCGGTCGATAAGACAGGCAGCCCCCACGGCTCGGCCTCCCTCTGCTTCAATGCCTGCGATGCACTCCCGGGACGAAAGCCCGGTAGTGACGATATCCTCGACCATCAGGCATCTGGCGCCCGCGGGGATGGTAAAACCGCGTCTCAGCGCCAGTTTGCCCTCGACCCTTTCCATAAAGATTGCCGGAACATCCAGTTGCCGTCCCATTTCATAGCCGACGACGACGCCGCCCATGGCCGGCGACGCCACGAGGTCGATATCGCCCTTCACCAGCGCCTTCACCTTGAGGGCGAGCGCGGTGCACAGGCGTTCTGCCCGCCGCGCCTCCATCAGCACCCGCGCGCATTGCAGGTAGCGGCTGGAATGCAGGCCCGACGACAGGATGAAATGCCCTTCGAGCAAGGCGCCTGCCGCCCGGAATTCGTTCAGTACCTCATCATGGGTCAGCATCGCCCTACCCTGTCTTGCGGTTGACGTCGCTCACGGCGCTGCGGCCGCGCAGACCCGCCATGATTTCATTGAGGTGCTTGAGATCGTGCACTTCGAGCGTAATGTCGAGATTGAAGAAATCGCGCGAGCCTTCGCGCGCCACCATCTGCAGGGCGTCGATATTGCCGCCGTGGTCGGAGATCACCTGGGCGACCTGGGCCAGCGCCCCCACTTCATTGAGGATCGAAACCATGATGCGGGCCGGAAAGCGCTGCTGCTCGGCGCCGATGTCCCAGGCGAGGTCCACCCAGCGTTCCGGCTGGTTATCGAACTGTTCGAG
>JANMMJ010000279.1:0-11997 GCA_031373255.1 Hyphomicrobiales bacterium
TGGCGGCAAAACGCTTGGCATAGGAAGCCGCGCGCTGGGCCCTGCGATCGGACTTTTTTTGCTCTATTTCCGTATAGAGGCGCTGCACGAAACGTTCACCGTAGCGCTCGAGGGTTTTTTCTATCCGGCGGATGTCCACCATGTCATTGCCAAGGCCAATGATCATTTGTTTAATCCCCGGCTGCCGGGTTTGATGGCGGGAATGGCTGCGAGTTCGGCTGGCAGTGCATCGGCGGGATAGGCTGGAATTTCCAGGCTGGTGAGGGCGTGCAGCGGCACGCCAATATCCGCCTTGCCGCCGGAGCGATTTATCAGGCAGGCGGCAGCGATGGTCACACCGCCCTCCTCGGCAATCCCTGCAATGCATTCGCGCGATGACAGGCCCGTCGTGACAATGTCTTCCACCATCAATACACGAGCACCCTTGGCAATGGTGAAGCCGCGACGCAAAACCAGTTTGCCATCCACCCGTTCAAAGAAAATGGCAGGCGTGCCCAGTTGACGGCCCATCTCATAGCCGACAACGACGCCGCCCATGGCCGGCGAGACAACCAAATCGATTTCGCTTCCAATCATTCGCCGAACCATGAGGGCCAGCGATTGACAGAGTTTCGCCGCCCGGCGCGCATCCATCAGGACCCGTGCGCATTGCAAGTAACGCGAACTGTGCAGCCCGGATGACAGGACGAAATGACCTTCCAGCAATGCGCCTGCCTGGCGGAACTCGTCGAGAACCTCGTCGCGATCCAATTCCCTCATCCTGTCACCCGCATCACTGAGCTTACCAATGGTTTCTGCTTCAGGCCCACCATGATCATGTTGAGATGCTTCACGTCGCGAACCTCAAGCAATATCCGCAGGTCAAAGAAGTCCCGCGCCCCTTCCCGCGTGACCATCTGCAATTCATCGATGTTGCCCCCGGCATCGCTGATGGTCTGGGCAACTTGCGCCAGCGCGCCGACTTCATTGTGGATCGTCACTTTGACTCGCGCCGGAAAGCGCTGGTCTTCGCCCGTCGCGTCCCACGCCAGATCGATCCAGCGCTCGGTCTGGTCCTCGAACTGCTGCAGGCCCTTGGCGAAAATCGGATAGATTGTGATGCCTTCTCCGGGCGTGATGATACCGGCGATGCGTTCACCAGGTACAGCACCGGTATCAAGCGAGATCTTGAGCGCGATATGACCGCTGACACCGCGCACCGGAATTGCGGCCGGAATCTCAGCCTTGGGTGTACGGCTGAACAGCTTGCGAAGCGACTTGACCTTGACTGGTTCGGAATCAAACCCCATGGCCTTGAGCACATCTGCCGCGGCAAGCTCGCCACGCCCCACCGCAGCAAGCGCGTCTTCTGCGTTCTTGTGGCCAAGCCTCAGGATGGCGGCTTCCAGTTCCTTGTCGACGAGCTTCTTGCCAAAACGCTCCAGAAGCCGCGAGACGATCTCGCGTCCAAGCCCGGCATACTGCTTGCGCACCGAGGCACGCGTCGCCCGCCGGATTGCGGCGCGGGCCTTGCCGGTGACGGCAAGCCCCTCCCATGCCGCTGGCGGTATCTGGGCTTCGGAGCGGATGATTTCCACCTCATCGCCATTCTCAAGCTCGGTAAGCAGCGGCGCGTGGCTGCCATTGATCCGGCATCCCACGCAACTATCGCCCACATTGGTGTGGACTGCATAGGCAAAGTCGATTGGCGTGGCGCCCTTGGGCAAGGCGATGAGTTGCCCCTTCGGCGTGAAACAGAAAACCTGGTCAGCAAACAGTTCAAGCTTCGTATGCTCAAGAAACTCCTTGGGGCTCTCGCCTTCGGACAGCATGTCGACAAGATGCCTGAGCCAGCGATAGGTGTTGGACTCGGCCGCGGCAGGCCGCATACCATTGATCTGTTCGTGCGGCGACGGCAGGTCCTTGTAGAGCGAATGTGCCGCTACGCCCCGCTCGGCGATCTCGTGCATCCGGTCCGTGCGAATCTGCATCTCCACGCGCATGTGATGCGGCCCGATAACCGTGGTGTGCAGCGACTGGTAGTCGTTCTGCTTGGGCGTTGAAATGTAATCCTTGAATCTGGCCGGGACGGCGCGCCATGTGAGATGGACAACGCCGAGTGCCCGGTAACACTCGCTCACCGAGCCGACCAGCACGCGAAATCCAAAAATATCGGAGAGTTGTCCGAGCGAAAGATGCTTGCGCTCCATTTTTCGCCAGATGGAAAAGGCTCGTTTTTCACGGCCTTTGACTTCCGCCGGAATACCATTCTGGCCCAGGTGATGAACCAGCGCCGCTTCGATCTCGGCGAGAATGCCGCCGCTCTCCTTGTGCAACCGGTCGAGGCGCTCCTTGATCGTCCGGTAGGCATCGGGATTGAGCACCTTGAACGCAGTATCTTCAAGCTCGTCACGCACCGTCTGCATGCCCATGCGCCCGGCAAGCGGCGCGTAGATATCCATTGTCTCCTGGGCAATGCGCACGCGCTTGTCGGGACTTACGTGCAGGAGCGTCCGCATGTTGTGCAGCCGGTCGGCCAGCTTCACCAGAAGAACCCGGATATCCTTCGACATCGCCAGAAGCAGCTTCCGCAGGTTTTCCGCCTGCGTTGCTTCCTTGGTCACCAGATCGAGGCGCTTGATCTTGGTCAGCCCGTCGACGAGCGTCGCGATCTCATGACCGAACTTGTCCTCGATTTCCTGGTGGGTGGTTTCCGTGTCCTCGACAACATCGTGCAGCAGTGCTGCGGCAATGGTAGCGGCGTCCAGTTTGAGCTCGGTCAGGATGGCCGCAACTTCGAGCGGATGGTTGAAATAGGCCTCGCCCGAAGCGCGTCTCTGGTGACCGTGCGCCTTCATCGCATAGATGTAGGCGCGGTTGAGCAGGTCCTCATCCGCCGTGGGGTCGTAGCTAGTTACCTTCTCGACCAGCTCGTATTGCCGCATCATGGTGCGGCCAATCTACAAACGAAAACGGCCGGACGCGAGAGGCCCGGCCGTTATCGGTAAACACTGTGGCAATCAGTAGCCGTTGCGCTGGCTGCCCGGGCTCTCCGCAGGCGGCAGGCCTTCCAGGCCACGCAGCAACTCTTCTTCCGTCATCCGCTCGAATTCGGCCTGATCCTCCTCAGGCTGATCCTGGACCACGGTCATGTCACCCGATTGCTGGATCATCGGCACTTCGGTTGGTTCGGGCTCATCCACTTCCACATGCTTTTGCATGGCGTGAATGTATTCTTCGCGGAGATCGTCCTTATCGATGGTTTCATCGGCTATTTCGCGCAAGGCGACGACCGGGTTCTTGTCATTGTCCCGATCAACCGTCAATGGTGCGCCCTGGCTGACCATGCGGGCCCGGTGTGCGGAGAGAAGCACCAGTTCAAATCGGTTGGGAAGCTTGTCGATGCAGTCTTCAACGGTGACGCGCGCCATGTGGCTCGTGCTCTCCTGAAGTTAGGGGTGAATATGGATTTGCGGCTGTTTATTCGCAATTGCGAAACAATGCAAGAGGGCGCATTTTCGGGGGCATGGCTGCTGCTCCGGACCTCTCCCCCATTACAATTGATATCATCTCCGACGTCATCTGCCCCTGGTGCTTTCTTGGAAAACGGCGCCTCGATGGGGCAGTCGCAAGCCTGGAGAACGTTAAAGTGGAAATTCGTTGGCGTCCATTCCTGCTGGATGCTTCGATTCCTAGAGAAGGGATCCCTCGCAAGACTTACCTGGAAAACAAGTTTGGCCCCGAGCGGCTCAAAACCATTCATGATCCTTTGCGCGTCGCAGGCCAGGCCGAAGGGATTCCCTATGCCTTTGAAAAAATTACCGTGACACCCAATACCCTGAACGCGCACCGCCTGTTGCGCTGGGCTCTTATCGAGGGCAACCAGCATGAACTGGCTGAACGGCTTTTCCAGCTCTACTGGCTGGAAGGCTCGGACATAGGCAATTCCGAAGTTCTCGTTCGCGCCGCTGCCGAGGTGGGACTTGACGCTAAGGTCGTTGCCCAGCTTCTTGCCAGTGACGCGGACCTCGACCAGGTGATTGAAGAGATCAACACGGCCGCGGAAATGGGCATCAATAGCGTACCCACCTTCGTAGTTGGCGGCCGATACGCGGTAATTGGTGCCCAGGCACCGGAGGTTCTCAAGGGAGCCATCGTTCGGGCCGGCCTCGACCAGCGCCAGCCGGCCGGAGTCGAATAGTCAGAAGCACTGACTTTTCAGCTTTTTTTAAGAGTTCGGGCGCAACCTCCGATTCCGACGACAACGGAAGGTCAATCAGGTGACAATTGCAATTTTCTGTGGCGCTCTCGCAGCGACCGTCATCATCAACTTGCTGGCCGTTAAGTTCTTTGCCGAGCACGAACCGGTGACCCCCGAACTCGCCAGCGAGTAATGCTCACGCCGCCAGTTTGACGATATCGCCGAGAAGCCGGCGCGTGCCCTTGAGCCGGTCCTCAGGCGTATCCCAAGTTCGCATGACCACCAGCTTCATATCCGGACGAAGCTTGGCAAGCGTACCCTGCCCGGTTATCCACTGAACCAGCTTCGGCGGATTGGCAAATGTATCGGCCCTGAAGGCAATCACGGCACCCTTGGGCCCGGCATCCACGCTGGCCACATTGCCCAGCCGGCACAGCATCTTGATCGACACCACTTCGACGAGATGGTTGACCTCTTCCGGCACCGGCCCGAACCGGTCTCTCAGTTCTGCCGCGAAGCCATCAAGTTCGCCCTGGTCCTGGAGGTCGGCAAGCCGCCGGTATAGCCCGAGCCGCACCTGAAGGTCTTCGACGTAAGTTTCCGGAATGAGCACCGCGGTACCGATATTGATCTGCGGTGACCAGGTGCCCTCGGATTCCGAAACGTCCCCGCCGGTTCTGAGCTTTGCGACCGCCTCTTCAAGCATCGTCTGATAGAGCTCGAAGCCCACTTCCTTGATGTGGCCGGACTGCTCCTCACCGAGAAGATTGCCGGCACCGCGAATATCGAGATCATGGCTTGCCAGCGAAAAACCCGCTCCCAGCGAGTCAAGGGATTGCAGGACCTTGAGACGCTTCTCGGCTGCGGCCGTGAGCGTCTTGTTGGGCGGCGTTGTCAGCAGGGCATAGGCGCGTTGCTTCGAGCGCCCGACCCGTCCGCGCAACTGGTAAAGCTGCGCCAAGCCAAACATATCGGCACGATGCACGATCAGCGTGTTGGCAGTCGAGACGTCGAGCCCCGACTCGACGATGGTGGTCGAAAGCAGCACATCGAACTTGCGATCGTAGAAGCCGGACATGATGTCTTCAAGTTCCGTAGGCGCCATGCGTCCGTGCGCCATGCGGAATTTGATCTCGGGAATGTACTCCCGCAGGAATTTCGCCTGCTCATCAAGGTCGGAAACGCGCGGGCACACGTAGAAGCTCTGGCCGCCGCGATAATGTTCGCGCAGCAGCGACTCGCGCACGATCACCGGATCGAACGGCGATATGTAGGTCCGCACGGCCAGACGGTCGAGCGGCGGCGTCGTAATCAGCGAAAGCTCGCGCACGCCCGAAAGCGCCAGCTGCAGGGTCCTTGGGATTGGCGTCGCGGTGAGCGTCAGCACATGCACGTTGGCGCGCATCTCCTTGAGCCGCTCCTTGTGCTTGACGCCAAAATGCTGCTCTTCATCGATGATCAGCATGCCGAGATCGCGAAACTTGATTGAGTCAGTGAGCAGCGCATGCGTGCCGATGACAATATCGATATCGCCCTTGGCAAGCCCGTCCTTGACGGCATCGATCTCCTTCCGCCCAACCAGCCGCGAGGCTTGCGCGATGCGCACCGGCAATCCGAGGAAGCGCTGCGAAAACGTTGCAAAATGTTGCCGCGCCAGGAGGGTTGTTGGCACGACCACCGCAACCTGCTTGCCATTCATCGCCACGATGAATGCCGTTCGCAGCGCGACTTCTGTCTTGCCGAAACCAACATCGCCGCAAACCAGCCGGTCCATTGGCCGGCCCTTCTGCAGATCCTCCATCACCGCTTCGATGGCCGTCAGCTGGTCTTCCGTTTCCTCGTAGGGGAAGCGGGCACAAAACTCATCGAAGGCGCCTTCCGGCGGCGGCAGGATATCCCCGGACTTCAATTCACGCGCCGCCGCGGTCAGGATCAGGTTTTCGGCAATCTCGCGGATGCGTTCCTTGAGCTTCGCTTTCTTGGCTTGCCAGGCACCGCCACCCAGCCTGTCAAGCTGGGTGCCCTGCTCGTCGGACCCGTAGCGTGTCAGGAGTTCGATATTCTCGACAGGCAGGAACAACCGGTCGTTCCCGTGATACATGAGGAAAAGGCAATCATGCGGCGCGCCCTGCACTTCGATGGTCTTCAGGCCCTCGAAGCGCCCGATGCCATGATCGACATGGACCACGAGATCGCCGGGTGTCAGGGCCGAAAGCTCGGAAATGAAGTCGGTCGGCTTCCGGTTCTTGCGCCCGCGCCGCACCAGCCGGTCGCCAAGAATATCCTGCTCGGAAATGATCGCAAAATTATCGGTCTCAAATCCGTCCTCAACACCAAGAACGATGAGATTGACGATCTGTGCATCGCGCTTCTTGACATCTTCCCAGCTGGTCGCCGCGGCCAGTGGCGAAACATCATGATCCTTGAGAATGCCTTCGAGCCGTTCACGCGATCCTTCGGTCCACGTCGCGATAGCGACGCGTTTGCCGTTGGCGCGCAGCGTGTTCACATGACCGCGCACAGCCTCATAGACATTGCGCCCCGCCTCGGCCCGCTCCGCGGCAAAATTCGCCCCTTGTTTTCCCCCAAAGGGGATCGCAGCGCTGCTTGGGTTTTCAAAGGGCGTCAGCGCCAGGACCGCATGATCGGCAAGCTGCTGCGTCCATTCGTCTTCGGTCAGGTAAAGTGCTGAAGGCGGCAGCGGCTTGTAAGGCGGCGCCCCGAATGTATCCTGCCGCTGCGCTTCCACGCGCGCCGTATGAAACTCGGCGATTTGTGCACGCCGCGCCAGAATTGCCTCATCGGCCTGCGCGTCGAATGAAACGGCAGCATTACCCACATGATCGAATGCCGTCTCCAGCCGTTCGTGGAATAGCGGCAGCCAGTGCTCGAGCCCCTGATAGCGCCGGCCATTGACGATCGACTCGTAAAGCGGGTCGTTCATGTCCATGCCGCCAAAGGCCTGCGCATAGGCGCTGCGGAAGCGGCTGATCGATTGATCTGTCAGCAACACTTCGCTCGCTGGCGCCATTGAGAACGAGCGCAGCGTTCCCGTGGTGCGCTGTGACTGCGGATCGAAACTCCGGATCGACTCGAGCGCATCGCCAAAGAAATCCAGCCGCAGGGGAAACTCGGATCCCGGCGGGAACACGTCGATGATCCCGCCGCGCACTGCGAAATCACCGCGGTCGACAACCGTGCCGCTGCGCGAGAAGCCATTCTGGACGAGGATTACCTGAAGCATTTCGGTATCGACCAGGTTCCCGGGTTTCGCTTCAAAATGCGATTCCGCAATCACATCCCGCGCCGGAATGCGCTGCAAGACTGCATTGACGGTTGTCAGGACGATAAGCGGATTGGTGATTGGCTGCCGCAGGCGGGCCAGTGCAGCAAGCCGGCGGGCCGCCACTTCCGCTGCAGGCGATACGCGGTCATAGGGAAGGCAATCCCAGGCAGGAAACCGGACGGTCTCCAGGCCTGGCGCAAAGAACTCCAGTGCTTCAAGAAGGCTTGCCAGACGCTGATCGTCCAGCGCTACATGAATCAGTGGCCTGGCGCCCAGCATCTTCGCCGTATCGGCAAGAACCAGGGCATCGAAACCCTGCGGCACCCCGGAAACGATGGTGCGCCCGGCAACATTCACCCGGTCCTTCAAGCGTTGCACGGCAGGGATCATGGCCGGTACGCAACCAGCCGAAGGAGGGTTCCGCTGCGATGGCGCTCTGGGATTTCCGCCTCACTCACGATCCATGCCAGAAGATCCTGGTCGGGCAGCCCGATAATCGCTTCGAGTTCATCAAGTTCTTCAACAGTCATGTGCTCAATCTGGTTGCCTGCAAATCCGCCGAGCAGCAAATCCATTTCCCTGATGCCCCGGTGCGACGCCTGCCAAAGCAGCCGCTTGCGCCGCACGTCCGTATCCATTCACCACCACGGAGTGGCGGCGAATGTACCGGCCGCCTGCTCGATCACGGCAGCAGTCTGAAAAAGGGTTTCCTCGTCGAAGGGCCGGCCAATCAGCTGCAGGCCAAGCGGAAGTCCATCGCC
This sequence comes from Hyphomicrobiales bacterium, assembly GCA_031373255.1. Classification (GTDB taxonomy): domain Bacteria; phylum Pseudomonadota; class Alphaproteobacteria; order Rhizobiales; family Aestuariivirgaceae; genus JANMMJ01. The sequence continues at coordinate 8,228 of JANMMJ010000279.1, forward strand.
CGAAAGTCCTGCTGGCACGGCAATGCCGGGAAGGCCAACCATGTTTACCGTCACCGTGAAGATGTCGTTCAGATACATCTGGACGGGATCCGTAATCTCGCCGGGCGCAAAGGCCGGGCTGGGTGTCGCCGGTGTGAGCACCACGTCAACCTTGTTCCATGCTTCGTCGAAATCGCGCTTGATGAGGGTGCGGACCTTTTGCGCGCGTACGTAATAGGCATCATAGTAACCGGCGGAAAGCACATAGGTGCCAATCATGATGCGCCGCTGCACCTCGCGCCCAAAGCCAGCGGCCCGTGAATTTTCATACTGCGAGACGATATCGTCACCGGGCACGCGCAATCCGTAGCGCACGCCGTCATAACGGGCCAGGTTCGAGGAGGCCTCGGCGGGAGCCACGATATAATAGGCGGGGAGCGCATACTTTGTGTGCGGCATCGAGATTTCGACAATCTCGGCCCCCCGCGCCTTCAGCCACTGCGCGCCCTTGCTCCACAAGGCGTCAATCTCGGGCATGGCGCCGTCGATCCGGTATTCTCTGGGGATTCCTACTTTCAAACCTTTGATCGATTTGCCGATCGCGGCTTCGTAATCGGGAACCGGCCGGTCAACTGAGGTCGTGTCCTTGGGGTCCACGCTTGCCATCGACTTGAGCATGATGGCCGCGTCGCGAACATCACGCGCAATCGGTCCCGCCTGATCCAGCGACGATGCAAACGCCACGATACCCCACCGCGAGCATCGCCCATAAGTCGGCTTGATGCCGACTGTACCCGTAAATGCCGCGGGCTGCCGGATCGAACCGCCAGTATCCGTCGCGGTCGCTGCAGCACAAATATGTGAGGCGACGGCCGATGCTGAACCGCCGGATGAACCACCAGGAACCAGCGCCGCGTTTGAATTCGCACGGCGCCAGGGGTTGATCACATTGCCGTAATAGCTCGTCTCGTTCGATGACCCCATGGCAAACTCATCCATGTTGAGCTTGCCGAGCATCACAGCGCCATCGCGCCAGAGATTTGACGAAACAGTAGATTCATACGTGGGCTTGAACCCGTCCAGCACATGGCTGCACGCCTGTGTGTGAACGCCTTTGGTAGCGAACAGATCCTTGATGCCGAGGGGGATACCTTCCAGTGCTCCTGCTTCGCCTTTTGACAGTCGAACGTCCGATGCCCTGGCCATGTCCCGTGCCTTGTCGGGCGTTTCGACGATGTAGGCATTGAGAATGCGCGCCTTTTCCATCGCTGCGAGATAGGCCTCGGTCAGTTCAACCGCGGAGAATGCCTTTTTGCGCAAGCCATCGCGGGCCGCAGAAATGGTGAGGGATGTGAGTGAGGTCATTGTGTTTTGCTCTGGTCTCGGAAGGAAATGCGCTATTCCACAACCTTGGGCACCATGAAGAAACTGTCGTCGCGGGCTGGCGCATTCTTGACGATGTCTTCGGGATAGCCGCCGTCGGTCACTTCGTCTTTTCGCATTTTCATTTTCACCGCCACGATCGAAGTCAGTGGCTCCACTTGCGAGACGTCCACTTCATTCAACTGCTCGATCCAGCTCAAGATGGTGTTCAACTCGCCTTCGAGCTTTGGCACGTCCTCATCTTTCACCTTGATGCGCGCAAGCCGCGCAATGCGCCTCACTGTCGCCTGATCGACCGGCATATTCGAGTTCCCTGTTGAGAAGAGGCGCTGGATAGCACCCGGTCACTTCACCCGCAACTTGGCTTTCTGCCGCCCTGCGGCATCAAAATTGCTGTCCTTGAGCCACTCCTGGAATGCCTTGCGGATCGGCGGCCATTCTTTGTCGATGATGGAAAACCATGCCGTATCGCGATTTCGGCCCTTGATGATGAAATGCTGACGGAATGTTCCTTCGTAAGTGAACCCGAACCGGTCCGCCGCCTGGCGCGACGGAGCATTGAGCGAATCGCATTTCCATTCGAGACGCCGGACACCCAGTTCATCGAATGCATGCCGCATCATCAGGAAGATCGCCTCGGTCGCCTCGCGTGTGCGCTGCATGGCGGGTGAAATCCAGATATGGCCGATTTCGATGACCCCATTTGCGGCGTCGGCGCGCATGAACGCCCCCATGCCGGCAGCTTTCCCGGTATCATTGCGGACATAGGCGTAAAACCACGGATCGCGCGCCGCTTCCCGGTCCTTCAGCCACAGTGAGAATTCTTCGAAAGATTTGAACGGCCCATAGCCCATATAGGTCCAGACATCTCCGTTGGGATCGCTGGTCGCGAACGATTCATAGAGATTCAAGACATGCTTGGTGGCGGAAACATGCTCAAGCTTGACCCAGCGCCCGAACAGCCAGCGCAAGTCTGGAACATGGCCGGGCGGTACGGGATCGACAGGCAGGCCAACCGGGCGCTCAGTCATCACACGGTCACGCTCTCATCGCCTGCCAGGACCTTCACTTTCTTTGCATCTGCTCCCATCGCTTCGAGGAAAGGTTTGGCGTCTGAAATCACGTATCCTTCGAACGAAGCGTAGTGTGACGGAATGATCGTCTCGAACTGAAAGAAGTTCTTGCAAGCATAGGCCGCCTGGTCTGGCCCCATGGTGAAGCGGTCTCCAATCGGCACGATCCCAATGGCCGGTCGGTAGAGTTCGTGCACCAGCTTCATGTCATAGGTCAGGCCCGTATCCCCCATGATGTAAAGCGTCTTCCCCACTTCCTTTTTCGGCATGATCACAAACCCGGCCGGATGCCCCAGATAGAGCGGCTTTCCGTCGAAAATCATCGACGAGGAATGATGCGCGTTGGTAAATACGACGTCGAAATCGTCGAAACGGATGCGCCCGCCGTGATTTCCCGGGCTGTAATTCTTGACGCCCTGTGACGCCAGCCAGTTGCACACCTCGAAATTGGAAACCAATGTCGCGCCTGTTGCCTTGAGAATCTCGAGTGAATCGCCCACGTGATCGTCATGCCCGTGGGTGAGCAGGACATGCGTGACACCGCGGCTCACCGTCTTGACATTGGACTTTGCAGCCGGATTTCCGGTGATGAACGGATCGACAAGAATGATGGCGCCACCCGTTTCGATACGGAAGGCGGCATGGCCCAGATATTGGATTTTCATCAGTCTCTCCTGCACTGTTGACCATCTTATCGCAGATTTTGCCCAAGTCTTCCAAGTCGCGTATGAGAGCGCCATGACCGATCCTGGCTTTGCCGCAGCCGTTGCCGCCCTCCCCCAAAATCAGCCCATCATCGCCCTCGATCTCGGAACCAGGACCATTGGTATCGCCATTTCGGACCTGACCCGCACCATCGCCTCGCCGCTGCTGACCATCTCTCGCAAGAAATTCACCCAGGATGCCGCAGAGCTGATTGCCATTCTGAAGCGGGAAAAAGCCGGGCTTATGGTCTTAGGCTTGCCCCTGAACATGGATGGAACCGAAGGTCCCCGGGTGCAATCGACCCGCGCATTTGCCCGCAATCTGGCCAAATTCACCGATGTGCCCGTCGTCTACTGGGATGAACGCCTGTCGACCGCTGCGGTGGAACGCGCCATGATCGCCGCTGATGCCAGCAGGGCCAAGCGGGCCGACCATATCGACAAGCTGGCCGCCGCCTGGATTTTGCAGGCCGCCCTGGATTCGCTCCGATGATTGCCGCGTTCGAGAGCCTTCTGCCCATTTTCGCCCTGATCGTGCTGGGTTTTGTGCTGCGCTGGCGGCACATCGTGCCTGAGGACATGTGGCGCGGCGTCGAATTGCTGGGTTATTGGGTGTTCTTCCCGGCCCTCC
>JANMMJ010000282.1:0-2628 GCA_031373255.1 Hyphomicrobiales bacterium
CATCTTTTCGCGGGGCGTTCGCAGAAGCTTTCCCGCGGGCACGACCCCAACAAGATGATAGGCCGGGTCAACCACATAGATTTCGACGAAGTCCTCCGGCAGGTCCTTTTCGGTGCGCAGGTGGTCGATGGTCTGCCCGACGTTCCATATCGAGGGCACCGCCACAAACTCGGTCTGCATGAGGCGGCCGGCGGTATATTCGGGATATTCAAGCGCCCGGTTCAGGGCGGCGCGGTCGGCCTTAGAGACCTTGGCAAGGATTTCGTCCTGTTCTTCCTTGTCGAGGTCCTCGATGAGATAGACGGCATCGTCGGTATCGAGTTTCTTGATGGCGGAAGCGATGACGTCGCTGGGCAGCGCCTCCATGAGTTCATCGCGGACCGTCTCGTCCAGCTCGGCAAGGGCCTCAACGTCAAAGGTCCGCCCTAAAGCGGCGATGAAACTTACGCGTTCCTCCTGATCGAGAGCTTCGATCAGGTCGGCGAGGTCGGCGGCATGCAGATCGCGGACCACGGCGCGTATCGCCCTCGCTTCGCCGCCGGCCAGGGCAGCGCGCAATTCGTCGATGAAGGCCGACGATACCGAGCCCCACTCGTCGTTAAACGCAACGATGTCATCCGCTTCTTTCATGCCATTCCCGTTTGCCAGCCGGGTGATGCCCGTGGCACAGTTTAGAAGTGCAGTCTGAACAGCAATGGGACTTCAGACGCAAGGCCGAAATACCTCGACAACCTGAAGCCAATTGAACTCTCGGGATCACATGCGCATTGAAACTGCGGCAAAGCTTGCCTGCGCGTACTCGGGCCTGGTGTGGGGCATGTTCTGGATTCCACTGCGTGCACTTGAGGCGCGCGGCATCGAAGGCGTTTGGGCGACGCTGATTTTTTACGCGATTCCGTTCGTGCTGGTGCTGCCCTTTGCCTTCTGGCGCTGGCGGCTGGCCTTCACCTCGTGGCGGCCGGTGTTTCTGGGGTTCATGTCGGCAACGGGTCTTGTGCCCTACTCTCTCGCGGTGCTCGATACCGAGGTCATCAAGGCCATGCTGCTGTTCTATCTCACGCCGCTATGGAGCACGCTCATCGCGCGGGTATTTCTTGGCGAAGCCATCACGCCGCTCCGCTGGCTGGCGCTGGCTTCCGGTTTTCTAGGCATGGTGGTGGTTCTCAATTCCGGGCACGGCATTCCCTGGCCGTCCAATAGCGGAGACTGGATGGCGCTTGCATCAGGCTTCCTGTGGGCGGTGACGGCAAACCTGTTCAGGGCCGACAACGGGCGTACGCACCCGGTGGAGTTGTGGGTTCATAACTTCATCTGGTCCTTTGCGATCGCCGTGGTCTTCATTTTCCTCCTGGGCGGGGCCGGCAAGGCTATGCCACCTGTTTCGCTCTATGCGCAGCAACTCTGGTGGCTGGTGCCAACCGTCATCGTGATGGTAATGTCGGGCGTATTCGCCACGACCTGGGGCGCACCGAAACTCAATCCGGGCATTGTCGGCTTGCTTTTCATGACCGAAATCAGCGTCGGTGCGGTGACGGCAGCACTATGGGCCGGTGAGCCCTTCGGCTGGCGCGAAACCATCGGGATTGTGCTGATTACGGGGGCCGGGATTGCCGAGAGCGCCCTCGACATCTGGCGGGGCAGACAACGCGCTGCTCGAGTTTAGATCGGAACGCGTTTTTTAGAAACCAACACGTTCCCCGGCACTGCGGGTGAGTTTGTTCTCAATCCGGTAATAGCACTTCACCCTTCTCCCATCGGGAGAAGGTGCCCGGCAGGGCGGATGAGGGACTTATCGCGCGCGCTGTTCCTGCAAGATGAGCAAGATGCCTTCGAGAACATCGCTCATGGATGCATAGATATCTCGGTTCCACACGCGATGGACCCGCAGGCCTTTGGTGGCGAGATAAACTGTGCGTTCTTCATCATGTCGCACCTCATGTGCTTCACCATGCGTTGCGCCATCGACTTCCACCACCAGCTTATGGCTCATGCAGAGAAAGTCGACGATATAGGGAGGGACGGGAACCTGCCGCCTGAACTTGAAGCCGCCAAGCCTGCGGTCACGCAGATAACCCCAGAGTTTTCTTTCTGCTCCGGTTTCCGACTTGCGAAGACTTCGTGCGCGGGTCAAGGTTTTCGGTGACTTGTCCATGATGAGAAGACTCGGATGGAACTGCGCGCCTGGCAAGCCCCTCATCCGCCCTGCCGGGCACCTTCTCCCGATGGGAGAAGGGTGAACATGGGCTGCTGCAGTCCATACGGGATTGCCACCAGGCGAAGGGTCTTGACATATGTTCCTATTATGTTCTAGTTGTCCTATGGAAGGAATTTTACGGACACATGGACTGGGACAGGGTTATCGAGCGCAACCAGGCAGCACTCATCCGCATCGTGGCGATGCTCATCGCCATGGTGGAAATGGGAACAGGTGGCATGGTGGCGTTGCTTCCGCCGTCACTCTACCACGCAGTGTCGCGGATGTTGCTCCCCACGGAATCGGCGGTGCGCCGCCTGATTGCTATCGCCGCACGCGGGCTCAAGGTGAAACCCGCTCCCGCCCGTCCGATGCCCCAGGGGCTTGTTCTTGCCGCAAAGAGCGGCGGACAGATCGCGTTTCAGCTGTTCGAC
>JANMMJ010000286.1:0-5333 GCA_031373255.1 Hyphomicrobiales bacterium
TGGCGGATGGCGGCGATCAACTCATAGAGCCTGATCTCGCCGATGAAATCGACCGCCTGCACCGGCTCATCAAGCACCAATAATTCCGGCTGGCGGAGAAGGGCCCTGGCGAGAAGGGCGCGCTGCAATTCGCCGCCGGACAAGGTGGAAACGGAGGCCTGCTTCAGGTGCGCAATGCCGGTTTCATTGAGAGCATCGTCAATCTCGTCCGGCGTTGCCTGATGGGTGAGGGTGAGGAGGCGCGCCACGTCGAGCGGCACATTGGGCGTCAGCGGAAAGCGCTGCGGCACATAGCCGATGCGCAGATTGGGTTTCCGGGTGATGATGCCGCCGGTGCGCTTCTGCAGGTCGAGCAGGACCCGGATGAGCGTTGATTTGCCCGCACCATTGGGACCGATCACGGTGACGATCTCACCGGCATGAATGGCGATATCGACATTGTCGAGGATCGGCGGTCCACCGAGCGCCAGCGTCAGACCTTCGCCCTTGATCAGAAGATCCGCCATGGGCTTCACGCGTTGCCGTCGCAGAGGCGGCACTGGCCCGGCATCTCGACGATCATGCGGCGCGGCCGGAAGTGCTGGCCCGACGCGCCGCTCCGCAAGGTGGCGAAGGCTTCCGGCGCTTCGAGTTCAGCCACGGTGCCGCATTTCTCGCAGATCAGCAGGGCGGCGGGTTCGCCTTCATGGGCATGCGAGCAGGCGACATAGGAATTGCGGCTTTCAACCTTGTGGACGAGGCCGTGGGCCTCGAGAAAATCAAGCGCCCGATAGACAGTGATGGGGGCGGGCCTCGGGCCCTGTTCGGCCATGCGGTCGATCACTTCATAGGCGCCCACTGCGGCGTGGGACCTGGAGACGCAGGCCAGCACTTCGCGGCGCTGGGCCGTCAGCTTAGCGCCGCGGCGGGTGCACATGCGCTCGGCGCGCTCAAGCAATTCCTCGGTGCAATGGTGATGATCGTGGTGGGGATCGGGAAAGGACATAATGTTATAATATTACATTGATATGCCGATGTCACGCAAATCCGGAACTGGCGAGCGGGTCCGTTTGACGGAGACTTTATATTATACTAAAAGGTATTATACTTACTCGTATAATAATGGTCTTCCCCAGACTTGAGCATTGCGATGAACCAATCAGATACCCTTTCGCGCACGTTCGGGGCGCTCTCCGATCCTACGCGCAGGGCTATTCTCGCGAGACTGTCAAAAGGCGAGCTGACAGTGAACGAGGTTGCAGCGCCATTTTCCATGACATTGGGCGCCGTGTCGAAACATCTCCGGGTGCTGGAGGCCGCCGGGCTGGTCGCCAGGAGTCGCGAGTCGCAATGGCGCCCCTGCAAGCTCGAAGCGGGGCCCATGCGGGAAGCCGTGATTTGGCTGTCTGGCTACCGCGACTACTGGGAGGTTCAGTTTCAACGGCTTGATGACGTGCTCGAAGACCTCAAACGCGATGAACCACAGGCCGCATCAAAGACCAGACAGAAACCGAAAGGCCGTTCAAAATGAGTATCAAAGTCACCACGCCCTCCGACTCTGAAATCCGCATCTCGCGCTGGTTCAACGCGCCACGTCATCTGGTCTATCGAGCGCTCACGGAAGCGGCCATCATCAAGCGCTGGCTTCAGCCGGATGGATTCTCCATTTCAGAATGCACCTCCGACATGCGCATTGGCGGTGCCGTTCGCTTTGCATGGAAAGGAGATGCTGGTGGCGGCATGGCCGTCACCATCGTGCTGCAGGAGGTCGTTCCGGACAAACGCATTGTAGGCCGAGAGAAATTTGACGAGGCCTGGTATCCGGGCGAAGCCATTGTCACGCAGGACCTGGCCGACGAAAATGGCGGCACGTCGCTCACTGTCACGATCCGCTATGAGTCAAAAGCGGCTCGAGACGGTGTGCTCAAGACACCAATGACCGACGGCATGGGCGAAGTTTACGATCATCTCGAAAAACTGCTCGGCAATCTCAAACATTCAAGGACAGGCGGGCAAGGCAAATGAGCAACTTGATCCTCACCACATTTGACTGGGTTCCCGAATTTCCACGCGGCTATGTCCGTGACATCCGTGCCCGTTGGGCGATGGAAGAGGCTGGGCTGCCCTATCGCGTCGAGAGCGTGCCGTTTCGTGATCGGGATGCCAATCATTTTGCGCATCAACCCTTCGGGCAAGTGCCTTGGCTGACCGATGGAGACATCTCGATCTTCGAGAGTGGCGCGATCCTGCTTCACCTCGGCGAGCGTAGCGGGAAGTTGATGCCTGCCGATCTGCGCGGCCGCAACGAAGTGATCGAATGGCTGTTCGCGGCGCTCAATTCGGTCGAAATGGCGAGCCTGCCCTGGTTCATATTCCAGATTTCCGGCTACACCGGCGATACACCGGGATGGAAGCGTCTGGACGACTTCCTCAAGGTGTCTCGCCTCAAGCACATCGAGCCGGTGTTGGCGGCGCGCGAATGGCTGGCTCGGACTTTCTCCGTCGCCGACATACTCATGGCGGATGTGCTGCGCCTTGTCGACCGGTTCGACGGGCTAGCGGCATTTCCGGCCTGTCGTGACTATGTTGCACGCGCCACGGCCCGCCCGTCCTTTGTAAAGGCACACGCCGATCAGATGGCGCATTTCGCCGCGGCCGATTGAGCAAGCCGATTCGCTAGCCGAAATCGGCCAGCCAATGGCGGATGGCTTCGGCGGATTCATGCGGAGCTTCGCGCGTGGGGAAGTGGCCGCAATCGGGAATTTCGACATAACGGCCGCGTTGCAGTGCGGTTGCCATGCGAAGGCCATCAGCGGCTGCGGCGAACTGGTCCTGCCTGCCCCACAGCATCAGGGCCGGGCAGGTGATCCCGGCGAGTTTCGGCCACAGGTCGATCCGCTGGGCGAGGGCATCCGACTGGCGAGCCATTACGTCCTGCCCCTGGTCGCGGCACATGGCGACAAAGAGATCGCGGGTGGCAGGGCCGTTCAATCCGGGCAGGTGTGAAATGATCGCCGCCATTTCGGCCACCACATTTTCGAATTCGCCACCCCTCAGGCGGGCGGAGCGGCGCAACCCGGCAGCCTTGTCAGCAACGGCGCTTGGTGTCGCACCGATGACGACGAGGCCCTTCACCCGCTCCGGCGCGGCAAGCGTCAGTTCCAGGGCAACGCGGCCACCAAACGATGTGCCAAGAATGACGAACTCCGGTGGCGCATGTTCAAGCACCTGATCGGCATAGGCGGCGAAGCTGCCGCGATCCGCAATAATCGTCCGTAGGCTGACCATATCGCCGAGGGCGGGCGCGATTTCATCATAGAGCCTGGCATCGCAGCCGAGTGCGGGTATGGCGAGCAGATCCAGCATGGTGCTTTGTCCTCGTTGTGGAAAATCTTCAAATTGCCGCACGCTGCTCTGGCCAATCTTGTGTGCATTAGGCTACACTGGGGCGTTTCCCGCTACCAGTGGCGGGACAAATCCTTGGGGGGATATTCATGCAAAAGAAACTCGCAGCCGAGGTTTTCGGCACGTTCTGGCTTGTGCTCGGCGGATGCGGCAGTGCAGTTCTGGCGGCTGCCTTTCCGGAGGTTGGCATCGGCCTTCTCGGCGTATCGCTGGCCTTCGGCCTCACCGTATTGACCATGGCCTATGCGGTGGGCAACATATCGGGCGGACATTTCAATCCGGCCGTCACGGTCGGCCTGGCAACGGCTGGGCGATTCTCGTGGGGATCGGTCATTCCCTATATCGTGGCGCAGGTGGTGGGCGCCATCGCCGCCGCCCTGGTGCTTTACCTGATCGTTTCGGGCAGAGCCGATTTTGCCGGGACCGGCGGCTTTGCGTCCAATGGCTATGGCGATCATTCGCCCGGCAAATTCTCGCTGTTTGCGGCGCTGATCACCGAAGTGGTGATGACGGCGTTCTTCCTGATCATCATCCTGGGCTCAACGGGCAAGCGGGCGCCGGCGGGATTCGCGCCGATCCCGATTGGCCTTGGCCTGACGCTGATCCATCTTGTCTCGATCCCGGTGACCAATACTTCGGTCAACCCGGCGCGGTCCACCGGTGTTGCGCTCTTTGCCGAACCATGGGCCCTGCAACAACTCTGGCTGTTCTGGCTGGCGCCGGTCGTTGGCGCCATCTTGGGGGCGATCCTGTACAATCTGCTGATGTCGGAAGACTGAACGCAGCGCCAAGCAATCATTGGGCACGGAGACCTGTTTCCGTGCTCCAATCCAGTATCGGGTGGAGAGTTTCAACCCAGCGATGCATTTCATATGATTATAAATCTATAAATTGAAATTAATTCTATGGCACTTTTGAGGAAGCTGGACGGGATTCTGGCCCTCACGGCTACTCCCCCCGCGGCCAGCCCAGCCAAGGGGCTTCAGCAGCCCGCATTTCGGGTTTAAAATCCTATTTAGGAATATTAGGCTGTATCCGAGTGCGACCAATGCTCAAGTGCCATTTCTGCGCGGGCCCGGATCGGCGCTGCGCTCATCGCGCCAGCTTGTCCATGGAGACGAAAGGGGAGAAACCTGGCTGAAGCCAAGGGACCTCACCCACCATCGCTTGCCGCGATGGTCCCCCCTCTCCCGAGGAGAGGGGATGATTACTGTGACGTGTAGCCCGCAAAAAAAAGCGCGGACATTACTGGCCGCGCCCCAATTCGTCAGTTGGCTGAGGATTTATTCGGCGTCGGCCGTCTGTTCCATTTCAGCCGGGGCATCTTCGCCCTGGCGCTTGGAGAGATCCTCGCCGGTGGCTTGGTCGACGACCTTCATCGACAGGCGGACCTTGCCGCGGTTGTCGAAGCCGATGAGCTTGACCTTGACGATGTCGCCTTCATTGACCACATCGCTGACCTTGTTGACGCGGCGCGGCGCCAGCTCGGAGACGTGGACGAGGCCATCGCGGGCGCCGAAGAAGTTCACGAAGGCACCGAAATCGACAACCTTGACGACCTTGCCTTCATAGACTTCGCCGATCTCCGGCTCCGACACGATCGACTTGATCCACTTCATGGCGGCTTCGATCGCCGTTCCTGACGACGAGGCGACCTTGACGGTGCCATCGTCCTGGATGTCGATCTTGGCGCCGGTCTTTTCGACGATCTCGCGGATGACCTTGCCGCCGGTGCCGATCACTTCGCGGATCTTGTCGGTGGGGATGTTGATCACTTCGATGCGGGGCGCATGCTCGCCAAGTCCGGGACGGGCCTTTTCGAGGGCTTCCGCCATCTTGCCGAGAATGTGGAGGCGGCCATCCTTGGCCTGCCACAGGGCGATCTTCATGATCTCCTCGGTGATGCCGGTGATCTTGATATCCATCTGCAGCGAGGTGATGCCTTCCGA
>JANMMJ010000306.1:0-7563 GCA_031373255.1 Hyphomicrobiales bacterium
TGCCATTTCCTCATCGACTGGCTGAAAACCAAAGCGCCATTCTGGAAGCTGGAAGAAGGCCATGAAGGGACCCGCTGGGTCGAAGCCAAGGATAGCGACGATAATGCCGCCGCGCGATGGTCCATACCTGACTGATGGCGCGGCGCTCGCCCCTGAAAAGCATCATCGATGCACTGGTGATGCTGGCGGCGATGCTTCTGGTGGTTTTTCTCTATCGCGGGCTTGTCCTGAAATCTCCCGAAGACGGGCCGGTCAAGGTGATCGATGGCGATTCACTCCGGCGCGGCGAAACTGAAATCCGCCTTCACGGGATCGATGCTCCGGAATTCCGGCAGACCTGCAAGGACGCGCGTCAACGCGAATTTGCCTGCGGCCAGGAAGCTGCCAGTGCGTTGAAGAGGCTGGTTGCGGGGCGTGATGTATCCTGCAAGCCTGTTGAGCATGATCGATACAATCGTCTCGTGGCGCTTTGCTCGGCGGGAAAAACACTTCTCAACGAGGAGATGGTAAGGCAAGGCTGGGCTGTCGCCTATCTTATACATTCGAGCAAGTTCACGGCGCTTGAAACGGAGGCCAGATCGGCAAAGCGCGGCATCTGGCAAGGGGAATTCGAGAGACCCCAACACTACCGCGAAAGAACCCGCAATCTGGTCCGCGGCAATGCTGCTGGTATTGAAGATTGATTCCGGTCAAGGAACATCCGCATAATCGGCGCGAACAGTTATTTCCGGCAGAAAGGCCCTGACATGGCATTTGAAGAACTCAAGGCGCAAATCGCAAACCTGCTGACCAGTCTCGAGGATAACCCGGAGGATGCCCATGAGCTTCATGAGATGATCCGGCAGCACCTGGCCCAGATGCGGGCCGTGGGACACGAGTTGCCGGAGGATCTGGTGCGGCTGGAAGCCCAACTGGAAAAGGACCTTGGGCCTATCGAAAAGTAACCTCCGTATTTCCGCGCTCCGATATTTAAATTTTTACTCAATACTCCGTCCGCGCTTAGGCGGAATTGTTCAGCCGTTCAGTATAGCTTCGGTTCACTCGGGATCGGGCAACGCTGCCTGACAGCGGCCCCATGTATGTTTTTCGAAGGAGTGAATCTTGAAATATTATCAATCGTTGCTGGTTGGTCCAACAGTTGCCGGAACATGGGATGCGGATATCCTTCAAGGAAGCGCCAGCGGCACCGTTTTCAAATATGATCCTGATGGAACCTGGGGTAACGCGTGGGCACAGAATGCCGGCGATCCCGGACAGATGGGCACGCTCGAAACATTCACTATTCAAGGTTACGGCCGCAGTAACGATATCTTCAAGGGTGAAGCTGGCGTTCACAACAAGCTTGTCATGACAGACGGCCATCTGGCTCTGTTCCTCGACGACCCCTACAGCGGCAACGGCTCGATGGCACGTATCCAGAATATCCAGGAGATCGTTTGCGGAGATGGCGGCCAGGTCGTGGACTTTACCAGCCAGCGCTTCACTTATGGAAATGTGAAAATCCTTGGTGGCGCCGATGCGGATATACTCTGGTCATCCGCGGGTAATGACGATCTGAACGGACTTGGCGGCGACGACAATCTTTGGGGCGGCAGCGGCAATGACTCGATTGCTGGTGGCACCGGCAACGACAGGGTTCTGGGTGGCGTCGGTAACGATACGGTGCGCGGCGGCCAGCATCACGATACGGTTTCAGGTGGCGCCGGCAATGATTCAGTCTACGGCGACACCGGCAATGACGTTATTTCCGGCGATGAGGGTCATGACTATGTGACCGGCGGAGATGGCAATGATTCCGTGAACGGAAATCTTGGCGAGGATACAATCGCGGGCGGCAAGGGTGCCGATGCGCTTGCCGGCGGCGATGGTGATGATAAGCTTTCCGGCAACACCGGCAATGACACTCTGGAAGGCGGGCGCGGCGCGGATCGGCTCTATGGCAATGCCGGCGCTGACGTGCTTTCAGGAAATGACGACAATGACAGCCTCTATGGCTGGAACGGCAGTGACAGCCTGTCCGGCGGCGCGGGAATTGACGTGCTCGCGGGGAACAAGGGCAGCGACCTCCTGACGGGCGGCGCAGGTGCGGACAAGTTTGTCTGGAATGCCGCGGAAAATTTTGAAACCGCCAGCGGAACTTCATATGTCGATCGCATCACCGATTTCTCGACCGCCGATCAACTCAATTTCGATGCGCTGATCAACAATGGCGGCAACGATGACGCCACCGACTTTGTGAAGTTTGTCGATCGTGCTGCCGGGACGATGGTATCGGTCGCGTCGTCAGCCACCGGTGAATTTCATGAGACGGTCCTCCTCGAGGGCGTACATGGCGTGAGCGTGCAGCAGGCACAGCTTGATGGCTGGCTGGTGATCTGAAGCTTTCAAACCACCGAATTTACTCGATGACAATATCGGGGCGGCGGGCGCGAGCACTGCCGCCCTTTTCATTGCACTCACCAACTCCTCTCTTGCCGATTGCTTGACACTCACCGACCCCGCAGATAGCGTCGGGCCATCAAAAAATGCCGGTACAAGCTGGCCTGGCGGGCAGAAGAGGAGACGTTCTATGTCAGACAAGAGCACGAACACGACGTCCAAAGTTTCACGGCGCAAATTGCTGGCAGGAGTTGGTGCCGCCACCGCAGCAGCGGCTGGTGGATTTGTGCCGGGACCGGGCTTTGTGCGCTATGCGCAAGCTGCCTCTTCCGAGCCAATCCGGATCGGCTTCCAGGTGCATCGCACCGGCATCGGCGCCGCCTATGGCCGGTGGTATGAGCGCACGACCGGCGCCGCGGTGAAACTGATCAATGAGCAAGGCGGCATTGGCGGCAGGCCAATTGAAGTCGTCGCAGAGGATGATGGAACCGATCCCGGCCGCGGCGCTGAAGTCATCGAGAAATTTGCAACGCAGCACAAGGTCGACGTGGCCTTTGGGACGCTCTTCAGCCATGTGGTCATGGGTTCTTCGCCACGGGCGGGGGAATTAAAGCTTCCCTATTACGTTGTGTCCGAAGGCCACCACGTCGCCTCGGGAAAACTCAACCGCTACACGTTCCAGCCGGGCATTACGGATGTGAAAAGCCAGGTCAAATCAATGGCGCCGTGGATTGCCGGAAATCTCGGCAAGAAGGTGACCATGATCTATCCGGATTTCGCCTTTGGCTACGATCACCGCGATTACTTCTCGGAAGCCATCAAGGGCCAGGGCGGCGAAGTCATCCAACTCATCCCAATCCCGCCGACGGAGAGTTCGTTTACCCGCTACTTCCCCAACATTCCGGCGGAAACCGACGTTCTCTATCATGTCATGGTCGGGCCGGCAGTGCTTACCTTTGTCAAGGAGCTCGGCGAGCACTTCGGAACACAGCATCCTGCGCTGTTCGGTTTCATCGACAGCCTCGAAGCCGTCGACCTCGCAAGTCCCGGCCTTGAATTTCTCGAAGGGTCACATTTCTGGGAGGCGTTTCCGCGCTTTGCCGGGGCGAAGGCCAGCGGCCATGACCTGTTCTACCGTGACAAGGTCGGGGTCGACACCAATGGCGCAAGCACATCGGACCCCGCAGATATTTCCACTTATTCACATATGTTCGGCTGCTGGGAAACGCTCTTTGTCATCAAGAAAGCGATGGAGTCCGCCGGCTACCAGGGACCGGACGACAAGGCAAAGCTGATCGAGGCCACCGAGGCCATGACGGCGTTTGAGCAAAGCAACGAACATCCGCAGGGCGCCAAGACGTTCAATGGCAAGATCCACCAGTGTTTCGGCCACCAGAACATCACCAAGGTGACCGGCGGCAAGGGCGAGGTCGTGCACCGCACGTCGATCGAAGACGGCATGTATGAGCCCGAAGCCGACTATACCGCGATGAGCCTCTAACCAGCGCCTTGTCCTTTGGCCCACATCTCCTTCTCGCCATTCTTGAAGGAACTGTAGCCGCGGCGATCCTTGCGCTCGCCGCACTTGGACTTTCCCTGGTGTTCGGCGTCATGCGTGTTGTCAACGTGGCGCATGGCGAATTCTACATGCTGGGAGCCATGGCCGCATGGTGGCTGACACGCCTTGCACCGGGGCATCCGGCTCTCGGATTTGGGCTGGCGATCATCGGGGCTCCATTGCTGGTTGGACTTATCGCACTCCTGGTCGAGCGGCTCATTCTCAGGCGGCTCAACTACAATCCAGAGTCCACAATCGTCGCAACAATCGGCGTGATGTTCGTGATCCAGCAGCTGGCGCTCACCGTCTTTGGCGCCGATGCAAAGCCAGTGCCTCCACCATTCAACTTTCGGGTCGTGTTTCCGTGGTTTGGATACTCCGGATATAAACTGTTCGTCATATTTTCTGCGTCACTCCTGCTGCTGGCTGGCTGGTGGATCCTGACGCGCACCCGCTACGGCCTGCTCATGCGGGCCACCCAGTTCGACAGCGAGACAGCGACGGCCTTTGGCATCCCGGTCGGCACTGTCTACGCAGCGGTTTTCGCGATTGGTGCAGCCATTGCCGCGCTGGCCGCCGTGCTGATCGTGCCGATCCAGCAGGCGCATTACCTCATGGGCCTGGACCCGCTCCTGATGTCCTTCGTCGTGGTCATCATCGGCGGACTTGGCAGCATCAAGGGCAGCGTCATTGCGGCGCTCATTATCGGCATGAGCAACGGGATCATCTCGGTGTTCTTTTCGCCAACGCTTGCCTCAATCATCGCCACGCTCGCCGTCGCCCTGGTGCTTGTGGTGCGGCCCGGCGGCCTATTCGGTGCAGTGACGCGATGAAGACGCTACTGAGCGCCGGGATTCTGGTTCATGTGGCTGCCATCCTGCTGCTGTTCACAGCGCAGTTCCTCGTCAGCGAATACGTCCAGCTCAGCCTGACCCGCATCATGGTGCTTTCGATTTTCGCCATGGGCTACAACATGCTGTTCGGCTACCTGGGTCTCCTGAGTCTTGGACATGCCATGTTCTTCGCTGCCGGACTCTATGTGGCCGCGATAGGCACAACGCAATTGGGCCTTGGTGTCCCGGCCGCGTTTCTTGCTGCCATACTGATCGGCGCTGCATTCGCACTACTCGTCGGTGCCGTTGCCCTACGTGCCCGGGGCGTTGCCTTCATGATCGTCACGTTGATGTTCTCACAGGCCGCATTTCTGACGGTGCTTTATTTCGGTGCATACACACGCGGCGATGAGGGCATTGTCATTTCCGATACAATCCGGCGCTTCACCATTGCCGGACTGCCCATCGACCTCACCAACGCCACGACACGCTATAATCTGGCACTCGCGCTTCTCGCGTGTGCGATGTCGGTTTGCCTGGCGATCGTGAAATCGCCAGCCGGACGTGTGCTGATCGCCATACGCGAAAACGAATCCCGCACCGCGTTGCTGGGTTTCAATGTATGGCGCTACAAGCTCATCATGCTGGTGGTTTCCGGCACGCTGTCAGCGGTTTCAGGTGCCGCCTATGCCCTGATGTTTGCATTCGCAGGCGCGACGCTTGCTTCGATCCAGTACTCAATACATCCCCTGTTGTGGACGCTGCTGGGCGGCCCGGCGACGGTGCTTGGTCCATTGATCGGCACGGGCCTGATGTATTCCCTGGTCAATTTCGTCAGCGGGTTCACCACCGCAAACCTGTTGGCGGTGGGCGTGGTTCTCATCCTGCTGGTCTTGTTCTTTCCCAAAGGCATTCTGGGAACCGTGCGGGAGCGGTGGCTGCCATGGCTGCCGTGACGCTTCTGCAAACGAAAGGCCTCAGCCGGAATTTTGGCGGCCTTGCAGCGGTTGCAAACGTGGACTTCAGCATCGAGAGCGGTGAAATCCGCGCCGTCATCGGTCCCAACGGTGCCGGCAAGACCACTTTTGTCAGTCTCATTGCCGGGCGGATTCCGCCAAGCTCGGGCCGCATTGTCTTCATGGACGAAGACATTACTGATCTGCCGGCGTTTCAGCGGGTGCGCCGCGGCATTGCCTATACGTTCCAGATCACCAGCATCTACGCGAAACTGTCGGTTCTGGAGAATGTCACCCTCGCTGCACAAGGCGGAAGGTTGCGCAATCGACTGGAGGGCAAATCGCCCGCTGTTCTGGACTATCTGGAAACCGTCAAACTGGCGGACCGTTTCGCACAAATTGCCGGGACGCTCTCCTATGGCCATCAGCGGCTTCTCGAAATCGCCATGGGCCTCGCACTCGAGCCCCGGCTTCTGATCCTCGATGAGCCGACGCAAGGCCTGTCTGACAGCGAGATTGCCGACTTTGTCGGCCTTGCAAAGTCGATTGCGCGAAGAGCGACGGTGATGATCATTGAGCACAACATGCAGGTGGTGATGGAGACGGCTCACCGCATAACGGTGCTCAACCAGGGGCAAGTTCTGGCGGAAGGTTCGCCCGCCGAGATTCGCGCCAATGCCGATGTTCAAGGCGCCTACCTGGGGACCGGGTGATGCTCGAACTCCAGGCCGTGAATTGCTTTTACGGAGAAGCGCAAGTCTTGCGGGATTTTTCGCTGAGGCTCGTAGCAGGTGAGATCCTGTGCCTGCTTGGCCGCAATGGGGCCGGAAAGACCACGGCGTTGAAAACCATCATGGGGCTCGTGCCGGTGCGAAGCGGCCAAATTATCCTTGATGGCGAAAATCTTACAAAGCTCCCGCCACACGAAATTCCGCGCCTTGGCATTGGCTACGTGCCGCAGGGGCGCAGGCTTTTTTCCGAACTGACGGTTCTCGAAAATCTCGAGATTGGGCTGCTCACAAGAGGATCGGACAGAACCGTCCTTGAGCACGTGCTTGGGCTGTTTCCCGTCCTGAAGGAACGCCTCGGCCAGCGCGCGGGGACGATGAGCGGTGGTGAACAGCAGATGCTGGCCATGGCGCGGGCCCTGTGCATCGATCCCAGGATCCTTCTACTTGATGAACCGACTGAAGGGCTGATGCCCTCGATGATCGCGAGAATCCGCGAGTCGGTCATCGAACTCAAGTCGCACGGGGTTACGACAATTCTTGTCGAGCAACGGGTGGATGCCGTGTTGCCAGTGGCGGACCGCGTCGCGTTCGTGGAAAACGGCAGGGTCACGGCAACGGTAAATGCTTCTGCCCTGGCGGCCGACAGACGGATGATCGACCGGTATGTCGGCATCGGCCATGCTGGTCGGCATTCCGGCGATGGCGAGGGGTCTTGACATATGTTCCTATTTTGTTCTAGTTGTCCTATGGAAGGAATTTCACGGACACATGGACTGGGACAGAGTTATCGAGCGCAATCAGGCAGCACTCACCCGTATCGTCGCGATGCTCATTGCGATGGTGGAAATGGGAACAGGCAGCATGGCGGTACTGCTTCCGCCGTCTCTCTACCGTGCGGTGTCGCGGATGTTGGTCCCAACGGAATCGGCGGTGCGCCGCCTGATTGCCATCGCGGCGCGCGGGCTCAAGGTGAAACCCGCTCCGGTCCGTCCAATGCCCAGGGGGCTTGTGCTCGCCGGAAATGGCGGCGGACAGATCGCGTTTCAGTTGTTCGACACGCGCCAGCGGTTCAGCCACCACAGCCGGAGGCGTGTTTCCGCTACGGT
>JANMMJ010000059.1:0-30176 GCA_031373255.1 Hyphomicrobiales bacterium
CGGTGGTTGCGCCAATCACAATGATTGCGCCTTCCTGCGCCCGCCGGCATGCGATTTCGACGAATGGGAAGGCTTGGGAGCGAAGGGCTGGGGCGCGGCGGCAATGGCTCCCTACTATGATCGCATCATGCGGACAATCACTGTTGAGTCCGCCCCACAGCATCCCTTCAGCCGCGCTTTTGTCGAGGCAGGCAGGCAGGCGGGATTGCCCCTCGTTGACTTCACTAAGGCCATCAAACCGGGGGTGGGCTGGTTTCCGCTCAACGCCATAGGCAGGACCCGGCAGTCATCTTCCATCACCTATCTTCACCCGCTGAAAAATCTCCCGAAGCACCTTGAAGTCTGGACCGAGACGGTGGCCAGCCGGCTCATCTTCAATGGAAACAGGGCCGTTGGCGCGGAAACCAGCCGTGGCCAAATCGAAGCCCGCCGCGCCGTCATCCTCACCTGTGGTTCGATACAGACGCCGCAACTCCTGATGCTCTCCGGTATTGGCCCGGCGAACCAATTGCGCCAGCATGGCATTGCCGTTTTGGCCGACCTTCCGGGCGTGGGGCAGCACCTTCGCGACCATGTCGCGGCACCCATCATCTGGGAAACCCATGGGCCGGTCGGTCCGTGGCAGGTCTGCCCCTTCGAGGCGACGATGATGTTGAATATCGACCCCGAAGCACCGGCGCCGGACATTCTCTTCCATTTCGGCCTCAGGGTGCGCGAAAAATTTGGCGAGCAGGCCCGTCTTGCCTTCGATGGTCCGGCGGTAAAGGCCTCTCCAAATGTCACCCGCGCCAGAAGCGAGGGCAGTGTCACGCTCTCAGGCGCAGATTTCCGCGACAAGCCGGTCATAGACCTGAACTATTTCTCGCACCCTTACGATCTTCCCGTGCTGCTGAAAGCCATGCGCTTCGCCCGGAGCCTTCTGGAGACGGAGAGCCTGCAATCGATTTGCAAGGCCGAGATCCACCCCGGTAAGGATGTTCAAACCGACGACGAATGGACCAGCTACATCAGGAGTGTGTGCGAAACCGTCTATCACCCTTGCGGAACGGCGGCTATCGGCCGGGTGGTGACCCCCGATCTCCGCGTCATGGGAGTGGAGAACCTGATCGTTGCCGATGCCTCCATTTTCCCCTCTATGATCACCGTGAACATCAACTGCGCTGTCATGATGGCGGCCGAGAAAGCTGCCGGCCTCATTCTGCAATAGGCGGCGCCACAAACTGAGGACTGAAATGGATCGTATCGGAGTTGGCCTGATTGGCACGGGTTTCATGGGAAAGTGCCATGCCATGGCCTATGCCGAGGTCAAAACCGTTTTTGGCTCCGGCCCGGTGATTGACCGCGCGGTTCTCTGCGATGTCGATACCGCCCATGCCCGGCAGAAGGCCCAGGAGTATGGTTTCGCAAGGTCCGCCACCGATTGGCGCGAACTCCTGAGTGACCCTGCGGTGCAGCTTGTCTCGATCACCACGCCCAATGGCTCGCACAAGGAGATGGCGATCGCAGCGCTGGAGGCCGGCAAGCACGTCTGGTGCGAAAAGCCCATGGCGCTGACGCTCAAGGACGCCGAGGCCATGGCCGCCGCTGCGGAGAAGGCAAAAAACCGGGTTACCGCGCTGGGCTACAATTACCTCCGCAATCCGCTGGTCCAGTTGGCCCGCAAACTCATTGCGCAGGGCGAAATCGGCGAGGTTTTTGACTTTCGCGGCAGCGTTGACGAGGACTACCAGGCCGACCCCAACGCACCCTGGTCATGGCGCATGAAGGTCAAGGACGCGGGGCTGGGCACGCTGGGCGACCTGACCTGTCATCTGGTCTCGATTGCCCATGAATTGATGGGCAATATCTCCAGCCTGTGTGCCATGGCGGATGTGGTTCACAAGGAGCGCCCGGTCGCCAAGGAACCGGGCCGGAAGGCTGCGGTCGAGAACGATGATATCGCCCATGCCCTCATCCGCTTTGCCTCGGGCGCACGCGGCACCCTCGCCTCAAGCCGCATTGCCCATGGCCGCAAGAATGGCCTGAAATTCGAGGTTCATGGCTCGAAGGGCATGCTGTGGCTCGACAACGAGCGCCTCAACGAGCTGAACCTTTATACCGCCGATGGCCCCGCCGAAACCCGGGGTTACCGCCGCATCCTGGCTGGCCCGCTGCACCCGCCCTATGAGAAGTTCTGCCCTGCCCCAGGCCACGGCCTTGGCTTCAACGAACTCAAGGTCATCGAACTGCACGAATTGCTCAAGGCCATCGAGGGCAAGTCCGCGCAAATATACGGCTTTGACAAGGGCCTCGCCATCGAGCGCGTCATCCACGCCTTCGTGCGTTCGTCACAGGCGCGAAGCTGGGTCGACGTCGGCTGAAGCGATGCCGTCCATCAGCCGGTAAAGCTCGGTGAAATGCGCCTCCGCCAGCGGCTCAAGCGGCGGGCGCACGCGCCGCCACGCGTCATCGCCATAGCGCCTGGCCAGCATCGCCTTGACCGCCGGGATCTGGCCGAACTTTGCACCGATGGCCCGCGCCTTGACGATCCGCGCCTGGGCGGCGTCGACCTCGGGCTTCCGTGCCGGATCGCCGTGATGCCGGAAGATGATTGCCAGATCGGCTGCCACGATGTTCGAGGTCGCCGTGATGCACCCTGCCCCGCCCCTGGCCAGCAGCGGCAGCATCAGCGGATCGGCGCCGGCAAGCAGGGAAAAGCCTGGAAATGCCGCGATAATGCTCTCGGAAGTGGCAATATCGCCGGACGAATCCTTGATCCCCACGATGGCCTGCGGATAGCGCGCGATAAGCCGCGCGATCAGCGCGAGGCTGAGCGGCACCGCCGACATCTGTGGGATATGATAGAGCACGATCCTGAGCCGTGCATCGCCCACCCGCTCGATCACCTCGCTATAGGCGGCAAACAGGCCCTCATCGCCCGGCTGCTTGTAATAGAAGGGCGGCAGCATCACGAAGCGGTTGACACCTTGCGACAGTCCGTGCCGGGTGAGTTCCGCCGTATCCGCCACGGCACATGTCCCCGTGCCCGGCATCAGCCGTTCGGGCGCGATCCCGCTAGCGATTACCCCTTCGACGATCCGCTGGCGTTCGCCAAGCCCGAATGAATTGGCCTCGCCCGTGGTGCCAAGCAGCGCCAGCCCGTCGCAGCCGGCATCGAGCAGCTTCCGGCCATGGGTGGCGAGCCGCGCGATGTCGGGCGCACCCTCGGCCGTCACCGGCGTTGCCGCCGCACAGAATACCCCGCTGATTTCCAAGATTCCGGTCCCTCGCGATTGCTGGACGGATGTTAGAATAGAATCTGCGAGACGCGAAATCGGCCAACTCCACTCCAAAGCCATAATTCTGCATTTTCAGGCTCTAGGAAATGTTTCACGTGAAACAATTCCTCTTAAAGTCTTGATTTCACCGGCGCGGCGCGCGCAAAAATGCATGCATTTGGACGTCTTTTTCCTGCCAAAATGCGTCAAAAACCCCCTTAAAACAGGCAATATACGTGCAAGTGCAGCGCCGGAATCGCCCGATTATGGCCAAAATAAATCTGGCATATACCATCATTTACAGGCATATGCCATTTATTATCTTCCCACGCGAAGAATATACAGCTGGATCAGATATTTGCGACCGAACTACGTTCAGGACACCTTCCAAATGCGCGCCCGCCACCGGTGGATATATGAGCTGCAATCATATGTTGCCGGAAAAACTCATTGGACGGCGCGGGAGCGGTTCTCTTTAGATTGCTTCAAACTATTTCGCGTGCGCAAGGCGGCCGGGAGCGGCATTGCCTGATTGCCGGGTTCTCAAACCGGCGGTCATTCACCGCAATATCAGCCTGCCTATCCACCGGGTGGCTACAACGCCCACTGGGCATCGGTTCACGCGCCGCAAGCAGGCATCACCTGCTATGACGCGCAACGGGTCTGTTACAGCGATTATGGCGATGGCTATTCGCGAAATGGACTATCCGGCACTACGGCAACTGAGGAGCGCTGGACGATGAATTTGATCTTCAATGGACTGAAAGCTATCGGTTTCGCAGCGCTCATTGCGCTCCCCATGAGCGCGGCTTCCGCCAGGGATCTCGTCGGCAGGCTTGACGAGGCGTGGAAGGATGCAATCGAGGATCAGGAGGGCGTGCTCACCCCCAAACAGACGACGATGCTGCATGACACCGCGTATCAGGCGGCGGTGGCGCGGGTGTGCGACGGCATCAACATCGATCAGGCGAAATATGCCAAGGCCGTGAATGACCTGCTGGCGGATACTGGCGACAAGTTCGAAGACGAAGCGGAAATTATGCGGAGCGCCCATACGCTGGTCATGCTGGGTACATCGTACGGTCTTTTTCTCGCCGAAGGAAACATTGACAGGGACAAGTTCTGCCTGGCTGCAACCGAAACCAAGGCAGACATGTCCATGCCCAATCTCTGGCAATAGCTGAAATCCGGAAAATCATTGGAGGTATCATGAAGCGGGAAATATTGATCGTTACGGCGGTTGTTGCATTCAGCGGCATGGCTCAGGCCAAAATTCCATTTCTGAATGCGACCTGCGGAGATGGCGTGGAAGTGCATGCCGATGAGGGCGGGCCTATCTATATCAACGGCAAAGAAGGCAAGCTCAAGAAGGTCAACGACAACTACTATGAAGCCAGGCATGAAAAGGTGACGATCTCGGTGAGCATCAATCCCGATGGCTCGCCCGATGTATCGGCCACATGGAAAGGCGGAGCGAACGGCATTTGTCAGGTTTCCGGCAACTGAAGAATATCCAGCGAGGTCAGTCACCAGTGGGGGCAGGCCAGAAAAATAGTTGGCCGGATCAGGTCCGGCCATGGAGAATTGTGGAATGGGTCGAGCAAAGTGGCAGAATCCTCCCCGTTTCGTCATGGCCGGGCCTGATGTTCATCCTGGAGACATGGTTGACGGGTGTTCGGGGACATGGTTGACACCTTTGGAACTGTTGAGGTCAATGGTTCGAATGAGATGGCTAGCGAAGTAGACGGCATATTTGACGTCCTGTGCGGTTGGCCTGATGGCGAGCCGTTCCCCGCCGAAAGCTTCCGGCACTTTCCAGTTTCTGCCCTTGAAGACGACATATCCCTTTGTCCGGGAGATTGTCCGCACGATCTCGGATGAGCCGTATTCGACGTCGGGCAGTTGGCCGGGCATGGCGCGGGGGCTTGGCCTACCGATGCCTCCGGCAACACGGGCTCTGACCGTGAGAGCGGCATTTTGCCGAAACCGAGAGGTTGGGGTCAGCTTCGAAGCCGCATGAGAGCCTATCCTCATACCCCTGCAACTCAGCAGACTGGATGCCGGGTCAGGCCCGGCCCATGGAGATTCCCAGCTTGGACTCCGCCCCCTCAGAACCGGATCACGCCGCCGATGATCGGGCCGTGCTGGGTCATGTCGAAGACGAAGCCGTCGTTGCGATAGTCGACATCGACCGCGCGATAGCCGGCGAACAGCGAGCTGCTGTCGGATATACGATAGCCGACTCCGCCCATCACATCCCACATCAGATCCGAGGCCACGCCGAAGCCGCCGATCAATCCCCAGCCCGCCAGATAGAAGTCCGACCCGATATCGGCCTGGAACTTCATGCCGACAACCGGATCGACCCAGGTGCCGCCGTCGCTCGCGGTGGTGCCGTTGAGCGCACCGCCATTGAAATCGAATTCATTGTCCATCGCCCAAAGCCTGGCGCCCGCCACAAGATCGACCGTGGCCGCATCGTCATAGAGGATGCTGTAGCCCACATAGGCCGTGCCCATGAAAGACCGCACCGTTGCGTCGATGCTGGTCGCCAGAAGGCCAACCGGGCTGTCGATGTCGGCGCTCACCCGGGCATAGACGATATCGCCGCCGAAGCTGAAGTGCCCGTTGCGTGCTGCCGCCGCACCCATGAAACCCATGTCGAGATGCTTGACGATATCGCCGAAACCGACATCCACTTCCTGCGGCGGAATGCCGAACAGGCCGGTATCGCCGTTGAGGCTTGACGCCCAGAGATAGGGGGCCGCCGTAATCGTCCATCCGCTTTCTTCGGCAGGCGGCGCCACCGGATCGGCAGCCAGCGCCCCGCCACTGCCAGCCGCAATCGCCATTGCCGCAATCATCAGTCTACGCATCGCATTACTTCCCTCTACAAATCCCGCCAAAACCATATCAACAACAGGTGCGCGGAACAACGCCGCGCGTGTGCGATGGCGCGGCAGGACGGCACCCGCATCAAGATTTCGCTCAGGCGTTGCCATTTTGCCCCACTCCTACACTCTCACTTCGCGCCCGCCGCGAAATGCAGCGGAACCCGACATGCCCGGTTGAGGTATCGATGGTTTGCGCCATGCGCGCCGCCGGGCGGTAGCGCTGGCAGTAATTTGGCGCGCAAAGATAGGAACCGCCCTTGATCACCTTGCGCGGCATCCTGGTCCCGGTCATGCCCGGATCGTAGCTCGCCTCTTTCTCGGCCCCCCTTGGATTGTCCATGGTGCAGCACGGACTGTCGATTTTGCCATGGTCCTCGTACCAGTCGGTGGTCCACTGCCAGACATTTCCGGCCATGTCGTAAAGCCCGTAATCATTGGGCGGAAAGGCAGCGACGGGTGCGGTCCATGCGTAGCCGTCCTCTTGCAGGTTCTGCCATGGAAATTCGCCCTGCCAGGTATTGGCCATGTGCTTTCCCGACGGCATGAACGTATCGCCCCATGCGAAGTCGGCACCGTCGCGGCCGCCGCGCGCCGCGCGCTCCCACTCCGCTTCGGTCGGCAGGTCCTTTCCGGCCCACAGGGCATAGGCTACAGCATCCTCGAAGGCGACATGCACCACCGGGTGGTCCATCAGGGTCTTGATGGAACTGGCGGGGCCACGTGGATGCCGCCAGTCGGCACCGCCGACATAGGCCCACCAGTTATAGGGACTGCTGCGATCGGTACCGCGCGGCGGCGTGATGAACACGGCCGATGACGGCTTCAGCGAATCGGGCGGCGCGCCGGGATAATCCGCGGGCTTGGCCGAACGTTCAGCCAGCGTGACATAGCCAGTCGCCTGCACGAACGCCCGGTTGGTCACTGTCGTGGTATCCATCCAGAAACCCGCAACCGACACGCGATGCACCGGTGCTTCCTCGGGATAGTGGCGATCGGACCCCATAAGGAATTCGCCGCCATCGATCCAGGCCATGGTGCAGGACATGGATGGTGCAACATCGTTCATGTTCAGGCCGTACCCGCCAGACTCCCGTGCTCCGGTCCTAGTCTCCAGCGCTCAGGATGGTGGCGGGATCGGCCGATATCGGCGGTGCCCCGAAGGTCAGCTTAATGGCCTCCATGAGCAGCATCGGCGGCGCCATCTCGGTGGCAAGCGTGGTGATCCGCTGCTGCAGCGCCTTGACCTTGTCCGGGTTCTTGTCGGCCAGGTTGGTTGCCTCGGCCTTGTCCGCGGCCAGATCGAAAAGCTCAACCCGCTGCGGCAGGGCGGCCGTCCACACCAGCTTCCAGTTCTGGTCGCGCACAGCACCTCCCATCGGATCGACATTGTAGACCATCTCGGTGCGGGGCGACGGCTTGCCCTCGCCCAGCATCGGCCACACGTCCATGCCGTCGAGCGGCTTGTTCTTGGTGAGCTTGACGCCCGCGGCTGCGGCAAGGGTCGGATACATGTCGACGACATGCATCAGGCCGTCGACATCGGCAGCCTTGACCTTGCCCGGCCAGTTCATGCAGGCCGCAACCCGCGTTCCACCTTCATAAGTGGTGCCCTTGCCATCCCGGTACGGGCCATTGTCGGCTGGCAGATTGTTGCCGACTTTCGATTCTCCGGCAAACATCGCCGAACGCACCCCGCCATTGTCGCTCATGAACACGATGAGCGTGTTTTCGCGCATGTTGCGCTTCTCAAGTTCAGCCACGACCCGGCCGATCTGGTCGTCCATCGCCGTGACCATCGCCGAATAAAGCCGGCGCTGCTCATCTTCGACATGGGCATATTTGTCGATGTAGTTCTGCGGCGCCTGGAACGGCGAGTGCGGTGCGGTGAAGGCGAGGTAAAGAAACAGCGGCACTTTCTGGTCATGCGTCTTGATCAGCTGCACCGCCTCTGCGCCAAACAAGATGTTGTCGTAGCCTTCCTCGTGCAGCAGCTTGTTGTTGCGGTACCAGTCGAGCACCCCATGCGAGGCGTGTTTGAAGTGATCGATCTCGCCGACCAGCGCCCCGTAGAAATAGTCGAAACCGCGCTGCCGCGGCCAGTATTCCGTCTTGGCATGGCCGAGATGCCACTTGCCGATGAGCGCCGTCTTGTATCCGGCATCCTTGAGCATCTGCGGCATGATGTATTCATCGGTCGGCAGGCCGTAACCGCCAGCCGACGGGATGACGCCGCTCTGCAGCCCGTAACGCAGCGGATAGCGCCCGGTCATCAGCGCAGCGCGAGTCGGCGTGCACATCGGTTGCACATAGAACTGTTCAAGCCGGGCGCCGCCCGCGGCCAATTTGTCGATGTTCGGCGTCTTGATGTCGGAGCCGTGAAATCCGACGTCCTTCCAGCCGAGGTCATCGGCCACGATGTAGATGATGTTGGGCGGCTGCCCTTCCGCTGCATTGGCCGGTGCAACCAGTCGTTCCGGCAGGACATTCGCCGCAACCCCGGCGGCCAGGAACGAGGCTCCCCCGAGCAGCACATCGCGCCGCCGCAAGTTCAGGCGGCGGCTGGCCGCCTCTTCCGCCGTGCAGTCATTCTTGTCTTTGGCACTCATTGAAAATCTCCCCATGGCAATGCCATCGCAGCCCACGTGCCGGAAAATTACATCCGGCGGCCAAGACTAGGCTACTCAATTCCCGCAATCTCCGCCATAATCCCGCAACGGGGGATCTTTTTAGGACAGTTTCGATGAACACTGCCACGACGCCCCTCCATCGTTTTCCTCTGACTGCGACTGCATGCATCGACGAATTCCGGGCCGTCGCCAGCAGCATATTCGGCGAACTGGCTGTGGATTCGCCTGGACGAGGCGAGCCTTTCTATGTGGAAGCGAACTTGTATCCGCTGCGCGATACCTCCCTCTACTATGGCAGATACACTGCGCCGGTTCACATCGCATCATCGCATGCGGAGTTCTTTGCACAAGGCGTGACCGTCGCGGGCAACGGAGCCTATGTCACGGGCGGCATCGAACAGACGCTATCGACCAAGGACCTCCCTGCCCCCGTGACCTATTCCTCGAGCCTCGATCTGAAGCTGGCGGCAGGGCACGCGCAATTGGCCCTGTATATCAGGCCGGATGCGCTGATGCAGAAGCTGGCCGCGCTGATCGACGCGCCCTTGACGGAGAAAATTGTGATTGGCGGAACAGACGGCGGCATCTCACCGGAAGCTGCCTTTCTCAAGCGCCTTATCGGCGCGCTCGCCGACCAGGCCGATGCCAGCGAGCACCTGCTTTCGCCATTGGTCGCGAGCGAATTCGAACAGACCATGATGGTGGCGTTCCTCACTGGATACCAGCACAACTATTCGGCCCACTTCCAGCGCGCCCCGCAAGCCGTGGCGCCATGGCAGGTGCGCCGGGTAGAGCAATATATCGAAGCCCACTGGGACCAGCCGATCACCATCGAGATCCTCGCGGCGACGGTGCATGCCAGCGCCCGCAGCATTTTCGACTCGTTCAAAAAAAGCCGCGGCTACTCGCCCATGGTGTTTCTCAGGAAAGTCAGGCTGGCCAATGCCCGCGCCATGCTGTCACAACCCGGCCCGCAAACTTCGGTCACAAGTGTGGCATTCGCCTGCGGCTTCGGAAATCTCGGTCACTTCGCCAAAGCCTATGCCGAGGCGTTTCACCAACTCCCCTCCGAAACACTGAACGCAGCGCGCGGAGCCTCGCATCCGCGCTGACACGGCCTTGCCGCTCCCGGCCAATGGTGATTAGATGGCGTCGCGGCAGTGTTTGGATTGTGAAGTTGGGGGGAATGCCATGCTTCTGTTTCGTCGCACATCACGCCGCAATGCCGTTTCACGCGTTGCACTTTTAGCTGCCGCCACGCTTCTTGTGGCCAACGCCGCCAATGCCGTGGCCCCGCCGCGCAAGGTTTCGGGCTTCAGTCCATTCGCCGCGTGCACCGCCGACAATGTCGCAGCCCAGCCCGGCATCAACTATCCCGGCAGCGAGATCGAGCCGTGGATCGAGGCCAATCCCGCCAATCCGAGAAACCTGATTGCCGGCTGGCAGCAGGACCGCTGGTCCGATGGCGGCGCCCGCGGTCTCGTCGCAGGCGTCAGCATCGATGGCGGAACGACATGGGCGAGGCTGGTTCCGCCGCATATCTCGAAATGCTCGGGCGGCATCTATGACCGCGCCACCGATCCCTGGGTAGCGATCTCGCCCGATGGCACCGCCTATTTCATGAGCCTTGCCTTCAACAACAACCGCCCCGATGGCGCCAGCGGCCAAAACGCCATGCTGGTGAGCCGCTCCCGCAATGGCGGCATCTCGTGGAGCAAGCCCATTCCGCTCATCATTGATACCGACGGCCAGATCTTCAACGACAAGAATTCCATGACGGCCGATCCGCGCAGTTCCGATCATGTCTATGCCGTGTGGGACAGGTACATCGATTTCACCGTGCCCTCGGCGCAGCAGGCCGGGGCGGTATCGAAAGCGCAGGAGGTCCTGCCGCGCGATGGCGTTCTCAGGCTCCGCGCCTGGCGCCAGAAGCAGGCCAGCCGCACCGCCAATGCCGCCGCCGCACCGCCGACCCTGAAGGCGCCGACAGTGTTCACCCGCACCGTCAATGGCGGCAGAAGCTGGGAGCCGCCGCGCGTCATCTACGATCCCGGCAACGACGCCCAGACGCTTGGCAACGTGATAGCCGTGGCGCCAGATGGCACGCTGCTCAATTTCTTCCTGAACTTCTCCGCTTCCGGTGACGCCAGCATCGGCGTGCAGAAATCCTTCAACAAGGGGCGGACCTTTGCGCGGCCCAAATTTCCGCTTCCCGTGACCATCACCCTGACCGGCACGCTGACCCCCGACAAGCAGGAAGGGGTGCGCGATTCCAACTCGCTGCTCGATGTCGCGGTGGATCGCCAGAACGGCAATCTTTACCTGGTCTGGCAGGATGGGCGCTCCGGCAACATGGACAAGGTGCTGTTCTCCCAGTCGCTGGATGGCGGCACGATATGGTCGGCCCCCATCCGCATCGCCATGACACCGCCGGGCGGCAAGCGTCTGCGCAATCAATCCTCGAATCCCTCGGTCGAGGTTGGCCCCAACCATCAGATCGCCGTCACCTATTATGACTTCCGCTTTGATCGCAGCAATGGCCCGGAACTCATGGACTACTTTGCGGTGTTCTGCACCCCGGGCCGCACCGTGGATTGCGGCAAGCGCGGCAACTGGGGCGATGGCGTCACCCCGCTCAAGGATATCCGCATCACCCGCCAGTCCTTCAACATCCTCAATGCGCCGCTCGCCGGTGGCCATTTCCTTGGCGACTACATGGGCCTCACCCGCAAGGGCGATGTGTTCATGCCGGCCTTCGGCATTGCCGACGGCAAGAACCTGACCTCGATCTATACGACCGGCATCAGGTCAAGGACACCGGCGATAGGCGCCAGGGCAACGCGCGATTGACGTAGAATTACGCGCTTCGCCGCTTCCAAGTATCCGGAGAATCGTCTATACGATTCATTCACTGATTGAATGCACAGTCATTTGTGATGAAGCATCCACGGGTGCCTGAAATGGCCATGACAGACGGGTTCCAGCATTCTGCTTTGCCAGTTCCCGTTCTGGGACAGTCAAACCGCACCAAGACTTCCCGGGACCGTGAAAAACGCGAAATCCACGGTAATAGCCGGTTAATTACGGAGGACAGGCCCAAAATGCTGTTTGCATCGCTCATTCTGAAATTTCGAATGAACAACCAGTCATGCTGAAAAGATTTCGCCGGGACGAAAAGGGCGCGGTCTATATCTATTTCGCGGTGTTGATCCCCGTGCTTCTGGGCATCATCGGCCTGACCCTTGAGGGCGGTTCGCTGCTGCATTTGAACAGCGAATTGCAGGAACTGGCCGACGCTTCCGCATTGGCGGGCGCCAAGGAGATGGATGGCGCACAGGATGCCCTGACCCGCGCCACGGCAGCGGCCACCAGCCTGCTCAACAACGATCCGACCTGGTCCAACATCGCAGCTGCCGGCGTCCAGATCACAACGCCCGTCTATTACAGTTCGATAGCAGGGGCCGGCACCGTCACCACCGATCCAAAACAGGCGCAATTTATCCGGGTCACCACCATCAACCGCGGCGTCTCGGCCGGGTTCGTGCGGGCGGTTAGCAGCACCACCACAAGCAACACCAGCGCCACGGCCACGGCGAGCGTCACATACACATCATGTGCGGCGATCCAGTCCTTCATGTGCAATCCCTGGGAGTTCGCATCCGGCTATCAGCGCGGCAATTCATCCAACTTTGCCGGTAACGTCACCGTCGGCTCCCAGTTTCACCTTCTGGCCGACGGCACGGGAGCGCCCGGCAACTGGGGTCTGCTGGAATCGTCCTTCGGCAATGGCGCCAATGCCCAGGAACCGTTCTGGGCCATGGTATCGGCGGGCGCATGCGAACAGGGCGCCGGCAAGGAAGTGCGCACCGGCAATATTCCCAAGAAGGCCCAGGATGGCATGAACGTGCGCTTCAACAGCCCGATCTCATCTGGCGACGGCCAGATCTCGGCGCCGATTGTCATCAACGGTCACACCGTTGCCGGCAGCAATTACAACTGCAAACAATTTGTAGCGCCTGACAATACGTGGACGGCAGCCCTGGCTGGCACGGGCTCACAGGCTGGTTTGACTTTCAAGCAGACCGATGCCGGTTCGGGAGCAAATTCGCACGTCAGCTATGGCAGCTACTGTAACGCCTCTCCGGTCATCGGCAGCTGCCCCCTGCCCCGTGACCGCACGCTTTCGACGACAGTCAACCGCGGATCCGGTGCCACACTTGCGGACCTGCAAGCCTACTGGACCAATCACCATCCGGGCCCCTTGCCCGCTGGCGTCACCACGCGCTACCAGATTTACCAGCTCGAGGTCGCGGGCACCGGCGATGCCGGAACCTGGCGCACCGATGCCAAGGAGCCGCATGCACCGAGCTGCAGCAATGCCACGACCGGTGGCGCCGATCGCCGCCTGATCAATGTAGGCATCGTCGACTGCGACTACTGGAGCATCAACGGCCAGAGCGACCCGCTGCCGGCCAGCCTGCTGGTCGCCCGCTTCTTCATGACGGAATCGGCCCTTGAGGATGGCAGCATCTATGCCGAACTGATCGACATGTCGGTAGCCAACACCGGGCCAGGCTCGGTTTACCAGACCATCCAGCTTGTCCGATGAGAAGCCTTCGACGCTGCATCACGAAACTGGCGCGCTGCACCTCGGGAAGCGCCCTGCTCGAGGCCACGCTCATAACACCTCTCGCCATCTCGCTGATGGTTGGCGCCACCGATTTCGGCCGCGTCTATTCAACCCGCTCGAGTGCCGACAAATCCATGCGCGACGCGGCGCGTTACCTGACCCGCCTGCCGGCCAGCTCGGTGTGCGCCGGCTGGGCCCTGACCAATGCCAGGAACCTCAGCGTCTATGGCAATATAGCGGGTAGCGGCCAGACGCTGGTTTCGGGCTGGGCTGTTGGTAACGTAACCCTCGTGCAGCCCACCACCTGCACCACGCCGACGGTCGGCATAATCCAGTTGCGCGCCACCGTGCCCTTCACCTCGATCATGCTGCCCTTCCTCGGCCTTCCCGCGACCTACACCCTCACGGTCGAGCATCAGGAGCGCTGGATCGGTGAATAGGTTCTGGCGTAACAGCGAGGGTGCCACACTGCTCGAGTTCACCGTGGTCTTCCCGGTGTTCATGCTGATTGTCTTCGGCACCGTCGATGTCACGCTGATGCTGTTCGACTGGGCCATCGCCAGCAAGGCCGCTTACATGGGAGCAAGGGCAGCAGTGGTAAGCGCGCCCGTGCCCACCGGTATCACCTGGACCTATTCCACTGTCGCCACCCAGGCCGGCGCGCGTTGCACCAATTCCGCCGACGGCACCAACAACTCCACCGCCAATTGCCCGGCAGTCAGCACCGTGTGCACCCCCTCGGCCGGCACCGGCGGGGCCTGCACCGGCGGCTACACGTTCAGCAATGCCAACTTCACCCCCATTCTCGCCCGCATGCAGGCGGTGTTTCCGGCCATGACGCGGCAGAATGTGCAGATCACCTACCAGACGGCGGGACTGGGCTATGTCGGAAGGCCAGGCGGCCTGCCGATGAATGTCACCGTATCGATCCGCTGCATGAGCCACGAATTCTTTTTCTTGGGCGCGCTCATGGGCTGGGCCTTCCCGCCGCTTCCCAACGGCTGCCCCACGCCGCTCGCCACCAACGGCTGGGCGCTGCCCACCTTTTCGACGACGCTGACCGGCGAGGATCTGGTGACCAATTAAAAGCACCGCCATGGCGCCGAAACGCAGCACGAAGTATGTGTCCACCGCAGCGGCTTTGCTTCTGGCGTTTATACCCGTGGCGGCACAGGCCGATGACCTCACATTTTTTCACACGCCATCCGGGAATATTCATTGCCTGGGTGTTGACGAGAATGGCAGCGCCCTGATCGATTGTGAAATCATCAGCATCACCCGCAGCACGCTGGCGATGCCGCGGCCCGGCGATTGCGATCTCGACTGGGGTAGCCGTTTCGAACTGGGCGAAACCGGCGGCGCCTATCTCGCCTGCGCCGGCGACACGGTGCGCGACGGTACCGGCCAAACTCTCGCCTACGGCAAAACCTTCCGCCTGCGGAGCATCACCTGCACCAGCACCCAGAAGGGCCTCGACTGCCGCAATGCCGAAGGCCAAGGTTTCTTCCTGTCAAAGGCCGAGCAGCGGCTGTACTGAAGCCCCGCCGCAAAAGGCGCACTCACACCTTGGCCGGGCGCCAACCTGCGCTGCGCGCTTCGTCTTCACTGCAGAACCAGCGTTCGCCGGCAGCCGCATTGATCTTCGTCTTGCTGTACCAGCGCTGCCCAGGCATGTGATAGATGCGCTCGCCGCTCTTGCTGATATTGCCCTTGATGACGCATTCGCCGGATAGTCCGCGCGTATCGCTCACGCTCGCCGATCTTTGCAGGACCGGCGTATCGAACAGCCTGACGCCCGTCTCGATCGCGGAGCGCTGGGCGCGATAGTTCCAGGGCATGTCAAATGGCCCTCGCCAGACACCCAGCGCCTTCTTGCGCGCCTGCATCTCAAGCGCGACGTACTTGCTGGAATATTTCACGAAGGCAACTGACCATCCGTTCCTGATCGCCCACGCATTGAGGCTCTCCTTGTCGGCGCCGGCATGGCACTCCGCCAGCAACCGCTTGTACTTGTCTGTCTCGTTGCTGCGGCAGCGCACGTCGCGTCCCGCGATCTTTTCTTCCAGCGCGCCGATTGCCGCCTGCCCGCAATCCCACGCCCCGCCATTCGCGCCGCCGCACTGCTGACGGCTTTCAGGCGCATCGATCCCGTAAAGCCTGACCGGCAATCCCAGCACGTAGATGGTGTCGCCATCCTCGACGATTGCCAGACCTGAAATCTCGGCCGCCTTTGCCCCGGGCACCGTGGCCAGCAAACTGAACGCCATCGCCGCCAGCGTCTTGGCACATGCAGTCTTCCGGAAGCCTCCCCTGTCCATCCCGGAGTTTCCTAGACCTTCGCCCTGCGCCAGCCGGCTTCGCGGGCTTCCTGTTCGGAACAGAACCAGCGCTCGCCCTTACCGTGGCTGATGCGCGTTTCGTCGTAATAGGTCTGCCCCCGGACATGATAGATGCGCTCGCCCGACGCGCTGATGTTCCCCTTGATATCGCATTGCTGCACCAGCGCGGTGAGCGGTCCTGAATGCGTTCCAGAGAAATAGGATTGGGCTTCAAGGGCGCCTGCGCCCGCAGCCAGAACGAGCCAGCCCAGCAAGCCTCTGTACAACCGCGGAGTCCGGCGGATGCTGCGATGCCTGCGATAAGGTTTGAACTGGGGAACTCTGCCCATACTGTATCACTTTGGGACAGAGTGTCGTATTTACGTTACGGAGTCCAGTGGAATTGAAGCACCGCTCAGTAACAGGGTTAATCCCACAAGTTACTTGAAGTAGAGCGAGCCTCGGTACTTTTTGGGGAAATGGACAGGGCGGGACCTTGCGCAGATTGGCCCTAAACGCCGCGGCGCGGTGAACCGTGATGCTGCGCGATGCGCCATTTGCCGTCCATGTTCACCAGAACCCACGTCATGCGATAGGGCATGGGCTTGTCGCCATCGGCAAAGTCGACATGAGCGGCCGTGACCGCGATATCGGGCGAGAGCATGACCACATGCGGCAGCGGATAGGATTTCACCCGGACCTCGGGACCGCGGCCGCCAAAATAGGCGCGAATGGCGGGGCGGCCATTCTGCAGCTCATCGACGGCGCCGAAAAGCATGGCGTCCTCCAGATAGAGCGCCATGTGCGTATCGAGATCGTGGCTGTTGAACGCCGCAACCCATTCGGCAACGAAGGACTCAATGGATGATCTCTTGGGCATTTCGGTTCAGATGTCCTGTCTCAAGCCGATAGTTCCATCCTAAAAAATGTGCCTCAATAATCCAGCACCAAATGCTTACTCCACGATTTTCCAGTATGAGTCCTTGGCGATCACTTGGCCATCGCGAAATGTGTAGAAGTCACAGCCTTGGACCTCCTTTCTGATCCCTTCGCGGGTGGTGCCCGTGAGGGTCCATTTCGAGATGCCGGTCTCGGCGGTCGAATCGACAAAATGCGCGCCGTTGCCATAGTGAACATCGGGCAGGCCCTCGAAGCGCGATGCCAGCGCTTCGCGAACATTCTGTTTGCCTTCCATGCGGGTGCCCCAGGGTTTGCTACCCCTCGGCATCTCCAGGATGCAGTCGTCGGAAAAGAGCGCCATGATGCGATCAAGGTCGTGCGCGTTGAAAGCGTCACAGAGCTCTATCAATGCCGATCGAATGTCCATCGCCCTGTCTCCATCCGGTGATAAGATTGTTGCGCCGATCGCGCGCGCGTCCGGTGACGGGTTAGCCAATCCGCAAACCAGTCTTTTCAATGGCGGTGGACAATGACATATCCTTCTCACTCATCGTGATCAAAGTCCGTGCCTTGGATGCCGGGATCAGAAGTTCGGCATCGCAGTGCTTGCTGAGCAATTCGCCCAGCGTCGCCAGCTCAACGTTCTTGACGCAAATATCAATCCGCGCATTCAATGATTTTTTTGCAATTTGCGTCCGGTCCGCACCAAGGGTAATGGGTCCCCAGCAATCGCAATTGCAGGTGTTGTCATCGTAACTAAAGATACACGCACAGTGATTGTTCTTCGGGCAATTGTCATCGCAGTTGCAACCCATCATGTTTCTCCCGGTTTGAGAATCCACACCTTGAAACTCATAGCATTTTTTCGAATGGCTTGGAGGACGATTTTGCCAGAGGCGAATTCAGGCGGTCGTTCAGAAAACGTGCTTCGCCTTTGACGCGAAACAGAACCAGTGCGGACGGGAAGCGGCTTGCCGACTATTGCCGGCGCCACAGCACCGTTGCGGATCATGAACGCATGCCGCCGATGTCGCCGGGCTGGAAAAACATGAGATTGGTGGGCGATGTAGGACTCGAACCTACGACCCGCTGATTAAGAGTCAGCTGCTCTACCACCTGAGCTAATCGCCCGTCCCTGAAGGACGTACGGCCCCGCAAACCGGAGCCGACGGCGGGTTCTATACGTCGCCCGCCGCCTCGTGTCTACCGCCTTTTCATCAGCCGCTTTGGACCCGCAACCGCTGTCCTGGAGCCCACGCCGTCACATGGCGTCGATCATCCGCCGGAAGCTCTCGGGGTATGACATCTCCATCGCCTTCCAGGTGACGCGAAATCCCGGCGCGGAGAGATATTTGCGCAGGGCATTGGCATAGGCCTGCCAAACCTCATCATCGATGAGCTTCTGCCCGTATTGAACATAGGCGCTGTAGGACAGCGACATCTGTGACCCGACAATTCTGTCGAAGCTCAGCTGTTCTTCCGGGGAAAGCTTTGATAGCTCGGCGCATCCGCGGAGATACAGCCCGGCATTGTTGGCGACCAGCGCGAAGACGTCCTTCTCGAAACTCATCAGCGACTGAACTGTGGCGCCTTCAAGCGCCTGGGCGTTGCGCCTCACTTCAAGCACCAGGAAATAAACCGAAATCAACCCGCCGATCACCCCGGCCACAGAGGCCATTGCGGTGACTTGATCCCAGCTCCAGCCCATTGCCCTGCCCCGTAACAGTTCGAAGTCATACCGATTGCCGGAGAGTAGGCCGAACCTGCCCCCGCAACAATCGCCATCTATAGCGGAAAACATGACATCGAATGCTTTCGATTCGGCATTCCATTGACATATAGTTATTTTACTATATTATCTTCATGCATGAAAAATCCAAAGCCTTGCCGCTTCGTCGGATCGTCAAGGAAAGATCTTTCGGCAATGCCTGACGACGTCAAGTCGAGTTTCGGTGCGGCACTGTTTGCCGCGCAGATTGGCGGCGAGGCGCCAAATGTGAAGGCTTTGAAAAGCTTCGGTGGGCGTGGCGTTCTGGAGATTATCGAGGACCATGATGGCGGCACCTATCGCGCCGTCTATACGGTGAAGTTTTCAACGGCGGTTTATGTGCTGCACGCGTTTCAGAAGAAGGCAAAATCCGGCATCGCCACACCGAAGCGGGAATTGGACCTTGTTCTGGCGCGGTTGAAGGATGCTGAAATCCTGCACCGCCACTTTGCATCGGAGATGAAATAGCATGGCCAAACTTCCCAAATTTGAAGAGGGCGGCGGCAATGTGTTTGCCGATCTGGGGCTGGCAAACGCCGGTGAGCTTTTGCTCAAGGCCGAAATTGTCAACGAGATTGCGCGGCTGATGAAATTGAAAAAACTCACGCAGGCGAAAGCGGCGGCTTTGACCGGCACCGCCCAGCCCGATCTTTCAAATCTCCTGCGCGGACGTTTTCGCGGATTTTCAATTGAACGCCTGATGTTGATGCTTACGGCCTTCGGCCGCGATGTGGACGTCGTGGTGCGCCCGGCCGGTGGCGCCAAGAAACGCGGCGGCATTCGGTTTAAGCGAGCTGCAGCCTAACCAGCCGCTGCTCACCATTGCCGCACCCTGGCCGGTGACCGCCCTATCGCTTCTTCATCAGCCTGTTGACCCCCGACACCACCGCCTTCAAGCTCGCGGTGACGATGTTCTTGTCGATGCCGACGCCGAACAGCGTTTCCCCATTGGGGAGCTTGAGCTCCACATAGGCCACTGCCGCCGCATTGGCGCCGGTGCCCATGGCGTGCTCGCGGTAATCGGCGACGTCGAAGACGAGGCCGGTCTCCTTCTTCAGCGCTGCGACGAAGCTGTCGACCGGGCCGTTGCCATGGCCGCTGATCGTCTTGGGCTTGCCGTCAAGCGTCACGCGGGCGCTGATGTCCTGTTCGCCCGAATGTGCGCCATCGGCCTTGCTCTTGTGCTCGACGAAGACGTAAGGACCGTTGCCTTCGAGATATTCGGCCCCAAAAGCCTGCCACAGCCGGTCGGCCGGAAGCTCCACGCCTTCGCCGTCGGCGATGCCCTGCACGATCCGTGAAAACTCGACTTGCAGGCGGCGCGGCAGTTCCACCCCATGCTCCTTCTCGAGAATGTACGCGATGCCGCCCTTGCCCGATTGCGAGTTGATGCGGATCACCGCCTCGTAGCTGCGCCCGAGATCCATCGGATCGATCGGCAGGTACGGCACCTCCCACAAGGGCTGGTTCGACGCCTGCATCGCCTTGAAGCCCTTGTTGATCGCATCCTGGTGCGAGCCCGAAAAAGCGGTGAACACCAGGTCGCCGGCATAAGGGTGGCGCGGATGAACCGGCAGCTGGTTGCAGTGTTCCGCCATGCGCACCAGATCGTTGATGTTGGAACAGTCGAGTTCCGGATCGATGCCCTGGCTGAACATGTTCATGGCGAGCGTCACGATGCACACATTGCCGGTGCGCTCGCCATTGCCGAACAATGTGCCCTCGACGCGGTCGGCACCAGCCATCAGCGCAAGTTCGGTGGCGGCCACCGCACAGCCCCGGTCATTATGGGGATGCAGCGAATAGATGATGCTGTCGCGCTTCTTGATGTTGCGGATGCACCATTCGATCTGGTCGGCATAGACATTGGGCGTCGCCATCTCGACGGTGGAAGGGAGATTGAGGATCAGCCGCTTCTGCGGCGTCGGCTGATACACATCGATCACCGCCTCGCAGATATCCTTGGCGTAGTCGAGCTCGGTGCCGGTGAAGCTCTCCGGCGAATACTGGTGGCGGACCACGTCTTCCATGCCGAGTTCGCGGGTGAGCTGCGTGATGAGCTGCGCCCCCTTGACCGCGATCTCGGTGATCCCGGCGCGGTCCTGGCGGAACACCACGCGGCGCTGCAGTTCGGAGGTGGAGTTGTAGAGATGCACAATGGCGCTCTTGACGCCCTTGAGGCTCTCGAAGGTGCGCCGGATCAGCTCTTCGCGCGATTGCGTGAGCACCTGGATGGAGACGCCATCGGGAATCTTGCCATTGTCGATGAGGAAGCGGACGAAATCGAAATCCGTCTGCGAGGCGGAAGGAAAGCCGACCTCGATTTCCTTGAAGCCCATGGCTACGAGCGCGTTGAACATGCGCATCTTGCGGTCGTGTCCCATGGGCTCGATGAGGGCCTGATTGCCGTCGCGGAGGTCGACCGAACACCACACCGGCGGCGCGGTGATGACGGCGTTGGGCCACTGCCGGTCGGCCAAGGCGATAGCTGGAAAGGGGCGATATTTTTCGCGCGGATTGATCATCATTGGAATGGTCTCATGCCTGTCTTAGCGGAGGGGGTTTGCTGTGCGATGTCCCCAAAAGGCCCAGGCAATGCCCAGCCGGCCTTCAGGGGCAGCTAAGAAGCAGAAGCCC
The DNA here is from genome assembly GCA_031373255.1 of Hyphomicrobiales bacterium. Taxonomy (GTDB): domain Bacteria; phylum Pseudomonadota; class Alphaproteobacteria; order Rhizobiales; family Aestuariivirgaceae; genus JANMMJ01. Next base: position 21,032 of record JANMMJ010000059.1, read on the forward strand.
AAGCGCCGCTGCCGGCAGAATGCCGTCACAGGAAACCGGAGTGGTGCGCGCCTTGGACATGGGGGAAGCTCATAACCCATGTGCCGTCTCCGTGCAACAGGTGGCAAAGAGTAGAGGGGTGTCGGTCTGAAATTGTCGGATTCGAGCCCGCATGACCCGTCGATGCGTTGCTGTTGTTGACCAGAACGGTCGGAGTATGGACTTTCTTTGAATGCGAAATGAACGTTGCAGTCTCGCCATGCGAAGACGTCAATTCAGGGACGGACGAAGTATTTCAGCTTCTGCAACAATACAAACTGCTGAACTTATTCGAACCGCTCATCCCGAGCTTGGTCTCTCTTAGTCTCCAACTGTCTTTCAATGGCTATTTCTCTCGTAAGTCGATCTTTTGTTTCGGCCACGAACAATATCAGTTCGCTGGTGGCATCAAACTCAAGTATGTTTAGCAAGTTGGTGTTTGCTTCCATCAGCGCTGCGCGCGAGCCGCTCCAGCTGTTTGGTCGGAATCGTTCAACGAACACTGCCAGCACACATCTGGGATCAGGCGCATTAATGAGAAGAGCACTCGCCTGCTCTGACCAGACTAGCGGTCCGCTTTCCTCGGCACGGCGCGCAAATGTAACGAACGCAGCCGCCAGCGCGTAGCGATGCTCGCGATCTCGGTTGCACCAAGCAACGAGATCTTCGCACAATAACACGTCTGCTGGATTGGACCGATGCTCACGCAAGTATCCGAAAATCTTGATGCCCGATCTCTGGTCCCCGTCGTCTCCTTTGAACAAGGCGTCTAGGACAGCCGTCGGTTGAGCGCTTAGTAAAGCCTTTAACAAATTATCATTGTTGGAGGCTTGGGTCTCATATCTTGCCACCGCCCTCCTCAACCGCCTGGCAACCTCCGCCGCGATCGGGCCAGCCCCTTTGTCCGTCAGACACGCTCGCACGACACTCGCCAGATGGTAGTCGGAGCGGTGATTGCTCTCTTTGAACCTCACACCTTGCAGAAGCTTTTGACCGGCTTCCAAAACCGCAGGCTCGTGCGATCGCTGCGCAGAATGGTCGGAGTGGAACTGCATATGGAGGACCTCCACTGCTACCTCGAAGCCATCAGTCTTGTCAGCAATAAGCAGGAGCAAATCCTTCAGATCACCTGCAGACAGGTTGTCCGTCGCTCGTCCCAACGCCAGATTGCGATACATCTGAACAGGCACCTCAGCAGACCTGAGAGTCTGCTTCAGTCGCTCGACACCACGCGAATCGATCAGCACCGCTGTTTGAAGCACGGGAAGGAACATAACTAGAGCTGGCTCGTGGAGCGCGGTATCGAGTAAAGCCTGAACGAGTACGCGATCTTCGTCCCAAAGCTTGGAAAGGAAACCCCTCAGTACCCCGACATTGCGTTGCTCAACAGGAAGATTTTCAAGGCCTTTCACGAGCTTCGCCCAAGTCGTACGATGATTCTGGGAAGCGCTAGCAAGGCCACGACCAAATGCCCACGCCCTGAATCCGCCGCGAAGAAGATCGGACAAGAGTTCCGCGAACACTGCCTCATCTGCGACCACCGCTACACCAAGCTCTTGGGCAATCGACTCAAGCCGCTCGAACTCGCTCACTATATCGCCGTCGAGATTCATGCCTTCAAAATCAAGTCCATCCGATCCGTCGCCGAGGACCACCGCCCGGACCCGGTCTGAGAGGTTGGACGGCCTCAATTCGACTTCCAGATTAGACAACCGTGAAGAGCCGTCTGGGCTTAGTAGGTCGTTGTCGAATTGAATAGTCAGGCGACAGGCCGCCCAACCTTCGCGCCAAAACCCCTGTGCAACGAACCCGCGAGACAGACCTACTAGTTCGTCATACATGTGCGCCGAGGTCCACAAACCGCGAAAGTTCTGCGCCAGCAGGTCGCGCAGCTCGGACTTGAGTAGTCCATCGGTAAGCGCCAATCGTTGAATCAATTCCAGCGCGCCCCGGTACCAACGGGTTACTTCCTCATCACTCTTCGGCCTGTAGCCATAGTCCCGTGACCGCGCCCCGAACTCGAAGCCATGGCCCGAGCTGAAGTGCATCGCTTCCAGTACTTTACCCAAGGCAGCCAAGCCGAGCGAGCGCGCTTTTCCTTCACTCGATCGAAGGAGTCGCTCGATAATGCGGAGCCGTTGCTCGATGGTGGCGTGCGTCCCCGACAGGTACAGCGTGAATAGCGATATGAATACGTCTAATGCCTCTTTGATGTCGCGCTCATCCTTGCCTCGCGTTACGACCCAAGCCAGCACGGTAGTGCTCCTTTCAAACATGTACTGGTCGTAAGCAAGAGAGCGCAGCAAGGACAGAAATCGCCTAAGCACAGGCGCGTCCACTTCAGAATCACCGTGATTGGCCCGCTCCAGCGCCGCGAGCGCCGCTTCGGGTAACACCGGAGCAACATTCTCGAACATCGTCCGGCCTAGCTCGCTTAGAGCCGTCACATCGCCGAGAAGGCCACCGGACGCAAGCCATCGCTCGACGATGTCAATTGCTCGGGGTTGATCGTGCAGGAATGACAGTCGCCGAGAAAAGGATCGCGCAAGGCGATCAGTCCCGCCCGTGACAAACTGCTGTTCGATGAGATCGTACGGCGTGTCTTCAAGTGCGCGGGCAGCGAGGCGGTTCGCGATTGCGTGCGGCAGCACCGCCCGCCATACGCTGCGCTTCTGAACAAGGTCCCGCCGCAGCAACTCACCGACATGTCGATAGAGTTCCTGGGGTGCTTGGTCAGCGAGCAAGGCCAGTCGCGGCAGTTCCGCCTCTTCACCCGCCAGCGCTTCACCTTGGAAGGAGTACACAAGCGAGCACGCCTGGGCCGCGAGGAGCAGCGAGTTGTTGGGCTCGTGCCGCTGGCGGAAGAGGCGCTGGAACAGATCGTCGTCCGAAAGACCGGCGATCGTCTCCGAGCGATCGATTGTCTCGGCAAGGGCAATTGCGATCCGGGCGTTGCCACCAGAAGACTCGGCTATGGTACGTGCGTCGACTTCGGATAAGTGCGGAAAGCGGCGTTTGACTAACTTCTCGATCAGTTCGGGTGAGGACGTTTCGAGGGTGACGACCTGAGTTCCTTCGGGCTGGTCATCGCGCACATCGTACTCGACCGTGAGGACACTGACCATGCTTCCGGGTGCGCTACACAGCTCTAAGAGCCTGCGGTGTAAGTCGGGAGGGCAGTTATCGACGATTAGGACCGCACGTGTTCGGTTTGCGACCAGATCAGAGGCGATACCTATGGGCTGTGGATTCGGGTTATCTGAGAGATTGGTGTAGACGGCGAGTGACGGTGGGAGTGAGCGCAACCCTATGCGCGTGTCGAACAAGGCTTGGACAAGGCGGGTTTTGCCAACACCCGACAAGCCGATCAAACGAATCATTTTGCCAGGCTGCGCGAGCTCGTCACGGAGTTGATCGATGGCATCAGCCACCGGCTGTGCCTGCATGTCGCGGCGCTTGCCGAGATGCAGGCGCAATTTATCGTCAAGCAAGTAATCGCCATCTACGTCCTCTGCCACGCCGCTCCAAGCACCGTAAGGTCGCCAACCGACGAGAGCGCGGCCCAACTTCTCTTTGACCCATGTGATTAGACCGGGGTGACACCTCACCCAAGTGGCCAACCGCGTGCGATCGTAAAAATCCGTGTAGAGCTTGTCGGCATTGGCAACATCAGTTAGTGCTTCACGCAACGCATTCCGGCGTTTGCGAAGCGCGCTGTCGGTCGTAGTGCCGTGTGAGCTGACAATGATGTAGGAGCCTGATTCTTCAGCGAGCTCCTGGATAACTGCCCGGATATCACCCCGCGGCCGCATCTCGACTAAGATAGCGGCTCTTTGCATGTCCGGCGTTTTTACTTGGAACCCGGTTGAGGGACGTTGGACGAATCCGTCGATAACTGTGCCCGTCGGCAGGGCGACTCTCACATCGAGGCCGCCATCCGCCGCTGTTTGTTTGCCGCCCCATGTGACTGCAGCGGGAGACAGCCCACGGCTCGTCAACTCGGCCTCGCACAAACGGCCAACGAGCTCGCGTAACTCGGTGTCATTTAATTGGGCGATTTCGTTGGCAGTGACATCGAACATGGATTAGATGGTTTTCTTCTAAATAGGTATTTTTGTGGTTGCTGATGTGCCGCAATAGCAAAAGAATTTGGCAGGTTCATTAGTTTTAAGCGAGGTCGGCTTTCATTGCTTCCGCTTTGGGTCATCAGCGGGAACAGGGCTTGGAGCGGCGCTATGGAATTCTTGATCCATCATTTCCCATCAAGCCCATAACAAACACATCCGCATTCTCTAAATTCAGTCCCGACCCGCCTCAAAGAATCTCTTCCATGCCGGAAGCCTATGCCCTAAACAGCCCAGCGCTTTGATTGCGCACCGGTGCGACCGCCCCTTCCCGCGAGGAGTTTCGACGATGACCAAGTGGCCCACACACGCGACCTGGCATGGCCCCATCGTGATGATCGGTTTCGGCTCGATCGGCCGGGGCACGCTGCCGCTGCTGCTTCGCCATCTCAAGGCGGAACGGAGCCAGTATACCGTCATCGATCCGTCCGACGCCTCGCGCGCCATCCTCGACAAGGAAGGCATCACCTTCATCCAGCAGGCCCTGACGCCGGCAAATTACAGGAAGCTGCTCACACCCCTCCTCACCCGGGACGGCGCCCAGGCGCTGATCGTCAACCTGTCGGTCGATGTCTCATCCGTCGATATCATGAAACTCGCCCGCGCCACGGGTGCGCTCTGTATCGACACGGTGATCGAGCCCTGGCCCGGCCTCTACTACAACGAAAAGCTCGGCAGTGCGGCGCGCACCAACTATGTGTTCCGCGAAACCATGCTGGAGGCGAAGCGGAAGCTCGGCGCAGGCCCGACCGCGGTTTCCTGCTGCGGCGCCAATCCCGGCATGGTCTCGTGGTTCGTCAAGCAGGCGCTTCTCGATATTGCCGGCGACCTGAACCTGAAATTCACCGAACCCAGCACGCGCGAAGAATGGGCCAGGCTGATGAAGCGCATTGGCGTGAAGGGCATCCATGTGGCCGAGCGCGATACGCAACGCTCAAAAAATCCCAAGCCGCATGATTGCTTCGTCAATACCTGGTCGGTCGAGGGTTTCATCTCGGAAGGCCTGCAACCCGCCGAACTCGGCTGGGGCACCCATGAGAAAAAGCTGCCGCCCAAGGGCCACCGTCACAAGGGCGGCTGCGGTGCGGCCATCTATATCGACAGCCCCGGCGCCGATACCCGCATCCGCACCTGGACGCCAACCACCGGCGCCCAGTTCGGCTTTCTCGTGACCCACAACGAGGCGATCTCGATTGCCGACTATTTTACCTTGCGCAATGGCAGGAAGGTGACCTATCGCCCGACCTGCCACTATGCCTATCATCCCTCGGACGATGCCGTGCTGTCGCTGCACGAGATTTTCGGCAAGGGCGGCAAGAAGCACTCGCTCCAGCACATTCTCGACGAGAACGAGATCGTCGATGGCGCCGATGAACTGGGCGTGCTGCTCTATGGCCACAGGAAGAACGCTTACTGGTACGGCTCGCAGCTCACCATCAACGAGGCCCGCAAGCTGGCGCCCTACCAGAACGCCACCGGCATGCAGGTGACCAGCGCGGTTCTCGCCGGCATCGTCTGGATGATCGAGAACCCCAACTGCGGCATCGTCGAAACCGACGAGATGGACTTCCGCCGCTGCATGGAAATCCAGCGCCCCTATCTGGGGCCGGTCGTCGGCATCTATACCGATTGGACACCGCTGCAATCGCGCCTGACCCTGTTTGGCAACGATGTTGACCGCCGCGATCCCTGGCAGTTCAAAAATGTTCTGGTGCCATGACCGCGGCGCCATGACTCCGCCGCATTGATGGGCTAATATTCCCAGCATGATGATTCGACTGTTGACCTTCCTGGCCGCTTTCATGACCCTGACAGCGGCCAGTTTCATATCCGTTCGGGCGGAACCCATGCACGGCATCGCCATGCACGGCGAGCCCGCCCTGCCGAAGGATTTCACCCACCTCCCTTACGTCAACCCGGATGCACCCCAGGGCGGCAGCCTGCGCCAGGCCCTGACCGGAAGCTTCGACAGCGTCAATCCCTTCATCATCAAGGGCCAGTCGGCCTACGGCATCCGCACCTATGTGTTCGAAAGCCTGCTGGGCCGCAACTGGGACGAGCCGTTCTCGCTCTATGGCCTGCTGGCGGAATCGATCGACGTTTCGGACGACCGCAACACCATGACGTTCCGCCTGCGCGAGGGTGCGAAATTCTCCGACGGCAAGCCCGTGACCTCCGCCGACGTCGCCTTCAGCATTGCAACGCTCCGCGACAAGGGCCGTCCCAATTTCAAGAATTCCTATTCAAAGATCACCAGCGTCGAAACCCCGGACGGCCGCACCATCATCCTGACCCAGACCGCGGGCGACCGCGAACTGCCGCTCATCGTCGGCGTCATGCCCGTCCTGCCCAAGCACTTCTGGGAAGCACACAAGTTCGAGGATACGACACTTGAGCCGATTGTGGGCTCCGGCCCCTACAGGATCGCCGAGGTGAAGGCGGGAGAATCCATCGTCTATGCCAGGAACCGCGAGTGGTGGGGCAAGGACCTCGCCATCGGCAAGGGCCTGTGGAATTTCGACGAAGTGCGGTTCGATTATTTCCGCGACAGCAACGCGGCCTTCGAAGCTTTCAAGAAAGGCCTGGCCGAAGTGCGTATCGAAACCGATCCGGTGCGCTGGTCCACTGCCTATGATTTTCCCGCTGTTGCGGAAAAGAAGGTCGTGGTCGAGACGATTGAACAGGGTACGCCCGCCCCTGCGGCCGGCTTTGCCTTCAACACCCGCCGTGAGATATTCAAGGACCGGCGGGTGCGCGACGCCCTGCTCCAGGCTTTCGATTTCGAATGGGCCAACGCCAACCTGTTCTCCAATCTCTTCCAGCGCACCTATGGCTATTATTCGGGCTCGGAACTGTCCTCGAAGGGTATTCCGGCAGGAGACGCTGAACTGGCCCTGATGGGCGATGCAGCAGCAACGCTCGATCCCGCCGTGCGTGACGGCACGTATGCGCTCCCCGTGAGTGACGGTTCAGGCCGTGACCGCAAGCTGCTGCGAAAGGCCTTGTCGCTCCTCACCGAGGCGGGCTGGACGCTGAAGGACACCGGGCTTGTGAATGAAGCAGGCCAGCCCTTCGCCTTCACCCTCGCCATTCAGAATCGCGACCAGGAAAAGATCGCGCTGCACTTCCAGCGCACCCTGAAGCAGATCGGCGTCAACATGGATGTGCGCATCGTCGACAGCGCCCAGTTCTCGCGCATGTTGCAGACCTATGACTTCGACATGATCCCGGTAAGCTGGTTCAATTCGCTGTCGCCCGGCAACGAGCAGAATTTCTATTTCGGCTCGGCCGCGCGTGACGCAGAAGGCACCCGCAATTATCCGGGCATTGCCGATCCCGCTGTCGATGCGGCAATCAGTGGCCTGCTCAAGGCGACGACGCGCGAGGATTTCGTCACGGCCGTTCATGCCCTCGACCGGTTACTGGTCAACGGCATCTACATGATCCCCTTCTATGACGCGGGCGGCCAGTGGGTGGCGCGCTGGAGCCACATCGGCAGGCCGGAAAAACAGCCCCTGCCCGGCTTCGAGGCAACGACGCTGTGGCGCAATCCTTGAGCTATTCGGGCACTCTGCCGCCACAGCGGCTCAATCTCGCCCGTCATTGCCTGGAAGGACGTTCACCTGAGAAGACCGCGCTGATCGTGGCGGGCGCTACGGCCGAGACCTTGAGCTATGGCACCATTGAGGATCTCGTGTTGCGCATGGCCGAGGGCTTGCGCCGCGAGGGCCTGGAACCGGGTGACCGCCTGCTCATCCGCATGGGAAACAGTCTGGACTATGCGCTGGTGTTTCTCGCGGCCAACGCCGCAGGACTGGTGCCCGTGCCGCTCTCGCCCATGCTGACCGCCATTGAGGTGAACCGTCTTGTGGCTGACTGCGCTCCCGGGGCCGTGGCATGGGATTGCACGCTGGCGATGCCTGATGGCGTCCGGCTAGTCGATACCGCCGGTCTCAGGAAGGCCCCGCGCGGCGCCTATGCCGATACCGCGAAGGACGATCCGGCCTACATGGTCTACACCTCCGGCACCACGGCAATGCCAAAGGGCGTGCTTCATGCCCAGCACGCCATCTACGGCCGAAAACCCATGTACCAGGGCTGGTACGGCATCGGTCCGGATGACGTGATGCTGCACACCGGCGCCATGAACTGGACTTACACGATTGGAACCGGCCTCTGCGATCCATGGGTCAATGGCGCCTGCGCCATCGTTTACACCGGCGAACGCGATGTAGCGGTCTGGCAGCACCTCGCGGCCGAACATGGCGCAACGATTATCGCTTCCGTTCCAGGGCTTTACCGGCAGATGCTCAAATCCGGCTTCAAGCCGCCGCCAAGCCTGCGTCACGGCCTGGTGGCGGGCGAAACCTTGGCCCGCGGCGTGCGCCATCATTGGACCGAAGCAACCGGCCTACCCCTCTATGAAGGTTTCGGCATGAGCGAGATTTCGACCTTCGTTTCTTCGTCGCCCAGCGTGCCGGTGCGCCCCGGTTCTCCCGGAAAGTCGCAGCCTGGCCGCAGCGTTGTCATTCTGGAGGGCGGCCTCATTGCTGTTCATCGCAGCGATCCGGGCCTCATGATCGGCTACTGGAAGCGCCCCGAAGAAGATGAGGCCGTGCGGCACGGCGACTGGTTTGCGGGCGGCGATGTCGGCCGCATCGACGACGACGGCTATGTCTGGCACGAGGGCCGCGCCAATGAGCTGATGAACGCCGGCGGCTACCGCGTCTCGCCGCTGGAGGTCGAGGCGGCCATGGCCGAACACCCCGCACTCACCGAAACCGCCGCAACCGAACTCATGGTGAAACCCGGCGTCACGGTCATCGCCTGTTTCTATGTCGCAGCCACACTGCAGGACGACGCCGCGCTGGCCGCACATGCCAGCGCCCGCCTTGCCCGCTACAAACAGCCCCGGCTTTTCATCCGGGTTCCCTCCCTGCCCCGATCCGCCAACACCAAACTCGCGCGCCGCAGGCTGCGCCAGGATTGGGAGACCGCACATG
>JANMMJ010000096.1:0-2655 GCA_031373255.1 Hyphomicrobiales bacterium
GGCATGGTGCCCATGCCGCCCTCGGCGCCGAACAGGGGAGCCGTCAGATCCTGCGATGAGCCGATAAACCCTTTGACCTTGGGATCGGCGCGCCGTGCCGCCTCGCTGCCCACTGAAGCGCCATAGGCGGCGAGGATATTCATTTCAGCACCACTGGCATGGCGCGCATGCATGTCCATGAACCCGGCGGTTGGGATCGCCCGGCACATTTCATAAGCGTTATTGGCGGAAACGCAGGGAAATCCCGTCTTCTGCAGCAGCAGTGTCTCGATTTCCGAGAGCTGCGCCATGGAGCCCGTGATCTCCATCATCTTCTTTTCGGAAGGAACCAGTTCGCCTTCCGAGTAGAAGCGCTTCACCTTCGTCCCCGGCGCCAGCCGGCTGATCATCCGGATCGTGGGTTCTAGTGCCGCCACCACGCGCCGCCGCATGAACACCGCGAACGTCACTTCCATGTCGCCGTTGGCTTTGACGATCCGCGCCGTATTGGTGAAGTATTTGTCCGTCTGCTGATCGATTGGCCCTGCAGCGAGGCAGATGTCGACAATCCGGTCGAGAACAGCATCGCGTGTCAATGGAGCCACCTGGTCCATGGGGGCTATTTTGCCCGTACTGCGGCCAGGAAGGCCGTGGCGCCATCATGCATCAGCGTCGTATCGGCGTTCGAGCAGATGAACTTGTAGCCCATAGCCACGGCATTCCGCACGAAAGCTGGATTGCCGCCGAATATTCCAGCCGGCAGGCCATGCTTCTTGGTTGTCTCCGCGACCTTGGCAAAGGCCTTCTGGCTCTGCTCATGGGTAGCGTCGATGCGCGTGCCATTGGAAATCGAGATGGTAAGGTCGTTGGGACCGACAAAGATGCCGTCGAGGCCTTCGGTGCCGCAGATCGCATCGAGATTGTCGAGTGCTTCCTGGGTTTCCACCATGGCGATCACCATGGTCAGCGAATTGGCCGCTTTGAGATACTGCTCCTTGCTGAGCCCGCCATGCTGGGTCAGCGCATAGGAGCCCCAACTCCGCTGGCCCATTGGCACATACTTGCCCGCCCTCACCAGGCTTGCTGCATCCTTTGCCGTGTTCACCATCGGCGCTATTACCATGTGAGCACCCGTATCGAGCGCTTGCCCGATGAGGCCCGGATCGTTCCACAAGGACCGCACGATCGAATACTTGCCTTGGCCATTGATCGCCGGAACCATGGCAGCGATATCCGAGAAACCCATCAGGCCATGCTGCATGTCGATGCACACGGCTTCGAGCGGCAGCCGCCCCATGGCCTCCGCATGCAGCACGCCGGGAAGCGAACACCAGCTGAAAAACAGCGGCTCGGATTGGCCGAGCCGTTCGCGAAGCGATGGTTTTGTCACGTGTCTAAGCCTCGGACTGCATCTGTTCGACGGCCTTGGCCATCAGTTCGTCCATCGTCCGCCGTATCTGGTGGTCCGACTGCTCGACTTTCTTGTCGTCCAGATCCTTGCGGATCTTGCGGAAAACATCTTCGTCGCCTGCCTCTTCGAAGTCGGCCATCACCACGGATTTGCCATAGGCATCGGCGTCAGCACCGCTCAGTCCCATCTTTTCCGCCGCCCACAGGCCGAGCAGTTTGTTGCGCCGGGCTGTAGCCTTGAAGAGCATTTCTTCGTCATGGGCGAATTTCTTCTCGAAACCATCTTGGCGCTTATCGAAGGTTGACATGCAATTCTCCCGTTGTTGACCCTTGCGGTCAGAGATAGACAGTGACACCCGTCAAATCAACCGGATATCTCCCATTGTGCCGGGCAACGCCGTGCTGTAAGAGCCTGCCCCGTGGCTTAGAGGTTAACGGCTTGCCGCATTTTCATAACATCAATGATGTGAGTAGTCTCCGCTGGTGCTAGGGTGGAGTTGCTTTGAGGAATTGGATGAGGATACTGCAGATGACCACCAGGCGGACCCGGATTTACGAGGGCAAGGCCAAGATCCTCTATGAAGGCCCTGAGCCCGGAACCATCATCGTTCACTACAAGGATGACGCGACTGCCTTCAACGCCCAGAAGAAGGCCGTGATCGACGGCAAGGGCGTGCTGAACAACCGGATTTCCGAACTGATCTTCACCCGCCTGAACGACATGGGCCTGCCCACCCATTTTCTGAAGCGCCTCAACATGCGCGAGCAGCTCGTCCGTGAAGTCGAGATCATTCCGCTTGAGGTGGTGGTGCGCAATGTGGCCGCGGGCTCCTTGTCCAAGCGCCTAGGGCTCGAGGAAGGCCAGGCCCTGCCCCGCTCCATCATTGAATTCTACTACAAGAACGATGCCCTCAACGATCCGATGGTGTCGGAGGAGCATATCACCGCGTTCAACTGGGCCAACCCCCAGGAGATCGACGACATGATGCACCTTGCGATCCGCATCAATGACTTCCTCACCGGCCTGTTCCTCGGCATAGGCATCAAGCTCGTCGACTTCAAGATAGAGTTTGGCCGGCTTTATGAGAATGACATGATGCGCATTGTGCTGGCCGACGAAATCAGCCCCGACAGCTGCCGCCTCTGGGACATCAAGACCAACGACAAGCTTGACAAGGATCGTTTCCGCCGGGACATGGGCGGCCTCGTCGAAGCCTATCAGGAAGTGGCCAGGCGCCTCGGCATCCTGCCCGAGAACGAACAGCC
>JANMMJ010000103.1:0-4813 GCA_031373255.1 Hyphomicrobiales bacterium
TTTTCATCACGGCCCTGGTGCATGCACTGCTGCACCAGGCCAGGCTGCCGTTGTTCGATGCGCAGGCGCAGGGCCGGATCAAGCGGGCCTATCTCGAGCCGCAGCCCAATGACGAGTTGCCACGCTTTGCTTATGAGGACCATGTTGCAGCACTGACCGGCACCGACCGGCACTGGCCGGAAAGCACGCGCCGCCTGAGCCAGCTCCGGCTGACGCTCGACTACGAGCCGCAGGGCCTCCTGGCGCGGAATTTCGGCTCCGGGCGCCTGCACGTCGATATCGTGGACTATCCCGGCGAATGGCTGCTCGACCTGCCACTGATGTCGATGAGCTACGCCGCATGGTCAGCCAGCACCGTTGCGGCAAGCCGCAGGCACCCGCGCGACGCGCTGGCCAAGGACTGGCATGGCCACATGCAGGGCCTCGACGCGCAGGCAGCGGCGCAAGAACTCGATGCGGTGAAGGCGGCAGAACTTTTCACCGCGTATCTGGGGCGTTGCCGGCGCATCGATATTTCACTCTCGACACTGCCGCCCGGGCGCTTTCTGATGCCTGGCGATCTTGCTGGCTCGCCACTCCTTACCTTTGCGCCGCTCGATATCGCGGCTGATGGGGCAATCGCTTCCGGCTCGCTGGCGGCGCTGATGGAGCGGCGCTATGATTCCTATGTGGCGAAGGTGGTGCGGCCTTTCTTCTTCGAGCATTTTGCCAGGCTCGACCGGCAGATCGTGCTGATCGACGTGATGTCGGCGCTCAATGCGGGTGCGGCGGCGGTGCAGGATCTGCAGCTGGCGATGACCGGGGTGCTTTCATGCTTCCGCCAGGGTGCAAATTCATGGTCGTCGGCGCTGTTCGGGCGGCGCATCGGCCGCATCGTGTTTGCCGCCACCAAGGCCGATCTGCTGCACCACGGCAGCCATGACCGGCTGGAGGCCATCCTTCGTGAAATCGTGGCCGAAGCTTCGACGCGCGCCGAATATTCTGGCGCGGAAATCGACGTCGCGGCGCTCGCGGCAATTCGCGCAACGCGCGAGGCTACCGTGACGCAGAAAGGCGAAGCGCTGAACTGTATCGCGGGAATCCCGGACGCGGGTGAGGAAATCGGCGGGGAGACATTTGACGGGAAGAGCGAAGCCGCCGTGTTTCCGGGCGATCTTCCGGCCGATCCGCGCCAGGCACTGACCGGAGAATTGCAGGGAGCCCTCAGGTTTGTGAAGTTCCGGCCGCCGCTGCTCAATGGGCCGACGTTTCCACATATCCGCCTGGATCGCGCCATGGAATTCCTGATCGGAGACAGTTTTTCATGAATGAGGCACCACGTGAACCCAAGGCATTCCGTATTGCGACAGAGAAGCCCGAGGTGGTGGTGAAGCCGCCGCGGCGGCCACGGGCCGTGCCGTCTTCAACGATCGAATTCACTCCGGATGATCCGATGGGCGAGGTTGTGGTGGTGCCGCCGCGTCCCTTGCGCACGAGCCGGCGATGGCGCTGGGGAATGATCCTGGTCTCGTCGCTGGCCAGCCTCACCACCATGTGGGCCGGACTGGCGATCACGCAATTGATCGAGGATTTTTTCCAGCGTTCGCCATTTCTCGGCTGGACGGCAGCGGCGATCGCAGCACTTGCGGGCTTTGCCGCACTGGCGATCATCTTCCGGGAGATCTATGCGCTGTGGCGGTTGCGCCGGATCGAGCACATCCAGACCGACGCCGCGCATGCGATGAACCATGGCGATGTTGCTGCTGCCGAGCGGGCCATTGACGCACTGAGCGGCCTTTATCAGGGCCGGGCCGACATGGCGCTCGGTCTCAAGGAACTGGCACAGCAGAAAACCGAAATCATGGGGGCCGCGGACCGTATCCGCCTTGCAGATCGCGACCTGGTCAGCCGGCTGGATGAGGAGGCGCACCGCATCATCGCGCGCGCCGCCCGGCGCCTGACATTACTGACCGCGGTTACGCCGGCAGCGGCCCTCGACATCATCTTCGTGGCAGTGCTGAACCTCCGCATGGTGCGCGAGATTGCAACGCTCTATGGCGGACGGCCATCGACACTGGCGACGCTCCGGCTGGCCCGGATGGTGATCGGCCATCTGGCGGTCACCGGAGGCCTCGCGCTTTCCGACAGCCTGCTGCAGCAGGTCATCGGGAAGGGCATACTCGGGCGCTTGTCGGCGCGGTTTGGCGAAGGTGCGGTCAATGGCATACTGGCGTCGCGCATCGGGCTTGCAGCGCGCGACGTGTGCCGGCCGCTGCCGCAGGAACCGCAAGCCAAGGAAACGCTGGCAAGCCTGTTGACTGAGCTCGTCAGCCTCAGAGGAAATGATGGCGATGGCAAAAGCCAATCACAATCCTGACATCCGGAAGTCTCACGACCTGCGGAATGCGGTCCATACATGGATGCTGGTTCTTGGCTCCGGCGCCCTGATGGCGATCATCGCGTATACGGTGTTTGGCACGACCGGCCTGATCTGGGCTGCGGTGCTGGGTGCTGTTGGCATCTGGACGATGAGCCGGGTCTCGCCGCAAGTGGTGCTCAAGCTCTACAAGGCGCAGGCACTCGGGCCGGAGGAATTGCCGGAATTGCACAAGATCGTGCGTGAGCTGGCAAAGCAGGCCGACCTGCCATCCATACCCCAACTCTACTATGTGCCGAGCAAGATGATGAACGCATTTGCCGTGGGCAGCCGCGACAATGCCGCCATCACCGTGACGGATGGGTTGATCCGTAACATGAACCTCAGGCAACTCACCGGCATCCTGGCGCATGAAACCTCGCATATCCGCAACGGCGATCTCAAAGTGATGGCGCTGGCCGACGTCCTGAGCCGGATTACAAGTTTCATGGCGACACTGGGCCTGATCGGAATCCCCGTGATGTTCGGCACCGGCATGCAGTTGAACCTGATCGGGCTACTGCTGCTGATCTTTGCACCGGCCATCGGCGGGCTGCTGCAACTCGGCCTGTCACGCGCCCGCGAATACGACGCCGACCTTGATGGTGCAGCACTCACCGGCGATCCGGAGGGGCTGGCCTCGGCGCTGATGACGCTGGAGCGCAAGCAGGGACGGGTGCTGGAAGGGCTGATCCTGCCCGGCAGCCGCCTGCCCGATCCGTCGCTGCTGCGCACCCACCCGCGCACCGAAGACCGCGTGGCGAGGCTCATGGCTTTGCGTCATGATCAGAGCGTACAGCCGCCGCAGATGGAAGAAACCCGGGTTCGGCCCGGCCCTTCAATCATCCCGCCGATCCGCAATCCCCGCATTCACTGGGGGCGGATGGGGGTCTGGTATTAGGAAAATCGGCAATCGTTAAAATTCGGCGGGCCGCGTTGACCGGGTATTGATGGGTCTTCTGTCATTCTGGTCGTCGTGTGTGGATTAAAGGGCATTCAGAAATGACCACATTTCGACGGAAACAGATCGGGCGCGCCTCACTGGGATTTGCCATTGTGGGCATCATCTGGACAACCCTCTTCTTCCACAATTCCCCGCTTCCCGCCGTCTTCGCCGTTCTCGGCATTGCCGCGATGGGCATGGCGTTTTCCTCCCTCACCGTCGAAGTCGACAGCCAGGAAGTGCGCTGGTGGTTCGCCCGCCGCTTCTGGAGCTTCCGGATCGACCGCTCCGAGATCGTTTCGGCTGCTCCGGTGCGCCAGGGCATGTGGCGCGGCTGGGGCATTCGCTGGGTGCGCGGCGGCTGGCTCTTCAATGTGTCGGGCATGGAAGCGGTCGAGATCAAGCTGAAGAGCGGGCGCCGCGTGCTGATCGGCACCGACCGGCCTGCCGAAATGGTCAGGGCTTTGGCTCTCGCCTGACGCGTGCTATGCCGCCTCGGATGAGGCTGGCTCCATGTTCCTGACACTGTTCACTGAATTGAAGCAGGCGGGCGTTCCGGTCACGCTGCGCGAATACCTGATGCTGATGGAGGCGATGGGGGCCGGGATCGCGCAAGGGCGAACCGAGGAATTCTACCATCTTTCCCGCGCCTGCCTGGTGAAGGACGAACGTAACCTCGACAAGTTCGACCGGGTCTTCGGCCATGTGTTCAAGGGACTTGAAACGGGCGGCGAGGACCTGCTGGCGACAATTCCCGAGGAGTGGCTGCGCAAGCTCACCGAGAAATTTCTCAGCGATGAAGAGAAGGCGATGGTGAAGGCGCTTGGCGGCTGGGACAAGATCATGGCGGAGCTGAAAAAGCGGCTGGAGGAGCAGAAAGGCCGGCACCAGGGCGGTTCCAAGTGGATCGGCACCGGTGGCACTTCACCCTTCGGCGCCCATGGCTACAACCCCGCCGGGGTGCGGATCGGGCAGGACGGCAACCGCAACAACTGCGCCATCAAGGTGTGGGACAAGCGCGAGTTTCGCGATCTCGACGATACAGTCGAGCTTGGCACCCGCAACATCAAGGTGGCGCTCAGGCGGCTGCGGAAGTTCGCGCGTGAGGGTGCAGCAGAGGAACTCGATCTTGACGGCACCATCCGCTCGACCGCGAACCGGGGATATCTCGATCTCAAACTGGTGCCGGAGCGGCGCAATAAGGTGAAGCTGCTGATCCTGTTCGACATCGGTGGCTCGATGGACGCGCATATCCGCGTCTGCGAGGAGCTGTTCTCGGCGGCGCGCTCGGAATTCAAGCACCTCGAATTCTTCTACTTCCACAACTGCCTCTACGAGAAGCTGTGGAAGGACAATCGCCGCCGTCACGTCGACACTTTCTCGACCGCGCAGCTCCTCCACACCTATCCGGCTGATTACAAGGTGCTGTTCGTCGGCGATGCCTCGATGAGCCCCTACGAGATCGCCTATCCGGG
>JANMMJ010000171.1:0-20146 GCA_031373255.1 Hyphomicrobiales bacterium
CTGACCGGCCTGAGACATAGGTGACGATTTGTACCGGACACATGGGTAACACTTTTTGCCTTTTGGCGGGAGGTGTTGATGCCGTGGAGAGAGTGTTCGGCCATGGAAGAGCGTCTGCGTTTTGTCGCCCGCTTGCTTGAAGGTGAAGGGATGAGCGAGGTGTGCCGGGAGTTCGGCATTTCGCGCAAGACCGGCTACAAGCTGTTCAACCGCTACCGGCAGGACGGTTTGGAAGCCCTCACCGACCGCTCAAGGCGTCCGGTGCGCTATGCCAATCAGTTGCCCGGCCAGATCGAGCAACTGATCATCACTTGCAAACGGGACAAGCCGCACTGGGGGGCCCGCAAGATCCGTGAGCTGCTGGTGAAGAAGCTGGCTGGTGATGTCCGCCTGCCGGCCAGGAGCACCGTCCATGCCGTGCTCGACCGCCATGGCCTGGTGGCCCAGGCGCGCAAGCGGCGCAACCGGCCTGAGGGAACACCCCTGTCCCAGGCCCTTTTGCCCAATGATCTCTGGTGCACGGACTTCAAGGGCGAGTTCAAGCTCGGCAACGGCAAGTATTGTTACCCCCTGACCGTCTCGGATCAGGCTTCACGCTACCTCCTGGCCATCGAGGCCTTCGACAGCACCAGGGAGCAGCCGGTCATCGCCGCCTTCCACAGGCTGTTCGCCGGGCGTGGCCTGCCACTCGCCATCCGCTCCGACAATGGCCTGCCGTTCGCCTCGCCAAACGGCCTGTACAATCTCTCAAAACTCTCGGTTTGGTGGCTGAGGCTCGGCATCGCCATCGAACGCATCAAGCCAGGCCATCCCCAGCAAAACGGCAGGCATGAGCGCATGCACCTGACGCTCAAGAAGGAAGCCACCCGCCCGGCGGGAATGAACAGCCTCCAACAGCAGGCCAGGTTCGATGATTTCCTCAAAGAGTTCAATACCGAACGGCCTCACGAAGCCCTCGCCATGAAGGTTCCGGCTGGCCTCTACACCACCTCTTCAAGACCCTATCAAGGCCTGCCCGAAGTCGAATATCCCTTGCATGACCGCGACATCCTCGTCACAGCCTGCGGCCGCCTCTGCATGCACCGCAAGAAGATCAATATCTCAACTGTGATGGCCGGTCAGAGGCTCGGAATCAAAGAAGTCGACGACGGTATTTGGCTCGTCTCCTTCATGCACTATGATCTCGGTTACATCGACTTGGAACAAAGGACCTTGCAAACCATCGACAATCCGTTCGGCACGAGATTGTCACCCATGTCTTAGGTACGTTCTGTTACCTATGTCTCCGGGCTGGACAAATTGAAGTTTGGCGCGCCCGACAGGATTCGAACCCATGACCCCCAGATTCGTAGTCTGGTGCTCTATCCAACTGAGCTACGGGCGCGCGATGAGGGGCCACTCTCTAATACGTGGCCGCCATGAACGCAAGCCTTAGGCGAAAGTCAGGCTAGACCGCCCGCTGCTCGCCCCGCCGCCCGGTGCGGAGTTCGCTGATGTGGTCGGGGATGACCACCAGGAAGCTGGTGCCCAATTCGCCGGTTTCGGCCAGCCGGATATCGCCGCCATGGGCCCGGATCAGCTCCGCCGCAATGGCAAGACCAAGCCCGGTGCCGCCCGGCCTGGAGGCGCTCTGGAAGGCCTCGAAGAGTTTCTGCTGCACCCGCTCGGGGATGCCCGGTCCATTGTCCCTGATTTCCAGCGATGCGACCGCGCCCTCGCGCCAGGCCTTGAAGGTGATCGAGCCGTCCGGCGCTTCCGGATTGTTGGCATGGGCATTTTCGATCGCCTGCACGGCGTTGCGCACCAGGTTGGTCAGCACCCGGAACAGATGTTCGCGGTCGGCATCGGCAATCGTGCCGGCGGTGACATTGTTGTAGAGCGCGATCCGCTGCGAGGCCTGGATCACCGCAGCATCGATCACCTCGTCGATTAGCGGCTGAAGTTCCAGCCTTTCGCGCTGCGGCGGCGCCTCCTGGGCCTTTCCGTATGTCAGGGTCTGCAGGCAGAAGCTGATGGCGCGGTCGAGCGAGGCGATCAGCTTGGGAGCGAATTTCTGCACCGTCGGATCTTCCACCATCGCCAGCCGGTCGGAAATGATCTGGGCCGAGGACAACATGTTGCGGAGATCATGGCTCACCTTGCTGACTGCGAGGCCGAGTGCGGCCAGCCGGCTCTTCTGCTGAAGCATCGAGGCAAGCTGCTGCTGCATGTCGTGCAGTTCGTGTTCGGCCACGCCGATCTCGTCGCGGCGATTTGTCGGCGCGATGACGCGCGAGGCGTCTTCAGGCTTCTCGGAGAAGTTCAGCATGTTGCGGCTGAGCCGCTTCATCGGCCGCACCAGCACGCGGTTGAGCGCCAGGAAAACCAGGCCCGCCACAACGAGCGACAGGATGACCGAAAGGATCAGGATGTTGATCGCATAGCCGAACATCGCTTTTCGGAGCGGTTCTTCATCCAGCGCCAGCTGGATGGTGTCGCCCGACATATTGGGCGGCTTGTCGATGATGCCGATCACCCGGCCTTCGCCGGCCGCCATGGACGTAAAAGCGTCCATGATCACCGGCGCCCACATGATGCTGCGAAGATCGTAGCTGGCATCGATCATTGCATCGACATCGCTGCGCAGCACCAGTTGCCGCTTGTCGCCCTTTTGCAGGGCCACGACGCGCACGCCCGCGGCTTTGAGGATTTCGTCGCGGAGATCGGGAGTAAGCATGCGGGTGGGGGCTGCTTCCACCGCGAGTGCCGCGATTTCCGCCTGCGCCACCCGGTTTTTCAGCCAGGTAATGCGGAAATTGGCGATGGACGGTACAAAGATCAGCACTTCGCCGAGCATGACGAAGATCATGGTTAAAAGCAGCACTTTGCCGGAAAGCCCCGTGAGAAGCCCCGGTTGCAGCGGTTCGCGTGTTTTTCCCGTCTCGTCCATGCGCCTCCCCAGCGCCGAAAGCCTAGCCGAACCTGGCCAGTAACCTGATTACGGTTCTGACCAGCGGTTTGGTTGCAAGCCCCGCATAATATGTAATCGCAGCCCGTTTGTTGATTTCGCCAAGCGTGGGGTAAGGCAACACCGCGCCGGCCAAAGCCTTGATCTTCAGTCCAGAGGATATGGCGAGTGCCCAGGGCGCAATCAACTCCCCCGCACTGGTTCCCACAATACTGGCGCCCAGAATCTTGCCGCCCTTGCCCACGATAGCCTTTACCAGCCCGGATGTCGTGGCCTCGGCGACAGCCCGGTCATTGTCGTGCAAGGGCCAGCGCAGCACCGAAATCTGCCCGTCGCCATGCCGCTTGCGGGCCTCCGCCTCGGTAAGCCCGACATGGGCCAGTTCCGGGTCGGTGTAGGTTACCCAGGGAATATGGTCCGTGCTGTATTTGGCCGGCAGCCGGAACAGCGCGTTCTTGACCACCAGCTTGGCGTGATAGCCTGCCACATGGGTGAATTGCAGGCCGCCTGCCACGTCGCCGATCGCGTAAACCTTGCGGTTGGACGTGCGCATCCCCGCATCCACCGTTACACCGCGCTCTGTCGTGGCAACGCCCGCCTCCGCCAATCCGAGATTTTCGATATTCGGCTTCCTTCCGGCCGCCACCAACAGGTGGCTTCCCGTCAGCGTCCGCGTTTTGCCTTTCTCGTCGAGTGTGACTTCGATTTTGTTTCCATCCTGCCGGATTGCGGCAATTTTTACCCGCGCCAGAATATCGATGCCTTCCGCCATGAGGCTGGCGAGCACGATCCTGGTCAGCTCCGGATCGTCCTTGGACAGGGGATCGAAAGCCTCGAGAACGGTAACATTTGCGCCGAGGCGCCGGTGGGCCTGCGCCATTTCCATGCCGATCGGGCCGCCGCCGATGACGATGAGGTGTTCCGGCAGCACCTGGTTTTCGAAGATTGTTTCATTGGTGAAAAAGGCGACATCGCTCAAACCCGGGATTGGCGGTATCCCGGCGCGCGATCCCGTGGCGATCACGTAGCGCCGCGCCCTGATGGTCTCGCCGCCCGCCACGACGGAATCGGGCGAGGTGAACCGCGCTTCGGCGCGGATGACCTTCACCCCCAGTTTCTCGAAACGATCCTGGGAATCGATCGGAGCGATCGTCGCGATCACCTCGTGCACATAGGCATGAACACGCTTGAAATCGACCTCTGGCTCTACCGGTGAAATGCCGAATTTGGCGCCTTTGCGCATCGCGTGAGCCTGCTTGGCCGCCGCCAGCAATGCCTTGGAGGGAACACAGCCCGTATTCAGGCAGTCTCCCCCCATCTCGCCCTTTTCGATGAGCACCACCTTCTGGCCGAATTGTGCGGCGACGGCAGCGACCGAAAGTCCGCCAGACCCCGCGCCGATGATGCAGAGATCATGGTCGGCCAATTTTCAGGCCTTCCGCAAGCGCTTGATGATCACGGGGATCAGCGCAAACACGCCAAGCGCGGCAAATCCGACCAGCAATTGCGGCGTGAAGATCATGATGGGATCGATGACAAAACGGCAGTTCTCCGCTCCTTTTTCGGCGATGCAGGCCGCGTTTGCCTCCTGCTGTGCAGTCAGCACGCTGTCGAGCCCGCTGCCCAGGTACGCAAAGACAATGCTGCCCGGAATGATGCCGATGAAGGTGGCAAGCACGAAGGGCTTCAGCGCCACCTGGCACAGGCCTGCGACCGCATTGACGACGAAAAACGGAAAAGCCGGCACCAGCCGGAGAAACAGCAGGTAGTTGAAGGCGTCGCGGGCAAATCCGCCCGACAGCCGGGTAACAAAAGGCCCCGCCTTTTCGGCAATGATTGCGCCAAGCGAAGTCTTGACAACCATGAACACGATGGAGGCGCCCAGCGTGGCGGCAAAAACCGTCACTGGCGCGCTGACCATCCAGCCGAACAGCAGTCCGCCGACAATTGAAAGGGGAGCAGCGCCAGGCAGCGACAAGGCCACCACTATGACATAGATCGCGGCATAGATGAGGATGGCCAGCACGATATTGTCTGCGACAAAGCCTTTGAGACTGGACAGGTTTTCGACCAGCGCGCTGATCGAAAGATACCTGTGCAGCCCAAACCCGTAGGCAACCAGCCCCAGCGCCACCAGGACCACAAGCGGTGCCCAGCGCCGGAACGGCGAGGCCGCGGCACGGGCTACCACTGGGTCATCGGTCATGACGGACTGTCCCGCATCGGCGAGGCTCATGGCTGGATCCTGAAAGCACTGTGTTGAACTTGACCAATAGATGAGCCTTTTTGGTTAAGTTTGGAACCACTCCTCACAGCCTAGTGAGAAGAGTTCACCTTGGGTGCAATGGCCGTGAATAGGGCTTCTGTGGCCCCGCGTTGACTTCTTTCGCCATTTACCCCTATAAGCCGGGCCAATTCAGAAGAGTGAGCATACCATGTTTCTCCGGGCGCGGTCGTATTGGCCGGTGACTGGCCGTGAAGGTAGGGCGCTCAGAGGCCGGAAATCGACGGAGTTTCAAAGTGAAACGTACTTATCAGCCTTCTAAACTCGTCCGCAAGCGCCGCCACGGCTTTCGCTCGCGGATGGCAACGGTCGGCGGCCGCAACGTTATCGCCCGCCGCCGCAGGGCCGGCCGCACGAAACTTTCGGCATAAGTGCCGGGGCCCGCAGATGGGCTCCTCTGGCCACAATCTGGTCCGGATTCTTCGCCGTCGCGACTTTCTCGCCGCTGCCAAGGCGCGGTCCTGCCCCATGCCGGGCCTCGTCCTTCAGGCCCGCAGCCGGGCTGACCAGGATCCGCCAAGGGTAGGTTTCACCGCCACCAGGAAGCTTGGCAATGCGGTCATCCGCAATCGTGTCAAGCGCCGCCTGCGCGAGGCCGCGCGGCTGGTCATGCCGGGCAGGGCAGCTGTGGGCCACGACTATGTCTTGATCGGCCGCCCCGCCAGCGCTACGCGGAACTTTGCCGATCTGCAGAACGACCTCGAAACCGCCCTGAAACGGGTTCACAAATCGCCTCAGGACGCGGCCTGACCGGGAACGACATGAATTACGACAACAAGAACTTCATTCTGGCCATTGTGCTGTCGATGCTCATCATCTTCGGCTGGCAATTTTTCTATGCCCAGCCCGCCCTTGAAAAGCAGAAGGCGCAACAGGCGCAGCAAGCCCAGCAGGCCCAGCAGGCCCAGCAGCAGACAACGCCATCGACAGCACCTGCCGCCGTTCCGGGAACGGCGACAAGTGCCGCTGTTACCCGCGATCAGGCCCTGGCGTCCACCGCGCGCATCAAGATCGATACGCCGACGGTTTCCGGTTCGGTCAATTTGCGTGGTGCCGCCATCGATGACCTGCATCTCAAGAAATACCGCGAGACGGTCAGCACCACGAGTCCGACGATCACGCTCCTGTCGCCGTCCGGCACCACGGGCGCCTTCTTCGCCGAACAGGGCTGGACACCCGCGCAGGGCACTGCGGTCAAGGTGCCGATGCCCGATACGGTGTGGCAGGCGCCGGCCGGAGCCGTTCTCGAGGCCGGAAAGCCGGTAACGCTGACATGGGACAATGGCGAAGGCCTGCTCTTCACCCGCACCCTGACGGTTGACGACCAGTACATGTTTTCGATTTCCGACACGGTCGAAAACAAGGGCACCGCACCTGTGTCGCTGCATTCCTATGGCCGCGTCCAGCGCCAGGGAACCCCGCACACCGAAGGCATCTGGGTCCTCTATGAAGGTCCGCTTGGCGTTCTCGAGGGCAGTGAACAGCGCCACGCCTACCATGATCTCGCCGAGGCCAAGGAGCCGCTGCTATTCGAATCGACCGGCGGCTGGCTGGGCTTCACTGACAAATATTGGGCTGTGGCAGCCGTGCCGGACCAGAAGGTGCCGGTGAAGGCACAGTTTTTCCACCAGAAGAATGGTGATCTCGACGTCTACCAGACCCACTTTATCTCGCGCGATGCCAAGCTGGTCGGACCGGGCGAAAAGGTGACGACTGCCAGCCAGTTGTTCGCCGGTGCCAAGGTCGTGCAGATCATCGAGGGCTACCGGACCCAGTTCGGCATCGAGAAGTTCGACCTGATGATTGACTGGGGCTGGTTCTTCTTCCTGACAAAGCCGTTCTTCTACCTGCTCGAATTCCTCAAAGGCCTGTTCGGAAACTTCGGCGTGGCCATTCTGGCGGCCACCGTTCTGGTGAAGCTTGTGCTTTTCCCGCTCGCCAACAAGTCCTACGCGTCGATGAGCAAGATGAAGAAGCTTCAGCCGGAGATGGAAAAGCTGAAGGAGCGTTTTCCCGATGACCGCATGAAACTCCAGCAGGAAATGATGGAGTTATACAAGCGCGAGAAAGTTTCGCCGGTTTCAGGCTGCCTTCCCATGCTTGTGCAGGTTCCGATTTTCTTCGCGCTCTACAAGGTCATCTATACCACCATCGAATTGCGCCATGCTCCGTTCTTCGGCTGGATTCAGGATCTCTCCGTTGGGGATCCCACCACGCTGTTCAATCTTTTCGGTCTCATTCCGTGGAGCCCGCCGCATTTCCTGATGATCGGTGTGTGGCCCATTGTCATGGGCATCACCATGTGGCTTCAGATGCGGCTCAATCCGACGCCCCCCGATCCGGTGCAGGCCCAGATGTTCAACTGGATGCCGCTGCTCTTTACCTTCATGCTCGGCACGTTCCCGGCCGGACTCGTGATCTACTGGGCCTGGAACAACACGCTGTCGATCCTGCAGCAGGCTTACATCATGAAGAAGCACGGCGTTGCCATCGACTTTTTCGGCAACATCCGCAACAGCCTGCCGTTCCTCAAGAAGAAGGCAGCCGGTTGACCGCTGCATTCACGGCCGAACAGATTGAAGCGGGCCGGCGTCTCTTCGCCGGACCCAAACATTTCATGCTGGGCGTTGTCAGAATCGATGGCCTGCCGCCGGTAACGCTTCCCGAGATTGCTTTTGCCGGGCGCTCGAATGTCGGCAAGTCTTCGCTCATCAATGCACTGACCGGGGTAGGGGGCCTGGCGCGCGCCTCCAACACGCCGGGCCGCACCCGTGAGCTCAATTTCTTCAATATCGGCCAGGCCCTGCATCTCGTCGATATGCCGGGCTATGGCTATGCCGATGCGCCGAAAACCGAAGTGAAGAAATGGCAGAACCTGCTGAAGGCTTACTTGCGCGGACGCCCCGGCCTCATTCGCTGCTTCGTGCTGATCGACGCGCGCCACGGCGTCAAGCAATCGGACGAGCCCATTCTTGCCATGCTGGACGCCTCGGCTGTGACCTATCAGATGGTCCTCACCAAGATCGACAAGATCAAGGCAGCCGAGCTTGAAAAGGTGATCGCCGAAACCGCCGCCATCGCGAAAAAGCATCCGGCGGCCTTCCCCGTAGTGCTGCCGACCTCGAGTGAAACTGGTCAGGGCATGGAAGAACTCCGTGCCGAAATCGCGGGTCTTGTGAGTGCTCAGGATTAAAGTATAACGCGGCCCAATCGATCGGGATCAACGCGCCATGTCAGACGTAACCATTTCAGAAACCTCCCGCATTCTCTCCGAGGCGCTGCCATTCCTGCAGCGCTATGACGACCAGATCATCGTCGTCAAATTTGGCGGCCATGCCATGGTCGATCAGGAGCTTTCCCGCAAATTTGCCCGCGACATGGTCATGCTCAAGGTCTGCGGCCTTCACCCGGTGGTGGTTCATGGCGGCGGTCCACAGATCAACCGGATGCTTGACAAGCTGGAGGTCAAGGCGGTGTTCCGCGAGGGCTTGCGCGTCACCGACGAGACCACCATGAGCATCGTCGAAATGGTGCTGGCGGGCTCGATCAACAAAGCCATCGTTGCGTTGATCCAGCAGGCAGGCGGCCGCGCTATCGGGATTTCCGGCAAGGATGGCAACCTGCTCATTGCCGAGCGCCTCGTCAAGCGCAAGACCGATCCCGTCACCGGCAAGGTCGAGGAGATCGATTTCGGTTTTGTGGGCGAGCCCGCGCGCGTCAATACCGAGATTCTCGATCTCATCATCAAGAGCGATGCCATCCCGGTCATTGCCCCGGTTGGCGTGGGCTGGGAAGGCGAGACCTTCAATGTCAATGCCGATACCGCGGCCGGCGCCATCGCCACCGCGACCCAGGCCAAGCGCCTCTTGCTTCTCACCGATGTGGCGGGCGTGCTCGATAACCGCAAGGAACTGATCAGTGAATTGCGCATCGCCGATGTACCGGACCTCATCGCCAATGGCACCATCACCGGCGGCATGATACCCAAGGTCGAAAGTGCTGTGGCCGTGGTGGAATCGGGCGTCGATGGCGTCATCATCCTCGATGGCCGCGTACCCCATTCCGTGCTCCTCGAACTGCTCACGCCACATGGCGTCGGCACCCGCATTTCGAGGACCGGCGCATGAAGGGATTTGCCCATGTCGATACCTGGATATTCGATCTCGATAACACGCTCTATCCGGCTTCATGCCGTCTGTTTGACCAGATCGACGTCAGGATGGGCGAGTTCGTTTCGCGCCTGCTGAACATCGAATATGCCGATGCCAAGCGCCTGCAGAAGGATCTCTTCTATCGCCATGGCACGACGCTGCGCGGCCTGATGGTTGAGCACGGCGTCAATCCCGATGGTTTTCTCGACTATGTGCACGACATCGATCATTCGCCGGTGGCGGCGGATCGCGGGCTGGACGACGCCCTTCACGCCTTGCCGGGCCGCAAGCTGATCTTCACCAACGGCACCGTTGCTCACGCCGGCAAGGTTCTCGCCCGTCTCGGCATCACCCATCACTTTG
This sequence comes from Hyphomicrobiales bacterium, assembly GCA_031373255.1. Lineage (GTDB taxonomy): Bacteria > Pseudomonadota > Alphaproteobacteria > Rhizobiales > Aestuariivirgaceae > JANMMJ01. The sequence continues at coordinate 9,746 of JANMMJ010000171.1, forward strand.
GCGACATTTTCGACATCGTGCATTCCGATTTCATCCCCAAGCCGCAACTTGAGCCCTATCGCAAGTTCATCGATCAGACCGGCATTCGCCCTGAGACGTCCGCCATGTTTGAGGATATCGCCCGCAATCTTGAAGCACCGCATGATCTCGGCATGACCACCGTTCTTGTGGTCTCGCCCGACAACCATGAGGCGGCCAGGCTCAACACTGTGACGGGTGACGCCGCACAGCAACATGTGCATCACGTCACGGACAATCTGGCGTCTTTCCTGGCGCAAATCGTGGCTGCGCATCACGCGCGGGCTTGACCGGCACGGCGTTTTTCTAGAAACGGAAGTCGAAATGGCGGCGGCGATAAGGGCCGGCCTCAGATGAATTTGCGAGGGTGAGATGACGGACATTCAAACGGTGATCGAACAGGCTTGGGATGCGCGCGACAAGGTTTCGCTCGAGACCAAAGGCGAGATCCGCGAAGCCGTCGACCAGGCGCTCCAGCTTCTCGATTCCGGCAAGGCGCGTGTCGCCGAAAAAGTCTCCGGCGCCAATGACGGCCAGTGGGTCACCAATCAGTGGCTCAAGAAGGCCGTACTCCTCTCCTTCCGTCTGAACGACATGTCGCTCACCGGCGGCGGGCCGGGCAACAGCGCATGGTGGGACAAGGTCCCCTCCAAGTTCGCGGGCTGGACCGAGAAGGAATTTCGCGCCGCGGGCATCCGCGCTGTGCCGAACTGCATTGTCCGCCGCTCGGCCTATATTGCGCCAGGCGCGATCCTCATGCCGTCCTTCGTCAACCTTGGTGCCTATGTCGGCAGCGGCACCATGGTCGATACCTGGGTTACCGTTGGCTCGTGCGCCCAGATTGGCAAGAATGTCCACCTTTCGGGCGGCGTTGGCATTGGTGGCGTCCTGGAGCCGATGCAGGCTGGCCCAACGATCATCGAGGATAACTGCTTCATTGGCGCCAGGTCTGAAGTGGTCGAAGGTGTCGTCGTGGGCGAGGGTTCGGTCATTTCCATGGGCGTGTTCATCGGCCAGTCCACCAAGATTGTTGATCGCGCCACCGGTGAAGTATTCATGGGCCGGGTTCCGCCCTATTCGGTCGTGGTCTCGGGATCTCTGCCGCAAAAGCCTTTTGCCGATGGCTCGCCCAGTCCCTCGCTCTATTGCGCCGTGATCGTCAAGCGCGTCGATGAGAAGACCCGCGCCAAGACCTCCATTAACGAATTGCTTCGCGACTGACCGCGACCCGGAACACGCGACGGAATTTCCCCTGTTCTCCGTCTTGATGCTGGAAGGGCAAACTTCCGCAACTTAAGGGAGACAGTAGATGAACAAGACGGGACTGGCGATTTTGGGACTTTGTGCTTTGGCGATGGGCGGAACGGCACTTGCCAACGAGCCGGGCATGCCGCGCGGCGAAAAAATCTTCGGCCGCATCGATGCCGACAAGAATGGCAAGATTTCGCGAGAGGAGATAAAGCCGCAGACGGCAAAGCGCTTTCTGAAGGTGGACGCCAACGCCGATGGCACCGTGACCTCGGCCGAGATCGATGCCTGGCTCAGGCCATTGATGGAACGCCGCAAGGCAAGGATTCTGGCCCGCATGGACGCCGACAAGAATGGCGATGTCAGCAAGGGAGAGCTCGATCTTTTTATCGACACGCTTTTCAAGGAGGCTGATAGCGATCAGGATGGCGGCGTCAGCCTGGCCGAGGCCCGCGCCTTCCGGATGTCCAGGATGGACAAGTTGATGCGCAATGTGGGCGGTAACTGAAAATCGTCTGCAAGGAGAAAACAGGTTCGCCACGTGTGGGGGCAGTCGGATATTGAGGACCGCGATGGCGACGCTTCCCTCGTGGCGCGGCTTGCCGATGGCGATGCCGAGGCTTTCCGGTTGCTGGTGGAGCGCCACTCCGCAGCACTCTATCGCGCCGCGTGGCGGCTCACGGCGGGCCATCGCGATTGCGAGGACTGGGTGCAGGAAGCCTTCCTCAGGCTGTGGAAGGCGCCTGCGGCCATCCGCGATGGCGCTGCGGTCAAAGGCTGGCTGATGCGGACCGTCTCGAACCTGGCAATCGACCGGCTGCGCAAGGCGCCGCAGGTGCCGATTGACGAGATTGCCGAACCCGAGGCCGAGCCCAGCCCGGAATTGGCGCGCCAGGCAGTGACCAAAGCCGTGGACAGGGCAATTGCGGATCTGCCCGGCCGGCAGCGCGTGGCCCTGGTACTGGTGTACTACGAAGGCTTCACCAACATCGAAGCTGCGGCGGCGATGGAAGTGTCGATCGAGGCGGTTGAATCGCTTCTCTCCCGTGCCAGGCGGGGATTGCGGGAAAAGCTTGCGGGCCAGAAGGATGGCCTTTTTGATGATTTGCAGGAACTGAACGGGTGACCGCCATGACCGAGCACGACAGGCAGCGATTGATAACGGTGCTGGAAGCCTATGGGGCTGATCCGGCCCGCTGGCCTATAGCCGACCGCCATCTGGCATCGCTCGATGGCAGCATGCCCGGCTGGCGCGAGGCGCGAGCACTTGATCGGGCCCTGGCATCTGCAACCACTCCGCCGCTTCCTGCCGGACTGTCCGCGCGCCTGGGCGTTGCGGCACGCCCGGCAGCGGACAACGTGGTGCAATTTGCACCGCGCAAGAGTGCCCGCGTGCTGCGCTGGCCCGCGGCGGCAGCGCTTGCCGCATCGCTGGCGATTGGTATCTACATTGGTGCCTTGAATCCTGGCGATCTCTTCTTCCCCTCAACCGATACGGCTTCGCTCGATGATCCTCTCGATCTCATGAACCTCGACCAGGCCGATGATGCCGATACAGGAGACCAGGTGTGAGTGCCGATCCAGCCGTGACCAATACACCGAAGCCTTCGGGCCGTGCCCGCTGGTGGAGCATTCTCTTGATTGCCTCGCTGGCGCTTAACTGCCTTCTGGTGGGCGCGCTTGCCACGCGTTGGTACACCCATGGGCGCATGGAGCGCTTTTCCGGCGCAAGCTATACCCAGCTCCTGCCGCGCCGCTTCATGGGCGATCTCCCGGCCGAGCGCCGCAAGGAACTCATGGCTGTGCTGGCGGGCCATCGCGACGATTTCCGCGACAGCCGTTCTGCCCTCGGCAATGCGGCCATTGCCATTGCCGGCGCGCTGGAGAAGGAACCTTACGATCCGGACGCGGCAAGCAAGGCCATTGACGGGTTTGGCGCCGAAGCTGCCGGCATGATCGGCAAGGGCTCGGATGTCGCTCGCAAGGTTATCGCAACCCTCTCACCCGAAGAGCGCAAGCTGTTGGCCCAGCGCATACGCGAGCGCTCGATGGGCCGGAAAGGCGGCAGTGAAGGCCGCGATTAACCCGTCCACTTGTCGCGCATGGTGACGAGTTCTTCCGCCGCCGTGGGGTGAACCGCCATGGTGGCGTCGAAATCGGCTTTTGTGGCGCCAACCCGCACCGCGATGCCCAGAAGCTGCGCCATCTCGCCTGCATCGGGCCCGCAGATATGGCAGCCCAGCACCTTGTCGCTCTCACCATCGACGACCAGTTTCATCAGCGTGCGTTCGTCGCGCCCTGAAAGCGTGTGCTTCATCGGCTTGAACGACGTCTTGTAGATATCGATCTTCTTGTACTGCTCGCGCGCCGCCGTCTCGGTGAGACCGATGGTGCCCAGTTCCGGCTGCGAGAACACCGCGGTGGGAATGAGCCGGTGATCGGGCTTCACGTCCTTGCCGCCAAAAACATGATCGGCGAAGGCGTGGCCCTCGCGGATGGCAACCGGCGTCAGGTTGGCCCGATTGGTGACATCGCCAACCGCGTAGATATTCTGGGCGGTGGTGCGCGAATATTCGTCCACCTTGATGGCATAGTGCGGCGTCAGTTCCACGCCCGCGTTCTCGAGGCCGAGATTGACCACATTGGGCAGGCGGCCTGTCGCGAACATCACCTGGCCCGCGCCAAATCGCGCGCCGTCATTGAGCGTCACGCGAACCCCGTCACCCGAGCGCTCGATCAGCGACACATCGGATTGGGTGCGTATTTCAATGCCTTTCTTGATCATTTCACCGGCCAGGTGACTGCGCAGGTCATCGTCGAAGCCGCGCAGGATCTGCTCGCCCCGATAGACCAGCACCGTCTCGACGCCCAGCCCGTTGAAGATGCCGGCAAATTCAACCGCTATATAGCCGCCGCCCACGATCACGATGCGGGCCGGCAGGCGCTCCAGGTGAAACGCCTCGTTGGAGCTGATGCCAAGTTCATGGCCGGGCAGGTGGCGTGGCAGGAACGGTGCGGCGCCCGTTGCGACGAGAATATATTTGGCGGTGATCCTGCGTCCGCCCGCCAGCTTTACGGTATGGGCGTCTTCAAGTTCGGCGCGTTCTTCGATAAGCTCGGCCCCGGCCGATTCCAGATTGCGGATATAGGCCTTGTTCAGCCTGTCGATTTCCTTGTCCTTGTTGGCGACAAGCGTTTGCCAGTCGAATTCGACTCTTTCCGATTCCCAGCCAAAGCCAATTGCGTCTTCGAATTCCTCGGCAAATTTCGAGGCATAGACGAAAAGCTTCTTGGGCACGCAGCCGCGGATCACACACGTCCCGCCAACCCGGTACTCTTCTGCAACCACGACCTTGGCGCCGTATTTGGCAGCAACCCGCGCCGCCCGGACCCCGCCGGACCCCGCTCCAATGACGAACAGATCGTAATCATATGCCGTCATCGGGAATGTCCTGCCATTACCAGTTCTTGAAGCCGCGCTTGCGCATTTCCTGCTCGGCCATGCTTTGCGCGGCCTGCTCGTTCTGCTGCTGCCACGCCTGGCCAAGTCCGGCTGCGCTGGAAGCAAGTCCCGGCGCTGAGTCCAGATATTTCTGTCCGACCGGCGACTTGTAGAAAGCGATGATCTGCTTCAACTCGTCAGCGGAATAGCTGCGCGCATAGAGATTGGCGATTTCACTGACGAGATCGCCGATATTGACCCTGATCGCCGCCGCATAGGCTTCGCCGAAGGCTTTCGACTCTTCTGCCGTAATTCCTTGCCGCGACTGCTGCATGAACTGCGTGGTTTGTGTTGCCACCTGTTCGGACATGCGGCCGATCTGCTGGTCGACGCGGATGGCTTGCAGCAATTCCATTGCCAGGGCCTGTTGCGCGTCGCCATCCTGTGCCTGGAGCGGTGCAGCGAACGAGAAAAAAGCGGCCGCGGCCATGACGGAGAAAAACTGACGTGATTTCATAAGCAAACAACCTGCTGTGATAATGTTTCGGGATAATGTCTGGAAAGCCGGGCTATGCCGGCTTCTTGAGTGTTTTCACGCCCTTGTCGGTTCCAATCAGGACGATGCCGGCGAGTCCAATGAAAAGCCCGTGATCGACCACGCCGGGGATCGTCGAGATGATCCCGGCAAGCCTTGGCGCATCCGGAATATGGTCAAGGGCGCAGTCGATGATGCCATGGCCGCTGTCGGTAATGAAAGGCTTGTCCTTGTTCATCCGCACCGTGAGCTTGCCTTTGGCCCCGACGATCTTGAAAGCCCGCTCCAGCTTCCATGCCGTGGCCCGGATCCCGAAAGGCACCACTTCGACCGGCAGGGGAAACTTGCCGAGCGTTTTGACCTTCTTGCTGGCATCGGCGATGACGATCATGTGCCGCGACGAGGAAGCCACGATCTTCTCGAGAAGCAGCGCCCCGCCGCCGCCCTTGATCAGGTTGAACTTGTCGTCGATCTCGTCTGCCCCGTCGACGGTGAGATCAAGGAACGGTTCCTTGTCCAGGGTCGTCAATGGAATATTGAGGTCCTTGGCGCGTTTGTGCGTTGCGCCGGACGTCGGCACGCAGCTCACGTTCAACCCGCCCTTCACCAGTTCGCCCAGCGCGTCGATGAAATAATTTGCCGTCGAGCCAGTGCCGAGGCCGATTTTCATGCCCGGCTTGACATAGGTAAGGGCCGCTTGTGCTGCGGCTTGTTTCTGTTCGTCTGGCGTCACTTTCCGAGCCCGCCCATCAACATGTACTTCATCTCCACATATTCCTCGACGCCGTGATGCGAGCCTTCACGCCCGATGCCCGATTCCTTGACACCGCCAAATGGCGCTTCCGCCGTTGAGATGATGCCCTCGTTGATGCCGACCATGCCATATTCAAGGCCCTCGGCCACCCGCCACACCCGGCCAATGTCGCGCGTGTAGAAGTAGCAGGCAAGGCCGAATTCCGTATCGTTGGCCATGGCGATGGCTTCCTCCTCGGTCTTGAAGCGGAACAGCGGCGCCACCGGACCAAACGTCTCCTCCCGCGCCACCATCATGCTGCTGTCGACATCGCGGATCAGTGTCGGCTCGAAGAAGTTGCCGCCCAGCGCCTTTCCGCCGGTCACCACCTTGGCGCCTTTCTTCACCGCGTCCTCGATGTGCTCCTGCACTTTCGCAACAGCGGCCTTGTTGATCAGCGGGCCGGTCGTGATCCCGTCCTCGACGCCATTGCCCACCTTGAGCTTGTTGACGGCAACCGCCAGCTTCTCGGCGAAGGCATCATAGACGCCGTCCTGCACCAGAAGCCGGTTGGCGCAGACGCAGGTTTGCCCGGCGTTGCGGTATTTCGAAGCCATGGCGCCCTGCACAGCGGCGTCGAGATCGGCATCGTCGAACACGATGAACGGCGCATTGCCCCCGAGTTCCAGCCCCACCTTCTTGATTGTCGGCGCGCATTGCGCCATCAGCATCCGCCCGATTTCGGTCGAACCGGTGAATGTCAGCGCCTTGACGATGGGGTTCGAGGTCATCTCGGCGCCGATCTCGCGCGCCGATCCGGTGATCACCGAGAACACGCCGGCCGGCATCCCTGCACGTTCGGCCAGTTCGGCGATTGCGAGCGCTGAAAGCGGGGTTTCGCTGGCTGGCTTGCAAACGAAGGTGCAGCCTGCCGCAAGTGCCGGGCCGGCCTTGCGGGTGATCATGGCATTGGGAAAATTCCATGGCGTGATCGCCGCCACCACGCCAACAGGTTGGCGGATCACGATCATCCGTGCATTGGGCCACGGTGAGGGAATGGTCTCGCCATAGATGCGCCGCGCCTCCTCGGCGAAGAATTCGATGAACGAGGCCCCGTAGGCAACCTCGCCACGCGATTCGGCCAGCGGCTTGCCCTGTTCCGCGGTCATGATCTGCGCCAGGTCCTCCTGGTTCTCCATCATCAGGTTGAACCATTTGCGCAAGATCGTGCCGCGATCGCGCGCCGTCGTCCTGGCCCATCCCTTCTGGGCCTTCTGCGCCGCTTCGATGGCCTGCCGGGTTTCTTTGCCGCCAAGCTTCGGCACCGCGATGATCACGTCTTCATTGACCGGATTGGTCACGTCGATGCTGGCGCTGCCGCCCACCCATTTTCCGTCGATGTAGCATTTGTCCTTGAGCAGCGACTTGTCCTTGAGTATGTCGCGCAATGCCTGTCCCTTGGCGATATCCATGGCCTGTCTCCTTGAGTTGGCGGGGGTCTTAGCACAGGGTTGTGGGCCACTCAAACCCGTGAGCCGCTTGGAGACAGCATGCCAGACCGCGCCGTGATCTTTGACCTCGACGGAACCCTCATCGATACAGCACCCGACCTGATGCTGGCCACCAATCACGTTCTGCAAACGCTCGGCCGCCGCCCCATCACCATGGATGAAGTCAGGAGTTTTGTTGGCCATGGCGCTCGCGCCCTGATTTCCCGCGGCTGTGCCGCAACCGGCGATCCGGTGGATCCGCGCGCCCTTGAAACCCTCTATCAGGAATTCGTCATTCACTATTCCAACAACATAGCGGCGGGAAGCACCGTGTTCCCGGGCTTGCTTGCATTGCTGGATCGCTGCCGCAGTGAAGGCATCCACATGGGGGTGTGCACCAACAAGCTCGAAAGCCTCTCGATCAAGCTGCTTGAGGCCCTCGGCATGCAGCACTATTTCGGCGCCATCGTCGGCCCCGATACGATCGGCATCGCCAAGCCCGATCCGCGCCCCTACCGGGAAACGCTGCGCCGCCTCGGCGACAGGCCGTGGCAGTCGGTCATGGTGGGAGACAGCGAAACCGATATCCTGACCGCCCGCGCTGCAGGCGTCCCCGTGATAGCCGTGCCCTTCGGCTACACCCCGCGCCCCGTTGCCGAATACAAGCCCGATTATCTGGTCGATCACTATGACGGGATGTGGGACGCTATCAACAGCGCCTTCAATTCTTGACTTGTGGGTGCTGGGGCCCCTATACCCCCTCCACCCTGAAGCACGGGCGATTAGCTCAGTTGGTAGAGCACTGTGTTCACATCGCAGGGGTCACTGGTTCGAGTCCAGTATCGCCCACCATCCAGTCATCTGGATTGTTATATCTCTCGGCAGCCTTCGAATAAATGCCGTAGTTCCGGGCTCTTGCGGAGTCGCATGCATCACTATGGAGGACGAGAGACGGGCGGTTCCTCTGGATTTCTGCCCGAAAGAGGCATGCGTCTCTGTCGGGCGATTCCAGCGTCCTCCAGAATTTCAGAAGCAATGCTGTGGTGACGGTAGCAAACCGACGGATCAGCGCGGGTAGACCGATCCGAATCCCAAAACACGGCGCTGCTCAAACCACGAGGTGGGGATTGGTTTTAGTCGCTTCAAATATCTCGCTGTCAGGGTGACCGGCTGACGGCCTCCCAGGATCATTTCAACGATATCGGGGGCGAGGAATGCGAGAGGGAGTACTCGGGTTACTTCGCCATCATCTGTCCCAGCACCGGCTGCGATCTCGGCTGCGGATTTCGCGAGGCCTGTGGAAAGCTGCTTGACCCAGATATGTCCTTGCGAGATTGCGTCAACCAGTACCGGGTCGACAAATGTTGCCTGCGCCGCGGTAGCGCCGAGGACGAGTTTTGCTTCGACACCTCTGCGCCGGAGGGCAAATGCTACTTCGTGCAGGTGATGCTCGATGGAGAAATCAGAACCATTGAATTTGACTCCGAGCGCGGCGGTCAGGCTCTTGCGATCAATTGCCAGAGTCAGTTTTCCGGGCTCGAGGGTGATGCAATCAACCAGACTCCGAATGATAGCCTTTGTTCCGATACCTGGCTGATCGAGCAGTCGGTTGCAAAGCAACTTTGCGTTGCCAGTCACAGTTTCCAATTCTTGAATGGTCAGCCCGTCTGTCCCGATCATCGTCTGGATCTGCCGGTGATCCGCCAGCAAGCTGGCAAGCTCAGCCACGACAAGTTCTTCAAGAGGCTTGGCGGGCAGCCGCCATCCGCTTGCATCCTTCCGCCGTGCCCGCATCAACCGCTGGGAGATATAGTAGCGGTAGCGGATACCGTTCTTGACGGCATGGCTCGGTGAAAGCCGATCACCGGTTTCATCATAGAGGAGTCCAGCAAGAATACTGCCAGTGCCATTTTGGATCTGTGCGGGCGCATCGCGCGCCGCCAGTGCCTGGCGTTCAAATGGCGCACTCCCGGCCAGCATGCCCTGGGTAGTGTCCCAGGTTTCGCGGTCAATGATGGCATCGTGCTGGCCATCGGAGATGACCCCCTTGTGGCTGACGAGACCGGCATAGACCGGGTTGGACAGGAGCCAGTAGAGATGTCCGCGGGTGAACGGTTTGCCGCCGGATGCTGTTCCATCTTTCCAGACACGCTGTTTCGTCAGGTTGCCAACCTGATCGAGATGTTCCTTCACCCGCTGCACAGAGCCGACATCGCGATACAGCCTGAAGATCTTTTTCACCACCTCGGCTTCAACCGGATCGATCACCAGTTTCTTGTCTTTCGCTATAAACCCCATGGGAACGGCACCACCCATCCACATGCCCTTTCTCTTGGATGCAGCGATCTTGTCGCGGATTCTCTCAGCCGTCACCTCACGTTCGAACTGAGCAAATGACAGCAATACGTTGAGTGTCAGCCTTCCCATGGAACTCAAGGTATTGAACTGCTGTGTCACCGACACAAATGATACCTTGTGGGCGTCGAAAACCTCGACGATCTTGGCGAAGTCTATCAGCGACCGCGTCAGCCGGTCGATCTTGTAGACGACGACTACATCGACCTTTCCCGACTTGATGTCCTGCAGCAAGTCCTGCAGCGCCGGGCGCTCCATGGTGCCACCCGAAATGCCGCCGTCATCGTAGTGGGTCCTGATTTCCTTCCATCCCTGTCCTGCCTGCGACATGACATAGGCAGCGCAGGATTCCCGCTGGGCATCCAACGAGTTGAACTCCTGCTCCAGCCCCTCCTCCGTAGACTTGCGGGTGTAAATCGCGCACCTCAGCGTGACCATTCTCATAGGCCAAAGAACCTGGGGCCGGACCACCTGACACCGGTGATTTCGCGCGCGATGGCGGAAAGCGACCGGTGTCTGGTTCCATTCCAGACAAACCCACTTGCGATGACATCGACATGGTGAATCCTGCCATTCCACT
>JANMMJ010000224.1:0-1908 GCA_031373255.1 Hyphomicrobiales bacterium
ATCTTCGTGGGCAAGGACCGGCAGTATAACCGCCGCTTTCTGCAGATGTGCAGCCACTATCTGGTCGAACCCACAGCCTGCACGCCCGCGTCCGGCTGGGAGAAAGGCCAAGTAGAGAACCAGGTCGGTCTGGTGCGCGAACGGTTCTTCACGCCGACCTTGCGGGTCAAGAGCATGGAGGAGCTGAACGGCTTGCTGCTCGACAAATGCATCGCCTACGCCAAGACCCACAAGCATCCGGAGATGACCGATCAGACGGTCTGGCAGATGTTCGAGACCGAAAGACCCCATCTGGTTCCAAGTCGCGGCAGCTTCAATGGGTTCCACGCCAGCATGGCGTCGGTCTCGAAGACATGCCTCGTGCGCTTCGACAATGTCCGGTACTCCGTCGCCTCACGCGCCGTGGGGCGCCCCATCGAGGTGCAGGCCTATGCCGGCCGCATCGTTATCCGGCAAGATGGCGCTGTTGTCGCTGAACATGCCCGCTCCTTCACACGCGGCGAGACGGTCTATGACCCATGGCATTACGTGCCGGTTCTGGCTCGCAAACCGGGAGCCTGGCGCAACGGCGCACCATTCAAGGACTGGATTCTTCCTTCTGGACTTGAGCGTGTGCGGCGCAAGCTGAGGGGGTCCGATGATGGTGACCGGCAGATGGTCAGCATTCTTGCGGCTGTCCTGACTGATGGGCTCGCAACGGTGGAGGCTGCCTGCATCGAAGCTCTCGATCAAGGCACCCATTCTGCCGATGTGATCCTCAATATCCTGAGCCGCAAACGCGACACACCGCCCTCCGTGACCATCATGACACCGGAAGCCTTGCACCTGCGCCATGTCCCGGTTGCCGACTGTGCCCGCTATGACAGCCTGAGGAGGATAGACTGATGGAACGCACCCAAGTGCTCGACCTGATGGGCGAGTTGAAGCTCTATGGCATGCGCCAGGCCTATGATGAGGTCATGGCGGTCAGCATCAAGCGCCAGCATGAGCCGCCCCGCATTGTGGGTGATCTGCTGACGGCCGAGATTGCCGAGAAGCAGGCTCGCTCCATTCGCTACCAGTTCAAGATCGCCAAACTGCCGCTTGCCAAGGATGTTGATGACTTCACTTTCGACGGCACGCCCATCAACGAGACCCTGGTCAGGGATCTGGCGAACGGCACCTTCATCGCCAATCAGCGCAACGCCGTGCTGATCGGCGGCACCGGCACGGGCAAGACCCATCTGGCCATTGCCATCGCGAGGTCCTGCATCCGCAGCGGGCTAAGGGGCCGCTTCTTCAACGTGGTCGATCTGGTGAACCGGCTCGAGAGTGAGACACGTTCCGGCAAACAGGGCCGCATCGCCGATTATCTCAGCCGCCTCGACTTCGTCCTGCTCGATGAACTCGGCTATCTGCCCTTCGCCCAGGCCGGCGGGCAGCTCCTGTTCCATCTGGTCAGCAAGCTCTATGAGCGCACATCCATCATCGTCACCACCAACCTCACCTTCAGCGAATGGCCATCCGTCTTCGGTGATGCCAAGATGACCACCGCTCTCCTCGACCGTCTCACCCATCACTGCGACATCGTCGAGACCGGCAACGAGAGCTGGCGCTTCAAAAACCGGGCCTGACAAACCTCCCAGGGCGCCCTCCGTCGATGCGCTGCGCTACGCCAAACGGCTCCGCGCATCGCCTCCGGGCGCTTTCCCAATCACGTCAAATAGTGGGTCAATATTGGATGCCTATACCGGGTCAATGTTCAATGCCGATTGACACCCGTCCCGGAAGTTCCTGATTTAGCGTCGGACAACGCCTTTGCCAGAGCGCTTTTGCTCATTTGCTGGTGACGGCGGAAATCAAGCTGTCACAACTTCACGATGCGTGGCAGGCGATCTCGTTGCCGCTGGCCGGCATGTCGGTCGAGCA
>JANMMJ010000281.1:0-54874 GCA_031373255.1 Hyphomicrobiales bacterium
CAAGCTCATTGAAGAGCTAGAAAAGAAGCGGCCGGCAACGGCTGACCAGGGTGTCGACGGGGCCACTGGCGGCAAATCGGACCTTCAGTTGCCGCAATAAGCTTTTTATCGCGAGGGGACATGGCCAGACATCCACGATCGCCGCTGGCGCCTGAGGCGCTTCCGGCACTGTCAGCTATCGGCGGGGTGCGGCTGGCCGCCGTCGAAGCTGGAATTCGATACAAAAACCGGAAAGACCTGCTTCTGGCCGTGCTCGATCCGGGTACACGTGTGGCCGGTGTGTTCACTCTGTCTAAATCCCGTTCGGCGCCGGTCGACTGGTGTGCGAAGAACCTGAAAACGGGCTCGGCGCGCGCCGTCATCATAAACTCCGGGAATGCCAACGCCTTCACCGGGAAGGCCGGTGTTGCGACAGTTTCGGCGGTGGCGAAGGCAGCGGCCAAACTTCTCAAGTGCAAACCTGCGGAAATCTTTCAGGCGTCGACGGGCGTGATCGGCGAGCCGCTAGATCCGGCGCATATCGTCAATGCGTTACCGCGCCTCATTGCCGATGCACAGGATGGCATGTGGGAAGACGCAGCCCGAGCCATCATGACAACCGATACGTTTCCGAAGGCCGCATCGCGCAGGGTTCGTCTCGGAAAATCCACGGTCACCATCAACGGTATTGCCAAGGGTTCGGGCATGATTGCACCCGACATGGCGACAATGCTGTCGTTCATCTTCACCGATGCGGCCCTGCCGCCGAATATCCTGCAAAAGCTCCTGTCGAAAAGCGTAGCCAAGAGCTTCAACTGCATCACGGTCGATGGCGATACGTCCACTTCGGATACCGTTCTTCTCTTTGCTACTGGTGCGGCGGGAAATGCGGTGAAAGCTGTCAAGAGTGCGACCGACCCAAAGCTCAAGGCATTTGCCAAGGCGCTAGATGAAATCTGCCTCGATCTGGCCCTGCAGGTAGTGAAGGATGGTGAAGGGGCCGAGAAGCTGGTCGAAATTACCGTGTCAGGGGCTGAAAGCGATGCAGCGGCGCGCCGCATCGGTCTTGCAATCGGCAACTCGCCGCTCGTCAAGACGGCGATCGCCGGCGAGGACGCCAATTGGGGGCGCATTGTGATGGCCATCGGAAAATCGGGGGAAAAGGCCATCCGTGACAAGCTGAAGATCCGGATCGGCGGCATAGTGGTGGCCCAGAAAGGCATGCGCGACCCAAAGTACAAGGAAGCGGAAATCATGCCGCACATGAAGGGACGCGATATCCGCATTGAAGCAGATGTCGGCGCCGGACGCGGAAAGGCAACGGTGTGGACCTGCGATCTCACGCATCGCTACATTGATATCAACGGATCTTATCGCAGCTGATGCGGACTGTCCTGGTCGTGGCTGTCGCCCTTGTCGATATCGACGGGCGGGTGCTGATATCCAAACGGCCTGACGGCAAGCAGCTGGCCGGGCTGTGGGAATTCCCGGGTGGCAAAGTCGAAACTGGCGAAAGGCCCGAAACGGCGCTTATCCGTGAACTCAAGGAAGAAATAGGCATTGATGTGACGGAAGCCTGCCTTGCGCCGCTGACGTTCGCCAGTCATGCCTACGAGAATTTTCACCTCCTGATGCCGCTCTATGTGTGCCGGCGCTGGAAGGGTCTCGCCGCCGCTTTGGAGGGCCAGGAGCTTGCCTGGGTCAAGCCGGTGAGACTTGGCGACTACCCCATGCCTCCCGCGGATATTCCACTCATCCCACACCTCATTGACCTGCTTTGATCAATTGCGCTTGAGCGGTCTCTCTTCAACCTTCAGTGCCTCTGCCAGGCGGAACTTGGCGCTCCCTGGCTTCAATGGCTGTTGCTGGCTTTCGTGTGGTGCCCAGCCCGTCAGCCATGCCACCTCGACAGTGGCGGATATGCGGCCATCGGCAGTTTGGAATTTTCGTTCGTATGCTGCGGCTACCGCTGCCAACAGGCCGGCTGTCACCGGTATACGAGGTCGATCAGACATGGGTGCTGCCAGACCCAGCGCCTTGATTTCCTGCATCAGAGCAAGCGGTGACGGATAGCGAAGCATGATGCGATCAAGATCCGCGACGGGGAGCGCAAATCCGGCGCGCTGGAGCAAGGCTCCCAGTTCCCGTACATCGACGAAAGGTGCCACTCTGAGGTAAGCGCCGCCACGCAGGGCCGCCTCCGCCTCCAGCCAGGCGGCACGAAGTTCATGCAGCGTATCTCCGGCGAACATGCAGGCGAGAAACAGCCCGTCGGGCCGCAGCGCGCGACGAAACTGGATCAGGCTACCGGGGAGATCATTGACCGTCTCAAGCCCAAATATACAATGAATGAGATCGAGGCTCGCGTCCGCCAGCGGTACAGACTCGGCGTCAAACCGCAGGTCACGGCCTTCAGTGAAAATCTCGCGGCCATCCATCACCAGCATGGGCGCGATGGATGAGGCGAAATGACCGCACAGCAGTACGCGTGGAAATGACCGCTTGATGAGAGCCAGACGGTCAAGCGTGTCCTCGATGAGGCGCTCTGAGAACGCCTGGGGCAGATTGGGAGGCTTCTGGATGCGGCGCTGGCGCTCGAGATTCCGGTCAAAGAGCCTGGGTGGTTTCATCCCAGCAATGTATCACGCAGAGCCTGCCAGCTCTCCTTGTCCGGTGCTGAAATAACGCCACCCTCCAGGTGAGACGGCAAATAGGGGCTGCCGTCAAATCGCGCCGAATATCCTCCGGCTTCGTGGTGGATCAGGATTCCCGCCGCATGATCCCAGGGCATCAGTTTGTAGTGCAATGAAAAATGGCAAAGTCCCTGCGAAACAAGCCGATACTCATAGGCTGCACAACGGTAGGCAAAAGGTGCTGCCACTTTTGCCATGTTGGCGGCCACTTTCGACCGCATCGGTTCCGGCATGAGGTACCAGGATGACACTCCCGTCATCTGGCTTAATGGAGCGGGAGGAGCAACACGGATATCGCGAGTCAGGCCCTGGTTATCCTGATGCCATGCACCTTCGCCTTTCAATCCAAACAGCCAGTCCTTGCCGATCGGATCGTAGATCATTCCGGCTACGGTTTCGCCGCGCACCGTGACAGCTGCCAATACGCCGAACAAAGGCAGTCCCCAGGCAAAATTGCTCGTGCCATCGACGGGATCAATGATGATCGCAAGGTCCGCCCCGGAAATTTTTGACAGGAGTGACCGGTCGCGTTCAACCGATTCCTCGCCAATGAATGCTGCATTGGGAAATGCCTTGAGCGTCGCCGCACTGATGGCTGCCTCGGCCTCCTCATCGGCGTCCGTCACCAAATCAAGACGTGAGGTCTTTTCGCGGATTGAATCGGACGAGAGCTTGCGGAAGCGCGGAACGATTTCGCGTTCGGCTGCCGTGGCCACAATGGCAGAGAGACATTCAAGATCGTGGCGGCCAAATGTCATGATCACTCCCTGAATAACTCCTTGTGAGTTAAATGATTTTGAGGGCTTAATCCATCCGGTTCATGGGGAGTACTGGCATGAGCGGAGCGCATATGCTGGCATCTTGCAAAGCCGCCGCGAGAGCAGGTCTCAGGGCCGTCATTGATGTCATCGCGCCACCCAATTGTCTTGTGTGCCGGGAACGCGTGCTTGAACCCGCAGCACTTTGTCCCCAATGCTGGAGGAAGATCACCTTCATTGAAGCGCCTTGCTGCGACCGGCTTGGAATACCTTTTGCCTATGACCAGGGAGATGGTGCCCTCAGCGCAGCCGCGATTGCCGATCCCCCCGTCTGGGACCGGGCCCGCTCCGCTACCGCATTCAACGCAACCAGCCGCGAACTTGTGCATGCCCTCAAATACCAGGATCGGCACGAAGCGGCTCTGCTGATGTCGCGGCTTATGCTGCGCGCCGCAAAGCCGTTGCTGGATGGCACAGATGCCATCGTTCCGGTGCCGCTTCACCGCCGCCGGCTGTGGTTCCGGCGCTACAATCAATCCGCTCTCCTGGCGCAAAGACTGGCCCATGGCAGCGGCCTGAAATATCTGCCCGAAATGCTGATACGGTCGCGCGCTACGCGGCAGCAGGTCGGCCTCGATCTTGCCCAGCGCCAGAAGAATGTCCGCCGTGCGTTTGCGGTGCCCGAGGCTGCAAAGGCCCAACTTGGCGGCCTCAACATTCTGCTGGTCGACGACGTCCTGACGACGGGTGCAACGGCTGCAGCAGCGTCGGCCGCACTCAAGAAGGCAGGGGCCGGACGCGTTGACGTATTAACCTTCGCACTTGTTATAGAGCCCAGGCATCTGCATATATGAGCGGTTCGACAAGGGCCAGGACGTGCATGGCGAAGATTACAATCTATACGACGGGGTTTTGTCCCTATTGCCATTCAGCCAAAGCCCTGCTTCAGCGCAAGGGTGCTGCTTACGATGAGATTGACGTGACCTATGATCCGGCTGAACGGCAACGGATGATCGCGAGGACCGGCGGCCGGCGCACGGTTCCCCAGGTGTTCATTGGAGAAATGCATATTGGCGGATCGGAAGAATTGCACGCTCTTGAGCGCCAGGGACGTCTCGATCCCTTGCTGACAACGGCCAGTGCACCATGATCCGCTATGATCTCACTTGCCACAATGGTCACGATTTTGACGGTTGGTTCAGTAACTCCGAAGCCTACGACATACAGAACTCGAGTAATCTGGTGACATGCACCCTGTGTGGCTCCACGCAGATCGAAAAGCAATTGATGGCACCGCAAATTCCGGCAAAGTCGAACAGGAAGTCTGAAGCGACGCAGAAGCTGGTTGCTGGTCCGCTTGAGCCCCGCGCCCAGATGCTCCTGCAAATGATGCGCGAAATCCGAGCTGAAGTGCAAAAGAACTCCGAGAACGTTGGAAACAAGTTCGCCGAGGAAGCGCGCAAGATCCACTATGGCGAAGTCGAGAGGCGCGGCATCTATGGCGAGGCGACCGGCGATGATGCAAAGGCGCTCATCGAAGAAGGCATCGAAGTGCATCCGCTGCCGAAGCTGCCCGAAGACGGTAATTAAGTTACTGCTGGGTAAGCTGCACGATTCTGCGTGACAACCAGCTTGCCGTTGACACGCGTGCAACGCTCTCACTATCCTCTCCCGGAGGCGCAATGCCGAGGGGAATTCAGGGACGGCAATGTCGCTATTGACGGCCGCAGAGCAACGAAGGCCGTGGATCCTTCTGGCACCCACTCTGGCAGCACTGATTTTGCTGATGGTCGTGCCGATCATCATCATGGTCGTCTACACGTTCTACACATTCCAGACGGCGGGCGTTGAAACGCCAGACTTCAACAGCGGCAACTGGGCCGAGTTCTTTTCCGATTCCTACTATCACCGCTTTCTCTGGAAGACGTTCCGCGTATCCGCGATCACCGCTGTAGCTTGCGCCCTTCTGGGCTATCCTGCGGCCTATTTCATCGCCATGACCGAATTCAGGCACAAGTGGCTGCTGCTGCTCCTGCTGATTGTTCCGTTCTGGATTTCCTTCACCATACGCACCTTTTCCTGGATCCATATTCTTGGCGAACAGGGGGCGATCAACGCCATTCTGTTGGGGTCCGGCATCATCAGTGAACCTCTTCCGCTGCTCTACAATGAGGGCTCGGTGATCATGGGCATGATCCATTTCCTGCTGCCCTACATGATCCTCAACGTCTATGTCAGTCTTGACGGTATCGACCGCAATCTCATTTCGGCGGCGCGAACACTCGGATGCACAAACTGGCAAGCGTTCCGGGAAGTCACGCTTCCATTGTCGATGCCGGGCCTGGGTGCTGGATTGCTGCTCAGCTTTGTTCTGGCCGCCGGAAGCTATGTCACGCCGCAAATTCTTGGCGGCCGGAGCGACGCGCTATTCGGCAATCTCATCTTCAATACGATCATGAAAGAGCTGAATTGGCCCATGGGGGCAACGCTGTCGATCGTGCTGTTGGCTCTGCTCGGAGTCCTTTCGGTGATCTATAGCCGGTATATGGGCCTTTCGACCATCTACAGAGGGCTCAGCCGATGAATGACGGCGGCATCTGGGGATGGCGTGCCGTGCAGGCGATGATGGTATTGGTCTATATCTTCATGTTTGCGCCGATTATCGCCGTGGTGGTCCTGTCGTTCAACGCCTCGCGGTTCGGTGGATTTCCAATGACCGGATTTTCGTTTCGATGGTACGCCAAGCTTCTGGAGAACGAGGCGGTGCTGCGCGCCTTCACGACATCGCTGTGGATCGGCGTGCTGACCGCCATCATCTGCACTGTGCTTGGCATCATGTCGGCCCTGGCACTGGTCCGCTACGAATTTCCGGGAAAGAACTGGGTCAACGCGCTGATTGTCGGGCCGGTTCTGGTTCCGGAGACGGTTCTCGGCGTCGGGCTGTTGCTGACCAACCGCTGGGCCGGCTCGAAGCCGAGCTTCCTCTTGCTGCTCTGCGGGCATGTGCTGCTCTCGCTGCCCTATGTCGTGCTCATCGTGCAAGCGCGCCTCATCGGCGTGAAGCGCGTCTATGAGGAAGCCGCAATGTCGCTTGGGGCCAATCGCCTGCAGGCATTCCGCGAGATCACACTACCCCTGATCATGCCCGCGGTGTTCGCCGGGCTGCTGCTGGCCTTCACAATTTCGTTCGATAACGTCACGGCCAGCGTATTCTGGCGCCCGGCCGGCGTCGAAACCATGCCGACGCAAATCCTTTCGATGCTCAAGGTCTCGATCAGCCCTGAAGTCAACGCTCTGGGAACCTTGATGATCCTCGTAACAGTTGGCGTTCCGCTGGCTGGAGGCATAATATCGCGCCTCATGATGCGACAATACCGTTGAAACCATAATCACAGGGAGAAAGCAAAATGACCATGAGTTCGACCAGGCGTCTGGAAAGACTACTTGAGCGCTATCAGAACGGGGGCATGAGCCGCCGGACCTTTCTTGGGCTGACGGCTGCCGCGGCAACAGCTGCGGGGCTTTCGGCGCGCTGGACACAGCCCGCTCTTGCCGCCGTGACGGATGTTCGTTTCGATGGCTGGGGCGGCGTGGTTCAGGAGGCAATCGACAAGTATGCCTTCCAGCCCTACACGGCGAAAACCGGCGGCAAGGTCGTGCAGGGCACGTTCGACGACGAGAATGTCGTTCTCACCAAGATCAAGAGCGCCAATCCCGGCGATTTCCACATCATCCACTCTTCGGGCGTGGAGTATTACAAGAAGTACATTGATGGCGGATATGTCTCCGAGATCAACGAAGCCAATATTCCGAACATGGCCAATGTGATGGCGGCGATGATCACGCCGTTCCGCAACATGACACCGAAACTGTCCTGCGTTCCCTATGATTATGGGACAACCGGCATTGCCTACAATACGAACGTGATTTCCGAAGCGGAAGCCAAGGAAAAAGGCGCCAAGCTTTTGGTGGACCCAAAATATGCTGGAAAAATAGGTGCTTATGGGGACATGATCACCCGCGTCTGGTATGCCTCGCTGCAGACTGGCCAGGATCCCAACAATGCAAAGGACATGGACGCCGTGTGGGCCAAGGTGCGTGAAGCCCGCGACCTGACCAAGAAGTACTGGGGCTCCGGGGCCGAACTCATGGACTTGATGGCCAAGGAAGAGATCGTCGCGACGGAAGCCTGGTCGGGGCGTATTGCGGCGCTGCAACAGCAAGGAGCGCCTGTCGCTTATCTCGATCCTCCGGGTAGCTATGCCTGGATGGAGGATATGCTCATCCTCAAGGGATCGCCCATGGCGGAATGCGAGGAGCTGGTCAATTTCATGCTCGATCCGGCGACCGCGATCGCGGTTGCGGAAGGCCAAAACTACCCGCCGTCACTCGATCCAAAAAAGGTCAAGCTGGGCGACAAGATCGCGAAGCTTCCGGCCTTCGATCCGACCGGGGAAATGAAAGCACTGACATTTGCCGATCCGAACTACTGGGCGGCAAATTCAGATGCCTGGACGAAAGAGTGGAACCGCATTTCCAACGGCGGTTGATCCTTGCGGCCGGGAGCTTTGGCTCCCGGTCACTTCCCAAGTCAGGTTTTGCATGACCGAAGCTGCTGTCGAACTCCGCAACGTTACGCTCTCCTATGGCAACTTCACGGCCGTCAAGGACGTGTCGCTTTCCATAGCCAAGGGCACCTTCGTCACCCTGCTTGGACCATCGGGCTGTGGCAAGACGACGATCCTGCGGTCCCTTGCAGGTCTCGTCACACCGACGTCAGGTGACATTCATATTGCAGGACGCAAGGTCAATGACGTGCCGATCCACAGGCGCAATATCGGCCTGGTTTTTCAAAACTACGCGCTTTTTCCCCACAAGACGATTTTTGACAACCTGGCCTTCGGACTGAAATATCGCGACGTTGCAAAGGCCCAGATTTCCTCGCGGGTGAGCCAGGTGCTCGATATCGTGAGGCTCCCGGGCGTTGAAAAGAAGGTGCCCTCGGAATTATCGGGCGGGCAGCAGCAGCGCATTGCGCTCGCCCGCGCCATTGTGATTGAGCCCGACGTTTTGCTGCTGGATGAGCCGCTATCGGCGCTCGACGCCAATCTGCGCGAGGAAATGCGCGCCGAGATCAAGAACATCCAGCGCGAAGTCGGGATTACCACGATCTTTGTCACGCATGACCAGGAAGAAGCTCTCGCCATGTCCGACCGTATCGTGGTGATGAATCATGGTGTAGTCGAGCAATCGGGTACACCTGAGGACGTCTACAATGCGCCCGCGTCGCTCTTCGTTGCGAGTTTCCTCGGGCAATCCAATCTTGTCGGAGGCGTGGTTCGCTCTGTGGCCAAGGGTGACGCCATGATCGATCTTGATGAAGGGCAAAATGCAGTGGTCGAGGCTCCCAAGGGCATTGTTTCCGGCGACAAGGTGACGCTGGTGCTGCGGGCCCAGAAGATCCAGGTTGAGAGCCCAGCCAAATCAAAGAAAACCAATCATATCGAGGGCAAAGTGCTCTCGACCTCCTATCTGGGCAGTACAGTTTCCTACGTCATCTCAGCGGGCAAACTCCGGCTCAATGCGATTACCCCGATCAGCGGTCAAATATTCAGGGAAGGCGATCCGGTCAGCGCCCGGTTTTCGGGTTCCGATTGCGTGATGATGAATGCCGAAGGCCGACGATTCGCTTAGGTTCTTTGCCCCAGTAGCATGTAGTTGACGCCCATGTCGCGGGCCCGGCGCCACTCTCCGGTCAGCGGATTGTAGGTCACGCCTGATTCGTCGACGACCGTCATCAGTGATTCCCCCAGCCAGCTTTTCAATTCCTCCGGGGTGATGAATTTTTCCCATTGATGAGTGCCTTTTGGCAACCAGCCCAGCACGTATTCAGCTCCAATGATTGCAAGACCAAAGGATTTCAGCGTGCGATTGAGGGTAGCGACGAACATCAGACCGTCTGGCTTGAGCATCGAGATACAGGTCGCGGCAAAGGAGCGCGGATCGGCGACGTGCTCGATCACTTCCATGTTGAGGATCACGTCGAATTTTTCCCCAGCAGCGGCCAGGTCTTCTGCCGTTGCGACGCGATAATCGATGGACAGGTCCTGCTCGGCCGCGTGAATGCTGGCCGTCTTGATGTTCTTCTCGGACGGATCGGCGCCGACAACCGCGGCGCCCAATCGGGCGACCGGTTCAGACAGCAAGCCGCCGCCGCATCCGATATCGAGGAAGCGGAGGCCCTGGTAGGGATGGCGATCAAATGGATCGCGGCCGAATCTGGCGGTCACCTGCTCCTTGATCCAGGCCAGGCGCACGGGATTGAAACGGTGCAAAACACCGAATTTTCCGTCCGGATTCCACCATTCTGCGGCCAATTTCGAGAATTTCTCGACCTCTGCCGGGTCCACCGATACGGCGCTCATGCCTGCTCCAAAATCTTGTCCGCGCAATATTGCATAGGCTCAAGCCGTCTACTATGAGTACGCCGCGCCGCACCTTGGGGGTCATATGCCAAAACTGGCGGAAAGCGGTGTGGCCGAGCCGATCGGCCCGATGGCGCAGGATGAAGGGTTGGCATGAGCCGTTTGGTAATGAAATTTGGGGGCACGTCGGTTGCGGACATTGATCGCGTCCGTAACGTGGCTCGCCATGTGGAACGGGAAGTCAAGGCGGGGCATCAAGTTGCCGTCGTGGTTTCGGCCATGGCTGGAACAACCGATCAGCTGGCGGGCTGGTGCCGCGAGGCGGCAACTGTTCATGATGCCCGCGAGTATGATGCCGTGGTGGCCTCGGGAGAGCAGGTTACAGCCGGACTTCTTTCGATTGTGCTTCAGGATATGGGCATTCCGGCCCGCTCCTGGCAGGGCTGGCAAATTCCACTCAGGACAGACGGCGTGCATGGCGCTGCCCGTATCGTCGAGATCGAGGGAAGCGAACTCAAAAAACGGCTGGACCAGGGGCAGGTTGCCGTGATGGCCGGGTTCCAGGGCATCGGTCCGGACCGGCGGGTGACGACGCTCGGGCGGGGTGGGTCGGACACATCAGCCGTGGCGCTCGCCGCCGCACTTGAGGCCCGTTGCGACATTTATACCGACGTGGACGGTGTCTATACGGCCGATCCCCGCATCGTGACCAAAGCTCGCAAACTCGACCGTATTTCCTATGAGGAGATGCTGGAACAGGCATCGCTTGGCGCCAAGGTGCTGCAGACACGCTCGGTTGAGCTGGCTATGGTGTACAAGGTGCCATTGCAGGTTCGCTCGAGTTTCGAGGAACCCGATTCAGAAAACCAGAACCGGCCCGACGGCACGGGACCTGGAACGCTCGTTTGTGAAGAGGACAGCATCGTGGAACAGCATGTGGTCAGCGGCATCGCCTATTCCCGGGACGAGGCCAAGGTTTCGATCCGCAAGGTCAAAGATCAGCCAGGCGTATCGGCGTCGATCTTCGGGCCACTTGCGGAGGCAGATATCAGCGTCGACATGATCGTGCAGAACATCTCGGCCGACGGGGCCACTGCAAACATCACTTTCACGGTATCGCGCAAGGATTTGCGCAAGGCGCTTGAGGTGCTGGCGGACGTCAAGGAGAAGATAGGCTTCAGCGATGTTTCGCATTCAGCCGATGTCGCCAAGGTTTCGGTCGTCGGTATCGGCATGCGGAGTCATGCAGGTGTCGCCGCAAAGATGTTCAAGTCGCTGGCAGAGCGCGGCATCAACATCCAGGCCATCACAACGTCGGAGATCAAGATCAGCGTGCTGATCGACGATGCCTACACGGAACTCGCGGTGCGCGCCCTGCATCAGGCCTATGGGCTGGAAGCGGCAGCCTGACGCAATGAGTCTTTTTGCCACTAAATACTTCTGCGATGCAGCCCGATGGAAAACGGGTGGTGCGGGCTCCGCCGGAGGCAGCGACTGATGGCTGCTTCCGCGCTCGGCCCGCGAGTCCTGCTCCGGCGGCTCCGCGAGGTGATGGCGGAACCTGGAACAGCGCAAACACGTCTCGACAAGGTTGTGGTCATTATCGCCGCCAACATGGTGGCCGAGGTGTGCTCGATATACGTCATGCGGCCAGCGCAGGAGCTTGAACTCTATGCGACTGAAGGGCTGAAGCGCGAAGCGGTACACAAGTCGAAACTGAAGATCGGCGAAGGCCTCGTCGGCCTCATTGCCGAGCAAGCGCTGGGCCTCAACCTGGCCGACGCCCAGCACCATCCGGCGTTCAAGTATCTCCCCGAGACGGGAGAAGAAATCTACAATTCATTTCTCGGTGTGCCGATCATGCGGGGCGGCATCGTCATTGGCGTTCTGGTCGTCCAGAACAAAACGCTCCGGCACTATTCCGAGGAAGAAGAAGAAGCCCTGCTGACGACGGCGATGGTGCTTGCCGAAGTCATCGCCATGGGCGGGCTCATGGAAGTGGCGCGCGCGACCGCGGCGGATGTCGCGCATATCCGCAGCCATCTGCTCAAGGGCGAGATTCTGGCTGACGGCGTGGCCCTTGGGCATGCGGTTCTGCATGAGCCGCGTGTTGTCGTCACCAACCTGATCGCCGAGAGTGTTCCGAAGGAGAAGTCCCGGCTCGATGCGGCAATCGAGCAATTGCGGGCCCATGTCGACGAACTGATCGAAGGCACCGACACGCGCCATGCGGAATATTCGGATGTGCTGGAAGCCTTCCGGATGTTTGCCCATGACCGCGGCTGGATGAACAAGCTCAGGGAAACTGTTGAGACTGGACTGACAGCGGAGGCTGCGGTCGATCGCGTGCAGAACGACAATCGCGCCCGCATGATGCGCACAAATGATCCCTATCTGCGTGAGCGGATGCACGATCTTGACGATCTGGCCAACCGGCTCCTGCGCATTCTCACGGGACAGGTGGCAACGGCATCGCGTGGGGACCTGCCGCAAAACGCCATCATCGTTGCCCGCAACATGGGGCCTGCCGAACTCCTCGATTACGACCGCACGAAAGTGCGCGGCGTCGTGCTTGAGGAGGGTGGAAAAACCAGTCACGTCGCCATCGTTGCGCGTGCACTCGGCATTCCGGCCATTGGCCAGGCCGAAGGGCTCATCGATCTCGTCGACACCGGCAGCCCGATCATTGTCGATGGTGTCACCGGCGAGATCCATGTGCGGCCGCCCGGCTCGATTGAAAAGGCGTATGGCGAAAAGGTCCGGTTCTACGCGCGCAAGCAGGCGCAGTATGCGAAGCTTCGCGACGTTCCGACGATTACCAAGGATGGCGTCAGGATCAGCCTCAACATCAACGCCGGACTGATCGTCGATCTGCCGCACTTGCATGATTCGGGGGCGGACGGCATCGGGCTCTATCGTACCGAACTTCAGTTCATGATGGCGCAGCGCTTCCCGCGATTCGATGCACAGCTCAGGCATTATCGCGCGATCCTCGATCAGGCCAAAGGCAAGCCCGTCGTGTTTCGCACTCTCGATATCGGCGCTGACAAGGCGCTGCCCTATCTTCGGCAGCCAAAGGAAGAAAACCCGGCGATGGGCTGGCGGGCGATCCGGATGGCACTTGACCGGCCGGCGCTTTTACAGTTGCAGATTCGCGCACTGATGGTCGCCGCCGCGGGACAGCAGGTCAAAATCCTGTTCCCAATGATCGCGGATGTGGAGGAGTTTTCCCGAGCCAAAGCCATTGTCGAGAAGGAAAAGGCGATCCTGACAAAGCGGGGCCACGTGCTGCCAAGCCGGATCGAACTTGGCGCCATGATCGAGGTTCCGGCACTCATCTGGCAACTCGATCAACTCTTGCCTGTGGTGGATTTTGCCTCCATCGGCTCCAACGACCTCATGCAATTCCTTTTTGCCATGGATCGCGGGAACGCGCGCCTGTCCGGCCGCTATGATCCGCTCAGTCCATCCTTCCTCGCGGCCATGCGGATGATCGTCGAGAAAGCCCAGGTCCATGGAAAGCCCGTCACATTGTGCGGCGAACTTGGCGGGCGCGGTCTTGAGGCGATGGCGCTCGCGGGCATCGGTCTCGTGTCGCTGTCGATGGTTCCCTCGGCGGTCGGACCGGTCAAGAACATGCTGTTGTCGCTGGACCAGAAGGCCCTGTGGGCGGACCTCAAGCCAATGCTCGGCAGCGCCAGCCACTCATTGCGCAAGGCACTGACGGACTGGGCCGGTGACCACAGGGTTCAAATTTGACGGGTATTGCGGTTACCGTCTTCGTGCTGGTTTATATTGGCATGGCGGCCGGACGCGTGCCAGGTCTCGCCATCGACCGCACGGGTATTGCGCTATTGGGCCTGATTGCGCTTTTGGCAACAGAGGACCTGAGCATTGCCGATGCAAGTGCCGCGGTTGATGTGCCGACGCTGGCACTTTTGTTTGCGCTCATGATCGTGTCGGCCCAGTTCGAGCAATCGGGTTTCTATTCGTATGTGGCCGAAAGACTGGTGGGTGCCGCGCAAAACCCGAGGCGCCTGCTTGCCGCCATCATCGCAGCTACGGGCGGCTTGTCGGCGTTGCTGACCAATGATGTGGTGGTATTTGCGCTGACGCCCTTGCTATGCACGGCATTGATCTCATGCAGGCTTGACGCGCGGCCCTATCTCATAGGTGCTGCGGCGGCAGCCAATGCCGGGTCAGCAGCAACGCTCATCGGCAATCCGCAGAATATCCTGATCGGGCAGGCGGGGAATGTCGATTTCTGGCGCTACATGATCTATGCCGTCCCGGCTTCTGCCGTTGCCCTGATCATTGTTTTCTTCGGCATACTTCTGGTTTTTTCGCTCGATGCCGCAAAGCAACGCCCTGAAGTAGCGCCAGTCCAGGTCAACAGGTTTCAACTGGCCAAGGCGATTGCTGCGATCGCGGCGCTGGTTGGCTTGTTTCTTACGCCACTTCCACGGGAAATCAGTGCGCTGACGATCGCGGGGCTTCTTCTTTTGTCGCGGCGGCTGTCATCGCGCGAGATGATCGGTGCGGCGGACTGGCACTTGCTGCTGCTCTTCGTCTGCCTGTTTGGCGTCACTGAAGCCTTCGCACAGACGGGACTGGCTCAAGAAGCGCTGGTCTGGATCAATGCACATGGATTAGGCCCGGACAGGATTTCAGTCTTGCTGCCGGTTGTACTCGCGACATCCAACAGCATCGGCAACGTGCCGACGGTCATTCTGCTCATCCAACTCGTCCCTGATCTGCAAGAAGGTACGCTCATGGGGTTGGCTATCCTGTCGACCTTTGCCGGTAATCTTCTGCTCACAGGATCGCTTTGCAACATCATCGTGGCTGAGAAGGCGGGCCTGCAGGGTGTGAACCTGAGTTTCGGAGACTTCGCCAAGGCCGGAATCCCCATAACCGTCGTCTCGATTGCTGCAGCCGGGCTGTGGGTTTGGTTCCTCGGCCTCATGCGGTTCTAATTTACCCGCCTGATCGCAGGTTGGCTTTTCCCGGAATAACCTGCTACACGGCGCCCAACTCCCAACAAGACGAAGAGTTAGACGCGCCCCATGAACCTGCGCAACATCGCTATTATTGCCCATGTCGACCATGGCAAGACCACCATGATTGACCGGCTGCTGGCCCAATCCGGCGCCTTTCGAGAGAACCAGAAGGTTGCCGAACGGGCCATGGATTCCAACGACCTTGAGCGCGAACGGGGCATCACAATCCTGGCGAAGGTCACTTCGCTGGCCTGGAAGGATGTGCGGATCAACATCGTCGACACGCCGGGCCATGCCGACTTTGGCGGCGAGGTCGAACGCATCCTCAATATGGTGGATGGCGCGGTGCTTCTGGTGGATGCCGCCGAAGGCCCCATGCCGCAAACCAAATTCGTACTGCAGAAAGCGCTGAAAATCGGCCTTCGCCCGATTGTTGTCATCAACAAGATTGACCGGCCGGATGAACGGCATGTCGAAGTCGTCAACGAAGTTTTTGACCTCTTTGCAGCACTTGACGAGAATGAAGAACAGCTTGATTTCCCGATTCTCTACGGGTCAGCCAAGCATGGCTGGATGGCCGAAAAGCCCGAAGGCCCGACTGATTCCATGGCGCCGCTGTTCGATCTCGTGGTGAAGCATTTCAACCCGCCGCAAGTCGATGAAGGCCCGTTTCGCATGCTGGTCACAACGATCGAGGCGAACCCCTTTCTGGGCCGCGTACTCACCGGGCGGATCAGGTCCGGTTCCGCTAAGGCAAACCAGTCTATCAAGGCCCTTTCGCGCGATGGCAAGACGGTCGAGCAGGGCCGTATTTCAAAGGTGCTGGCGTTTCGCGGCCTCGAGCGGCAACCGGTCGATGAGGTCCAGGCTGGTGATATCGTTGCAATTTCCGGGCTCACGCTGGCGACGGTTTCCGACACCATTTGCGATCCGCAGGTGACTGAATCAATTCCGGCACAGCCCATCGATCCGCCGACGCTTACGATGACCTTCCGCATCAATGACGGGCCGCTGGCCGGCCGAGAGGGCGACAAGGTGCAAAGCCGGGTCATCCGCGAACGCCTGCTGAGGGAGGCCGAAGGCAACGTCGCCCTCAAGGTCACGCCGTCGGCGAACGAGACGGATGCTTTCGAAGTGGCTGGCCGCGGCGAATTGCAGCTTGGCATTCTCATCGAAACAATGCGTCGCGAAGGCTTTGAACTGACGGTCGGGCGGCCACGCGTGGTGTTCCGCATCGATGAGGAAACCGGCCAAAAGCTTGAACCGATCGAAGAGATCATCATCGATGTCGACGAGGACTATACCGGTATCGTGGTGCAGAAACTTTCCGAGCGCCGGGCCGAACTGAAAGACATGCGGCCTTCAGGGACGGGGCGGCAAAGGATCGTGTTTCATGCCCCGACACGGGGTCTTATCGGGTACCAATCCGACCTCCTTTCCGACACGCGGGGAACGGCGATTTTCAACCGGCTTTTCCATGATTATGCGCCGTATGTCGGCGAGATCCCGGGACGCCATACGGGTGCGCTCCTGTCCAACAGTGACGGTGACGCCGTGGCCTATGCGATCTTCAACCTGCAGGATCGTGGCCCCATGTTTATCGAGCATGGCACTAAAGTGTATGCCGGCATGATCATTGGTGAGCACACACGCGGTAACGATCTCGAGTTGAATGTCATCAAGGGCAAGAAACTCACCAATGTGCGGGCTTCGGGCAAGGACGAAGCCGTGGTCCTGACTCCGCCGATCAAGATGAGCCTGGAAAAGGCCCTGGCCTATGTGGGGGAAGACGAACTGGTGGAAGTCACGCCGAAATCGATCCGCCTGCGCAAGAAGATCCTTGATCCGCATGAGCGGAAGCGCGTCAGCCGGGCGAAGGATGCGGAAAATGCGGCTTGATTGGCCGCGTTTTGGGCGGCGCCGCCGATTCGGAAAACCATTAAAGGTTGTTTAATATTGAAAATTTCTATTTTTAGTAGAAATACAATTTAAAGTTAGTTGCCTCGCTATGGAACCATCTTAGTTTGCAATCGTTAACCATAAATGTGGTTTCATCGATGCAAAGGAGAGGCAAATGCGAACAGTTTCTTGGACGGTCGGATCGACAACGGTTGTCAGCAATATTTCTGATACCGCCACCGCAACGCAAGTAAGAGTTGCAATTCAAACGGCCGTAGACAGCGCTGAAAGTGCTGCGGCATCCGCTGGTCAGCCAGCGACGGTTACGCTTTCAGCCGGCGATTTTGTCATCAACGGAACCGGAACGGCGTCCCAGGGCGGCATCAATATTGGCTCGAATGTGACCTTCCAGGGCACGACGAGCGGTGGCGTCAATCAGACGACCATCAAGCTATCCGACTCCTATACTTCGTCCGACGTGACCGGCATCGTCCGGACCACAAGCGAAGCCGGCGTCCACGATGTGGTGATCAAAAATCTCAATATTGAAGGCAACGGTCAGATTTCGAGCACAGATCAAGAGATCGACGGAATCTATACAGGTTTCAATCCAAACGGCGCGCATGATCCGGCGGAGGCTCACAGCAATATCACGATCGAGAATGTGGATGTCTCAAATGTCTCGCGATACGGCGTCGATCCGCACGAACAGACCATCAACCTGACAATCCGTGACTCGGTCTCCCACGACAACGGCGTCGATGGTTTTGTTCTCGACTATATCGAGGGAGGATTGCTCGAGAACAACGAAGCTTATGGCAACGGGCGGCACGGATTCAATCTGGTCACCGGGACCTATGACATCGTGATGAACGAGACTATCGCACATGACAATGGCGCTATTGTCGAAGGCAGCGGCATCGTCATCCAGCCCCCCAGTGCGAGCACTGACGGACGCATCCTGTATTCCCACGACATCACCATCACAGGCGGCGCTGTCTACAGCAACCATTCAGCAGGAATCCGGATCGCCAATGGGCAAGGCATCACAATTGAGGATGTGGACATATATGACAATTTTGACAACGGCGTTTTTGTAACCAACCAGTCGAGAGATCCGGGGGATCCGGTGATTCCGTTTACAAACGATGTCTGGATCGTGGGAAACACCATCACAAGCAATGGTCTCTTGTCGGACGGTGCGGCGGAAATCCGCATATTCACCGATGTCGGAAGCGTCACGGTTCTGAGCAATCGAATCGGCGCTACCGGATCAATTGATTTCATCACCGATTTCGTTACCGGCCCCATCACCATCGATGGCAATCGCTACGAGAAGGGTTTCATCAGTTATGAAATGCTCACCCCTGTTGCCTTCCTGGACGATCCGGCCGTTGTCGGTGCCATGTCGCTGCACTCCTGGAATGCCTCAGCCAATACGATCAACTACGATACCGGCCGGCAATATGTGAAGGGCAATGGCGGTGATGACACCATTTCAACCGGAGTCGATAATGATTCACTGCTTGGCAACGCCGGCAATGACAGCCTGAACGGCGGTAGCGGGACTGACGGCATCTGGGGCGGAACGGGCAATGACAGCATCGATGGTGGTTCCGGGGCAGACCGGATGCATGGCGGCCAGGGCGATGACGTTTTCGTCGTCAATGATGCAGGCGACGTCGTCAATGAGGGCTTCGAGTCGGGCGACGATCTTGTTCAAAGCTCGGTCACCTATTCGCTGGTCAATTCGGTCAATGTTGAAGATCTCATTCTGACAGGAACGTCTGCCATCAATGGAACCGGCAACAACCTGGCCAATGCCTTGACCGGCAACAGCGGAAACAACAACCTGTCAGGCGGTAACGGCGCCGATTCCCTCATTGGGAACAATGGTGCCGATACGATGAGCGGGGGATCCTACAATGACACGCTGACCGGCGGCGGCGGGAACGACCAACTCAACGGGAACTTCGGTAACGACCTGATCGTTGGCGGTGCCGGCACAGATCAGATGACCGGTGGCGGTGGCAATGACACATTCGATTTCAATGCTTCAACCGAAACGGGCATCGGCAGTGTTCGCGATGTCATTGCGGATTTCAGCAAAGTGTCCGGCAACACCGATACCATCGATATTTCGGGCCTGGACGCCAATCTCGACATTTCCGGCAACCAGGCCTTTCAATGGATCGGGACAGCAGCGTTTACCGCCGCGGGACAGCTGCGTTATCAGGTGATCGGCGGAAATTCGGTCATTATGGCCAATACGGGTGCAAATCTCGGCACCGACTATGAGATTGAAGTCTCTGGCACGCCATCCCTGGTGGGGGCTGACTTTATCCTCTGAATTCTGACCTTAACCCTATGAATCGCGGGCAGGAATGTCCGCGATTTTTGCAGTGCGGTATGAGTTTCATTACGTATTTGTTACGTTTTGATTACTTCTGGCGGCAAACCGGGCATGCAAATATTGCAATGCACAATCCGGCTGGAACGCATATATTTCGGTAGCCAAAAGAAATCAGCAACCGTCAACCATAGGGGTTATGACCATGTTCGAATTTGTCCGCCGCTGGAAGCGCTACAACCGTACCGTTTCCGAACTCAACCATCTGTCGAATCGCGAGCTCGCCGATCTCGGTCTGAGCCGTTCCGACATCCCGCGAATCGCCCGCGAGGCGACAAGCGTCTGATTGAAAGATCAGAATAGCAGATTCCGGGCTCGCCAATGACCTTGGCGAGCCCTATTTTGTTGCAATGCACGAAAGCGTGACATGATTTTTGTGCAATTGCACAAATTTCGTTCAACATGTTGAAATCAATATGATAAATAGTGTAATTCGGGGCAGAACGTCACATTGAAGACGTAAATTCCGCGCACTACATTATTGCGATGCACAAGAAGATGCGAACTGGAATCAAATGGGAGATTCCCTTGAATATTACGTGGAGACTCACATGAAGAAGAACTTTTTTGAACGTTACCGCCGCTTGCGGCAGTACCGGAACGTGCGTACCGAACTGGAGCGCATGAGTGATGCCGATCTGCTCGACGCCGGATTGAAGCGCTACCAACTGAGCCATGTGGCGCGGGTCAGGGTCTTCAGGTAACGCATGCCTTAAGGAGGCAAATCATGTTCGAACAGATGAAACACCAAATGCAGAACTGGCAGCGCTATCGGCGCGCCCTCGCCGAGCTGAATGTACATAGTGACCGCGAACTTGCCGACCTCGGCATTATGCGTTGCGATTTGCCGCGCCTGGCGCGCGAAACTGCCCGCCGCTAACCGGCTTTTTCACAGTTGCGGCAATCCGCCAATCTATGGGCGTTGCGAGTCTCGTTACACTGTGATACCGAACGCTCGCGGTTTGGGCGGGTGTGAATGCATGCGTGGGCCGCAAGCGGGTGAATTTCCAGCAAATTCAAGTGCCTAGTCAGTCTTAAGGGTGGGCTGGGCGCGAGACTGTTGAAAAAAGGGCAATTGTGGCAGCCACAGATCAATCCGTATCCGGGGTGGCCGGACGTTACGCCAGCGCGCTGTTCGAGCTCGCCAGCGAAACAAAGTCTGTCGACAAGACCGGCGCCGGCCTTGATGCCTTTCAGGCGCTGCTGGATTCCTCCGAAGACCTGACACGGCTGGTGCGCTCGCCGGTGTTTTCCGCGGACGATCAAATCTCGGCCCTTGAAGCGATCTGCGCCAAGGCCGGCATTGAAGGGCTGGCGCTCAATTTCATCAAGCTTGTCACCAAGAACCGACGGCTATTTTCCATCGCCGACATGATCAGGGCTTATGCAAACCTGCTGGCAGCCTCCAGGGGTGAAGTGCGGGCGGAGGTCACATCGGCCGAAGAACTTTCCGAATCGCACGTCAAGGATCTCAAGGCTGCACTCAAGGCCTCGATCGGAGGCGATGTGCAGCTTTCCACCCGGGTTGATCCCTCCCTGCTTGGCGGCCTTATCGTGAAGGTAGGCTCGCGCATGATGGACAATTCGCTCAAGACAAAACTCCAAAATCTCAAGATTGCCATGAAGGGGACCGCCTGATGGATATCCGCGCCGCTGAAATTTCCTCAATTCTCAAGAAGCAGATCAAGGATTTCGGCAAGGAAGCCGAAGTTTCGGAAATTGGCCAGGTGCTGTCCGTCGGTGACGGAATCGCCCGTGTTTACGGCCTCGATAACGTTCAGGCCGGCGAGATGGTCGAATTTGCCAACGGCATTCGCGGCATGGCGCTGAACCTCGAAGCCGACAATGTCGGCGTCGTCATTTTCGGATCCGACCGTGAGATCAAGGAAGGCGATACCGTCAAGCGCACCGGCGCCATCGTCGAAGTTCCGGTTGGCAAGGAACTGCTCGGCCGCGTGGTCGATGCGCTTGGCAATCCGATCGATGGCAAAGGCCCCATCAAGTCGAAGGAGCGCCGCCGCGTCGACGTGAAGGCGCCCGGCATCATCCCGCGCAAGTCTGTGCATGAGCCAATGGCAACCGGTCTCAAGGCCATCGATGCCCTGATCCCGATTGGCCGCGGACAACGCGAACTGGTCATTGGTGACCGCCAGACCGGCAAGACCGCGATCAGTCTTGACACCATCCTGAACCAGCGGCCGATCCACCAGAACGGCCCGGAAAAGGAAAAGCTCTATTGCGTCTATGTCGCCTGCGGCCAGAAGCGCTCGACGGTGGCGCAGTTCGTCAAGGCGCTGGAGGACGCAGGCGCACTTGAGTATTCGATCATTGTCGCCGCCACCGCTTCGGAAGCGGCACCGCTCCAGTATCTCGCACCCTTCACCGGCTGCACGATGGGCGAATATTTCCGCGACAACGGCATGCACGCTCTGATCGCCTATGACGATCTCTCCAAGCAGGCCGTCGCCTACCGGCAGATGTCGCTGCTGCTGCGCCGCCCGCCGGGCCGTGAAGCCTATCCCGGAGACGTGTTCTATCTGCATTCGCGCCTGCTCGAGCGCGCCGCAAAGATGAACGACGACATGGGTGCGGGCTCGCTGACAGCACTCCCCGTCATCGAAACCCAGGCCAACGACGTGTCGGCCTATATCCCGACCAACGTGATTTCGATCACCGACGGGCAGATCTTCCTTGAAACCGATCTGTTCTATCAGGGCATCCGCCCCGCCGTGAACGTCGGCCTCTCGGTGTCGCGCGTCGGATCGGCGGCACAGACCAAGGCGATGAAGCAGGTGGCCGGCAAGATCAAGGGCGAGCTCGCCCAGTATCGTGAAATGGCGGCCTTCGCGCAATTCGGCTCCGACCTCGATGCTGCAACACAGAAGATGCTGAACCGCGGTGCCAGGCTCACCGAACTTTTGAAGCAGCCGCAGTTTTCGCCGCTCAAGATGGAAGAGCAGGTGGTGTCGATCTACGCCGGGGTGAATGGCTACCTCGACGGGCTTCCGGTTACCAAGGTGCGGGCGTTCGAAGACGGATTGCTGCGCACTATCCGCGACAGTCATGCAGATATTCTTACCGCCATCCGGGACGACAAGCAGATTTCGGATGTGACTGCGCCGAAGCTCAAGGCCGCGGTCGACGCATTCGCCAAGGCTTTCGCGTAAGAGCGGGCGATGGCAAGTCTCAAAGACTTAAGAAACCGCATCGCCTCCGTCAAGGCGACCCGCAAGATCACCAAGGCGATGCAGATGGTGGCCGCGGCGAAGCTGCGCCGGGCGCAGGAAGCCGCAGTTGCGGCGCGTCCGTATTCGGTGCGCATGGCCACGGTGTTGTCCAATCTTGCCTCCTCCATGGAGGGCCGCGAGGGCGCACCGCTGCTGCTCGCCGGCACCGGCAAGGACCAGACGCACCTGCTCGTCGTGGCGACCGCCGAGCGTGGTCTGTGCGGCGGCTTCAACAGCTCAATCGCCAAGCTGGCGCGTGAGCATGCGGACCGGCTGGTGGCTCAGGGCAAGACGGTGAAGATCCTCACCGTGGGCAAGAAGGGCAACGATGCCCTGAAGCGGCTCTATGGAAAATACATCATCGACGCGGTCGATTTTCGCGGCGAGCGCAACATCGGCTTTGCCAATGCCCAGATGGTGGCGCAGAAAATTCTCAAGCTGTTCGAAGAAGGACAGTTCGACGTCTGCACGCTGTTCTTCGCCGAATTCAAGTCGGTGATTTCGCAGAAGCCGACGGCGCTTCGCCTGATTCCCGCCAGTGTCGATAGCGGCAAGGTTCCGGACCTTGGCGGCGCCATCTACGATGCCGAGCCTGACGAAGGCGAAATCCTGGCCGATCTCCTGCCGCGCAACATCGCTGTGCAGGTTTTCCGCGGCCTCCTGGAAAACGCGGCATCCGAACAAGGCGCCAGGATGAGTGCGATGGACAATGCCACGCGCAACGCCGGCGACATGATCAACAAGCTGTCGATCAAGTACAACCGCCAGCGCCAGGCGCAGATCACCAAAGAGCTCATCGAAATCATTTCGGGCGCCGAAGCGCTCTAGGACATTCAGAGAAGGACAACACACATGGCCAAGAAAGCAGCCGCAGCACCCGCCGCCAAAGCAGCTCCCGCCGCAAAGGCAGCGCCTGCACCGGTGAAGAGAAGTGCGGCCTCGGGCAAGTCGATCGGCAAGGTCCGCCAGGTCATGGGCGCTGTCGTCGACGTGCAGTTTAGTGGCGACTTGCCGCCAATTCTGAACGCGCTCGAAACCCTGAACAGCGGCAACCGCCTGGTGCTCGAAGTGGCCCAGCACCTGGGCGAAAACACGGTGCGCACCATCGCCATGGACTCGACCGAGGGCCTGGTGCGCGGCCAGGAGGTTCGCGATACCGGAAGTTCGATCAGCGTGCCGGTGGGCGACGAGACACTGGGCCGCATCATGAACGTCATCGGCGAACCCATCGACGAGGCGGGGCCGATCAAGACCAAGAACCGCCGCCCCATTCATCAGGCGGCCCCGGAATTCGTCGAACAATCGACGGAAGCCCAGATCCTGGTGACCGGCATCAAGGTCGTCGATCTTCTGGCGCCTTACGCCAAGGGCGGCAAGATCGGCCTGTTCGGCGGTGCTGGCGTCGGCAAGACGGTGCTCATCCAGGAACTCATCAACAACGTGGCCAAGACGCACGGCGGCTATTCGGTGTTCGCCGGCGTTGGCGAGCGCACCCGCGAAGGCAACGACCTCTATCACGAGTTCATCGAGTCCAAGGTCAACGCCGATCCGCACAATCCGGACCCCAATGTGAAGTCGAAATGCGCCCTGGTGTTCGGCCAGATGAACGAGCCGCCGGGGGCGCGCATGCGCGTTGCCCTTTCGGGATTGACCGTGGCCGAGCTTTTCCGCGATTCAGGGCAGGACGTGCTGTTCTTCGTCGACAATATCTTCCGCTTCACCCAGGCGGGTTCGGAAGTGTCGGCACTGCTCGGCCGCATTCCCTCCGCCGTGGGCTATCAGCCGACACTCGCCACCGACATGGGCGACCTTCAGGAACGCATCACCACCACGACCAAGGGTTCCATCACCTCGGTGCAGGCGATTTACGTGCCGGCCGACGACTTGACCGATCCAGCCCCTGCCACGTCCTTCGCCCATCTGGACGCGACGACCACGTTGTCGCGCTCGATTGCCGAAAAGGGCATCTATCCGGCAGTCGATCCGCTCGATTCCACCTCGCGCATGATGGATCCGCGCATCGTCGGCGAAGAGCACTACCAGACGGCACGCCGCGTGCAGCAGGTTCTCCAGCGCTACAAGGCGCTGCAGGACATCATCGCCATTCTCGGCATGGACGAGCTTTCGGAAGAGGACAAACTCTCGGTGGCGCGCGCGCGCAAGATCGAGCGCTTCATGTCGCAGCCGTTCGACGTGGCCGCCGTGTTCACCGGTTCGCCCGGCGTGCAGGTCAAGCTCGAAGATACGATCAAGGGCTTCAAGGGTCTCTGCGATGGCGCCTATGACCATCTGCCCGAACCTGCCTTCTACATGGTGGGCACCATCGAGGAAGCCGTGGCCAAGGCGCAGCGCCTCGCGGCCGAAGCGGCTTAAGACTGGGTTTGAATTAGAAACCCCCTCGGCCCCTTGGGCCACTCCCCCAGCAAGCTGAGGGAGAAACTCTTCCCCAACTTGTTGGGGGAGTACCCCGAAGGGGGGAGGGGGTGTCCGATCAAAGGAACGAAAGAATGGCACTGCATTTCGAACTGGTGAGCCCGGCACGGCTGCTGTTTTCCGGCGATGTGGCTTCGGTCACCATTCCGGGAACGGAAGGCGACATGGGAATCTATCCGGGCCATGCCCCGGTGCTTTCGACTTTGCGCCCGGGCATCGTGCAGGTCGACAAGGGATCGGGTGCGCCGGACCGCATTTTTGTGCGCGGCGGATTTGCCGAAGTCAATCCGTCGGGCCTGACGGTGCTGGCCGAAACGGCGATCCCGATGGCTGAACTCGACGCCGAGGCGCTGGCCCAACAGATCAAGAACGCCGAGGAAGATATGGCCGATGCCAAGGACAACGAAACGCGCCGCCGCGCATCGGAAAATCTCGAGCACCTGAAGGCGCTGCAGGGGGCGCTTTAAAAACGGATTGAAGATCGGCGGTATCATTTTTGATTTCTCCATTGCCGCTCAGACAAGCAGGTCTGACCTCCGCTATACCCTTGACTATTTGTAATTTATAGATTACATCATCTGTTGATGATTGATGTCTACCGGTCCGATGTTTTTGACGGCTGGTTGAGGCAACTGAAAGGCATACGGGCAAGGGCGAAAGTCGAAGCACGCATCTTGCGGCTGTCACTTGGAAATCCCGGAGACGTCAAGCCTGTAGGCGCCGGTATCGGTGAAATGCGGATCGACGACGGGCCGGGTTATCGGGTTTACTACCAGAAGCGTGGCGCGGCCATCGCCGTTCCGCTGTGTGTGGAGACAAATCTTCCCAGCAGACGGATATCGAGACGGCAAAAGTCGTTGCAGCACAGTGGACGGGTAATTGAGATGAAGACCAGTTTTGCCAAGTATGACATGGTGGACTACCTCAAGTCGGAGGAGGACATGGCTGAATATCTAGCAGCCTGCTTTGACGAGGCAGGTGACGATGTGTCGGTGATTGCCGCTGCACTCGGCGATATAGCGCGGGCGCGGGGCATGAGCGAAATCGCAGTGGCGACCGGACTTACGCGCGAGGGCCTCTACAAGACTTTGTCGAAAGACGGAAACCCGAGTCTGGCGGCCGTCCTCAAGGTGATGAAGGCGCTGGGCCTCAAGCTCAAACCCGAAGCAGCCTAGAGAATTATCATGTGTCCTTCGGAATTTTTCAGACATCTGCAGCAGAATTTTCGGGTGCGTTCTGCCGAGGGACATGGCGGGACTGCGCCTCTCGCGCAGCCTCCCCAAGGCCATTAAAAACTCATTCCAGGCTTTTGAGCATAACTCTCGGCTATCACGCGTTCACGTCTCCTCAAGAACCGGGACGTCTGGCATGGGATCCTGGGTGACAAAGTAGATCGGCATAGACGGCACGATGGGGCGGGGATTATCGCCAACCAGGATACCTACCAGTGTTGCCGAATAGATTTTCAGCGCGGCGGTGCCGGACCGCGGAACCTTACTGGCCACTACAGCGTCCACCACCATGTAGCGCAACCGTGTCGCATACACACAGGCCACTTCCTCCCGGTTGGTCAGTGCTACGGCCGTGGCCATCGTCATGTTTCGGCGCATGTGACCAAGAGCCTCTTCCACCTGAGCCTGGCTGTTGCAGAACAGCCCGTGGAGGACGTGGGACTGTCCCGCCCCTGCTTCGGGCGCGAGACCCATCAGGCACAGCACGGCCAAGGGGAACTTCATCATGAGACGATCCTCCGGGTTGAAAGGCAGGTCAGTGGATGAGATCAGCGGCCTTTGGCGATCTCCCTCAGGCCGAAGCGACGAATTCGATGCCGCAGCGTTCCGCGATTCCGCGCAAACGGTCGATATCGGGCGGTGTGGTGGATGCGGGGAAGTCCCTGGTTCCGGACGGCAAGGTGTCTCCCGCTTCAGCAAAGAACCTGTCGTGAACCGTGCCGGGGGCATTGATCACCAGCATGGTAGCGTCAGAAGTGCCGGTATTGGTGAATTTGTGCGGATGGCCGTCAGGCACGCGGACGAAGCCGCCGGGGCCGACACTGTGCGCTACGCCGTTGACAACGAATTCGAACGTCCCCGAGATTACATAGAAGCATTCAGCCTCGCCGGGGTGGCGGTTGGGCGGTGCTCCTGCGCCGGGCCTCGTTAAGAATTCGGCAATCGAAAAAGCTCCGCCATTGGCCGCACTCGGGCTGAACATGCGGATGATGTTACCGTTCAGATAATAAGTATCGGTCGTGGAATGTGACATTGCCTTGTCCCCATCCTTGCTATAATAGAATTGAATATCATAATGAGACTGTAGTCGCAAGAACAAATTTGGTGGCTCCATGGAAACCAGCTCGGGCAGAAGAAACCAGAAGTACCGGACGCGCCGGGCGCTGCTCGCGGCGGCGCGGCAGCTGCTTGAGCGCAAGGAACTGACCACGGTGGCCACGGCGGCAGCCGAGGCGATGATTTCGAAAGCCACGGCCTACCGCTATTTTTCAACGTCTGAGGCGCTGATCCGCGAAGCCCTGCTTGACGCTGTGTGGCGCTCGCCTGAATCGGTGATCGGCGATGCGGCCGATGTTCGGGAACGGGTGCGCCGCGTCCACATCTATCTCTTCGAGCATACCCGGCAAAATGAAATGGCGCATCGCCTGTTTCTCTCCAAGGCGCTGGACACATGGGTTTCGGAAGGCGGCAAGCCCACGGCGCAACTGCGCGGCGCCAGACGTCTGCCCATGTTCGAACTGGCGCTTGAGCCCGTGCGCCACATACTGACACACGAAAAATTCGAGGCCCTGATCGTGGCATTGTCCAGCACCTCCGGCATCGAGACCTTCATTGCTCTCAAGGATGTCTGTGGCGTCGATGACCAAACAGCGGACCGCATTTCATGGTCAACGATCGAAGCCATCCTCGACAAGGCCCTGGCCTGAGTGGCTCTCGAAGCTGCTGCCGCCAATGAGTGCAGCGTAATTTCCCCAGCGATTACTTGAGATCACTGGCTTCGCTTCGCGCATCAGAAGCGCTACGCTTGGCGCGATCCCGTCGCCGCGCAAACCAACAGGAGCAATCATGTGCCCTCCGTGCTTTCTGATGCAGCTGCAACAAAACACCAGGACGCGCGCACCTGAAGGGCGCGGCGGCGGCGTGGCCAAGACAGCGCCGCGTGCCCGCCCCGACATGCACCACAGCAGCGTCTTTGATCTCACCCACACGCTGACGGCGGATTTTCCGAGCTACAACGGCACGCGCGATCTTGAGATCGACACCATGAAGAATTTTGCCGAACATGGGGTGAATGTGAAGCGATGGACGGTGCGCGAGCATGTCGGCACGCATATCGATGCGCCGCTGCATTTCTCCGCCGATGGCATTTCCTGCGATCTCATTCCGGCGGATGATCTGGTGGTGCCCCTCGTCGTCATCGATATCGCGTTGCGCGCCCAGGACAAGGCCAGCACGGCCGTGACGCCCGATGACATCGCCGCGTTCGAGGCCAGGCATGGGCCCATCCCCGAAGGCTGCTGCGTTGCCATGCACAGCGGCTGGGGACGGCATGTGCGGACGGCGAAATATCGCAACGCCGACGAGGAGGGGCGCATGCATTTTCCCGGCTGGCATGTGGAATGCGCCCATGCCCTGCTTGAGCGAAAGGTCACGGGACTTGGTGTCGATACGCTATCGATTGATATGGGGCCGACAGAGACATTCGAAACCCACTATGCGTGGCTCCCTGCCGGCAGATGGGCAATCGAAGGATTGGCCAATCTCGATCAACTCCCCGCAACAGGCTCCACCATCGTCCTGGGCGCGCCAAAAATTGCCGGTGCCACCGGTGGACCAACGCGGGTGTTCGCGCTGGTCTGAGTGCTGCATCCGGTGCCTTACCGTCTGCCCATCCAGAGCTTCGCCACGACAACATGCGGATTGTTTTCGGCGAGGCTATTGGGCGCCGAGGGTTGAGCCTCGGCTAGTTCGGCGTTTAGCCTCCTCATCAGCCATTTCGAGAGACGGGCGGCAAGACTGAGACGGGGCTTGGCGAGGCCGATGTTCAGTGCGGTTGCCGGAACCTTGATGATGGACATGATGCACTCCCGTGTCTGAGGTTGACGATGGGAGTGATCCTAAGGTGTTGCGCAAACAATGTTGTGACTTACGTCACAAATAGTTATTCGTCTTTAAATTGCTTTCTTGATTGGCCATTACCTGAAATAGAAATCGATTGCAGGGTGGCCAGGACGTCCGTGGACAGGATTTTAATGCTGTCGGCTACCTCCTGACCGTTAACGGCGGGACTGGCACTGTACGGTCACCGGAAGGCCATTAAAAGCCTATTGTGTACTTTATATCCTATTATAGGGGCGATTGTCGCAGCTTCGCCATCGGTGGACCAGTTCCACTTCGCACACCTTGAAGATCAGGTAGAAGGCAAGGGAGACCAGACCGTAGGCGATGATCCCGATAAACTGACGCAATCCTCCTTCCATCACTGCGACGCTGCCGAACATTTCGAGGAAGCGAAAGTTTTCCATGGCGAGGTGAACGAGGTTGAAGGAATTCCATCCGAACAGGCCGCCTGCGATCCCGGCGATCAGGAAAAGCGCAGGGCAATTGTAACTTGTCGGCTTGAACCAGCGCAGCAGCATGAGCTTCCTCCCACGGATGTACTGCGGGGAGTTTAGCAAAGCTGCGGTTCAAGGAAATGGCAGTGAAGCCAGCAAAAAACCCGCGAACTGGCCGCGGGCTTTCGTTCATCTTGGCCGAGAGATGGTTCAGGCGCCGGTGCGGGCCGGGCGGGTGTTGCCACCGCCGCCGACCTGCTTCATCCATGACGGCTTGCCATTGCGCTTCGGTGCAGCAGCACCACCATTGGGGCGGGCATCGGTGCGGGCCGGACGGTTGCCAGCGGCGTGGTTGCGGTTGCGGTTTTCGCCCTGGGATTTTTCGCCACCGGTTGGCGTCCAGTCGCGCTTCTTCTGGCCGCCCTGGTTGCCGGGACGCTTGCCGTAACTCGGGCGCGGCGCATGACGGGCGGGCTGGCCTGCCTGCACGTTGGCAATACCCAGCGCATGGACTCTCACCGGCACGGGCTGGCGGATGGTCCGCTCAATGTCGCGGAGCAAGGAGCGATCCTCAGGTGTGCAGAACGCAATCGCGGTTCCCTCAGCGCCGGCTCGCGCCGTGCGGCCGATGCGGTGCACATAGCTTTCCGGCACGTGGGGAAGATCGTAGTTCACAACATGGCTGACGCTGTCGACATCGATGCCTCGGGCGGCAATGTCGGTCGCGACCAGCACAAGGATCTTGCCAGCCTTGAAGCCTGCAAGTGCTCGCTCGCGATTGGCTTGGGACTTGTTGCCGTGAATGGCGGAGGCGGTGAAACCAGCCTGGCTCAGGCCCTTCATCACCTTGTCGGCGCCGTGCTTGGTCTTGGTGAAGACCAGCGTGCGGGTCATGTTGTTGTCCTTCAGCAGTTCGACGAGCAGCTTGAGCTTGTTGGATGGCTCGACGTGGACAACGCTCTGGTTGACGCGCTCGACGGTGGTGGCAACCGGAGTAATTTCAACCCGGACCGGATCCTTGAGCAAGGCATCGGCAAGACCGGCAATCTCCTTCGGCATGGTGGCCGAGAAGAACAGGTTCTGGCGCTGGGCCGGGAGCCATTTGGTGATCTTGCGGATGTCGTTGATGAAACCGAGGTCGAGCATCTGGTCGACTTCGTCGAGCACCAGGATTTCAACCTTGGAAAGCGACAGGGCGCGGCGTTCAATCAGGTCGACGAGGCGGCCAGGCGTTGCGACAACGATGTCCACGCCATTCTGAAGGATGGAAATCTGCTTGCCGATGCCGACGCCGCCGAAGACCACGGCGCGCGAGAGCTTGAGGTTGCGGCCGTAGGTCTTGAAGCTTTCGCCGATCTGCGAGGCAAGCTCACGGGTGGGCGAGAGGATCAGGGCACGGCAGGTGCCGCGGGCCGGGCGATCGTTGTTTTTGGCCAGGCGCTCGAGAATGGGAAGCGCGAAGGCTGCGGTCTTGCCGGTGCCGGTCTGGGCAATGCCCAGCATATCGCGGCCAAGCAGAAGATCGGGAATGGCGCGGGCCTGAATGGGGGTTGGGATGTCATAACCTTCCGCCGCAACAGCCTTCAACAGCGGGGTGGAGAGGTTCAATTCGGTAAATGAGTTCACTTCAATAACTTTCATTCGGAACAATGGTGGGAAGCGCGCACCATGTCCGAAATGACCACGCGCAAAGATTTACGCGAGCCTGGCGGGCGCTTAAACCTTCCCACGTGACAGGAATGTTCGGATTTGATGGTTCGCCGGAATGGCCGCTCAATTTTGCGGCGGCCTCACGTTCATTCTTTTGCGGGCGACAATCGCAGCGGATATGGGGGAGTTCGGCCCCCAAGTCAACGATTATCTCGCAACTGCGAAATTCACCCGAAACGGCATTAACAATCCGTGACGCGCCGGCAAATTGAACTTTCTTCGCGGCTCTGACACATTCATGCTCCTACGAGGGGGACAGCGCATGAAAATTGTCTTTACCGATGACCACCGCCTGCATTTCGCGCAACAGGAAATATATGGCGGGGAATTCGTAACACCGTTCGAGCGGCCGTCTCGCATGGAATATATCCTGCGCGAACTCAAGAAGCGCAAGATGGCGGACCTGGTGGCGCCGGCACCCCTCGATATGAAAATTGTCAGGAAAGTCCATGACAAGGGATTTCTCGCCTTCCTGGAAAATGCGTGGAGCGAATGGACCAAGGCCGGCTATCGCGGCGAGATCATAGCGACCGGCTTTCCGGCGCGCGGCATGCAGCAGCGCTGTCCAAAGCAGATTGATGGCAAGGTCGGGTTTTACACGCATTCGGTCGAGACCTGCATCACGGCGGGAACCTGGGATGCGGCGCGGGCTTCGGCATCCGTTGCGTTGACCGGACAGAAAATTGTCGCATCA
This sequence comes from Hyphomicrobiales bacterium, assembly GCA_031373255.1. Taxonomy (GTDB): domain Bacteria; phylum Pseudomonadota; class Alphaproteobacteria; order Rhizobiales; family Aestuariivirgaceae; genus JANMMJ01. Next base: position 31,796 of record JANMMJ010000281.1, read on the forward strand.
GGTTCACGCTCGGCCTTCGCCCTGTGCCGCCCGCCTGGACATCACGCCCATCACGATCTCTATGGCGGGTATTGCTTTCTCAACAATGCGGCAATCGCGTCGCAGGCGTTTTTCGATGGCGGGGCCAAGCGCGTCGCCGTGCTCGATGTGGATTTTCATCACGGCAATGGCACGCAGGATATTTTCTATGACCGCAGCGATGTGCTGTTCTGTTCGCTGCATGGCGCGCCGGAACATGCCTATCCGCATTTCCTTGGCTACAAGGACGAGACAGGTGCGGGAAAGGGCGAAGGTTTCAACGTGAATTATCCGATGCCGCCGGGCACGGGCTATGATGCGTGGGGGAAAGCGCTGGAGAGTGCCTGCCGCAAGATCAGGGGCTACGGGCCTGACGTTCTGGTGGTTTCGCTGGGCGTCGATACATTCAAGGACGATCCCATCAGTTTCTTCAAGCTGAAGTCGGAGGACTTCAAGACCTATGGTGCGCGCATCGCCAGGCTCAAGCTGCCAACGTTGTTCGTGATGGAAGGCGGTTATGCCATCGAGGCGATCGGCGTCAACACGGTCAATGTGCTCGAAGGCTTCCTCGATGCGTGATCCGCGCTACGACATCCTGTTCGAACCCGTGAAGATCGGGCCTGTCACAGCGAAGAACCGTTTTTACCAGGTGCCGCACTGCAATGGCGGCGGCTACCGCGATCCTTCCGCTGCCGCTGAAATGCGCAGAGTCAAGTCCGAGGGCGGATGGGGTGTCATCTTCACCGAGCAGGTCGAGATCCATCATACGTCTGAAATCACGCCGTTCATCGAATTGCGCATCTGGGACGAGGACGACATGCCGGGGCTCGCCAAGATGGCGGACGCCATTCATTCGGGTGGAGCACTCGCCGGCGTCGAGCTAGCATACAGCGGCGCCAATGGTCCCAATCTCTATACGCGCGAAGTGCCGATGGCGCCGATGCACACGCCGATCCTCACCTTCACCAGCGATCCGGTCCAGGCGCGGGCGATGGACAAGGAAGATATCCGGAACCTCAGGCACTGGCACAGACTTGCCTACAAGCGCGCCAAGCGGGCGGGATATGACATCCTCTGCCTTTATGGGGCGCACGGGTTTGGCGTGATCCAGCATTTCCTCAGCCAGCGAACCAACCAGCGTACCGATGAATATGGCGGCTCGCTGACAAACCGCACGCGCCTGTTGAAGGAGTTGATTTCCGATGCGAAGGATTGTGTGGGCGACAGCTGCGCCATCGCGGTCAGGCTTTCGCTCGATGAAATGATGGGCGAGGCGGGACTGAGCAACGCGCACATACGCGAGATCGTCGCCATGCATGCCGAGCTTCCGGATATCTGGGATTTTGCGCATGGCACATGGGAGGCGTGCTCCGGCACATCGAGGTTTAAGCCCGAGGCGGCGCAGGAAGACCTGATCCGGGGCATCAAGGCGCTTACGCCTCGCCCGGTCGTCGGAGTCGGCCGCTTCACGTCACCCGATCTCATGGTGCGGCAGATCAGACAGGGCATTCTTGATTTCATCGGGGCGGCGCGGCCCTCGATTGCCGATCCATTCCTGCCCAACAAGATCGACGAGGGGCGGATCGAAGATATCCGCGAGTGCATCGGCTGCAACATCTGCGTGACTGGCGACATGACGATGTCACTGTCGCGCTGCACGCAAAACTCCTCGTTCATGGAGGAATGGCGCAAGGGCTGGCATCCCGAGCGCAGCAAGCCGCGCCACTCCGAGAGCAAGGTTCTCATCGTGGGTGCGGGGCCTGCGGGACTTTCGGCGGCACACAAGCTGGGGCTGCGCGGCTACGAGGTGGCACTGGCGGAAGCCGGAACCGAGCTTGGCGGACGCGTTGCCAGGGAGTGCCGGCTGCCGGGGCTTTCCGCCTGGGGGCGGGTTCGCGATTACCGGCAGGGGCAGATTCAGAAGATGACCAATGTCGAGGTCTATCGCGACTCGCGATTGACGGCGGATGACATCCTGGATTTCGGCTTTCAGCACATCGCCATTGCCACGGGTTCGTCATGGCGGAAGGATGGCGTGGCGCGCTATCACACGCTGCCCATCGCGATCGATGCGGCGATGCCGGTTTTCTCGCCGGATGATCTGATGGCGGGCCAGACGCTGCCGGGCCATGTGGTGATCTATGACGACGATCATTACTACATGGGGAGTGTGCTGGCCGAGTTGCTGATCGCACAGGGCAATCGCGTGACCTATCTCACGCCGTCGACGAAGGCCGCTGAGTGGAGTTCCAATACGCTGGAACAGGGCAGCATCCAGCGTCGGCTCCTCGAAATCGGCGTCGATATCCAGGTGACGCGGGCGTTGACCGAAGTGAAGCGGAATTCGGTGTCGACGGCATGCATCTATACGGCGAAGACAAGCGAGATTGCCTGTGACAGCGTGCTGATGGTCACGGCGCGGCTGCCGCATGAGGAGGTGTTTCTCAATCTCAAGGCGCGCCAGGATGCGTGGGCCGACCGTGGCATCCTGTCGGTGAAGGCGATCGGCGATGCCCAGGCCCCGGCGGCCATTGCCTGGGCCACCTACGCGGGGCACCGTTATGCCGAAGAACTGGACGAGCCGGATATCGGGGATGCCTTGCCATTCCGGCGCGAAATTGCAAGACTTCAGGCCTAGATGCGGCAATCGAAGCTTTTCCCCCTGGCAACTCCTGCCAGCAACTCAAGGAATGCAAGCATGATTGCGTATCGCCTGACCCTTTTCCTGATACTGGCTCTCTGGGGGGCTCCATTCGTGGCTGGAGCAACGCTTGACGATGTCAAAGCGCGAGGTTTTGTCCGTTGTGGCGTTTCCCAGGGCGTTCCCGGTTTTTCAATTCCCAATGCAAATAACAGGTGGATCGGGTTTGACGCTGACTATTGCCGCGCCATTGCGGCAGCAATATTTGGTTCTGGCAACAAGGTTGAATTCACGCCGCTTTCAACAACGCAACGGTTTACGGCCCTTCAATCCGGAGAAGTCGATGTTCTGGCGCGCAATACGGTCATAACGGGTGTTCGCGACACAAGCTTAGGCGTTGATTCTGCTGCTGTGCATTTCCACGATGGGCAAACTGCCATGGTCCGGAAATCGCTCAACATAAAATCTTTTGCCCGGCTGGGAGGCGCGTCATTCTGTGTCTTGGTTGGGTCACAACAAGAACTCAACCTGGCACGGTATTTCTCGGCTAGGAAGCTGCAGTATTCACCTGTGATGTTTGCAAATTTTAGCGAAGCCGTTTCTGCCTACAGGAACGGGCGATGCGACGGGCTTTCCGGCGATGCCACTCAACTTGCTTCCGAAAGACTGAAATTCAGTAATCCAACCGCCCATATCATCATGCCGGAAATCATTTCACGCGAAGCGCTTTCATTGCTGGTGAGAGAGGGTGATCAACAATGGCGCGAGGTCGTCACCTGGGTCCACAACGCCCTCCTCATTGCAGAGTTTCACGGCATCACCAGCAGCAATGCCGCCAATGCAAGCCTGCATGATGATCCCGAGGCGCGGCGTCTATTTGGCTTTGACCCGCAGGGCATTGGTACGAACCTGGGGCTCAGCGCGGCATGGGCGCGCAACGCGATCCGGGCGGTCGGCAACTATGCGCAAGTCTACAACCGCAACCTTGGCGCCAACTCGGCCTTCAAGCTGCCACGCGGCGTCAATGCACTTTTTGTCAATGGCGGGCTGCACTTCCCTCCACCACTCTGATCAATGCTGAGACCAAGGGCGAGAGATGAAAGAAATTACGGTTGCCATTACCCAGATGACCTCCAGCAACGACTGGCAGAAGAATACCGACAAGGCCGAAGCGCTGGTGCGCGAAGCGGCGGGGAAGGGCGCCCAGATCATCCTGCTTCAGGAATTGTTCGATGCGGATTATTTCTGCATCGAGCAGCACGCGCGATACTTTGCCCAGGCGCATGAACTGGACACGCATCCGACCGTCGCACGTTTCGCTGCGCTGGCCCGCGAGCTTGGCGTTGTGCTGCCCATCAGCGTGTTCGAACGCGCCGGTATCGCGCACTACAACACGACAGTCATCGCCGATGCCGATGGGCGGCGGCTTGGTTTCTATCGCAAGTCACATATTCCCGATGGCCGGGGCTATCAGGAGAAGTTCTATTTTTCGCCTGGCGATACCGGCTTCAAGGTCTGGGATACGGCCTTCGCCAGGATCGGTGTGGGCATATGCTGGGACCAGTGGTTTCCCGAATGTGCCAGATCGATGGCGTTGATGGGAGCTGAAATCCTGCTTTATCCCACAGCCATCGGATCCGAGCCATCAAGTCCGGACTATGATTCAAGCAGCCACTGGCAGAACACCATGCGCGGTCACGCCGCGGCCAACATCATGCCGCTGATCGCGTCAAACCGGGTGGGCAAGGAAACTGCGCCCGATGGCCGGTCTGATACTTTCTATGGCCGCTCCTTCATCGCGGATTATCAGGGCGAGAAAGTCGCCGAAATGAACCGCACGGAGGAAGGTTTCCGGACCCATGCCTTCGACCTGGACGAGATCCTCGAACTGCGCCGCAGCTGGGGTGTGTTCCGCGACCGCCGCCCGGAAATGTACGGCGCCTTGCTGACGATCGATGGCAGGACGCGCAGTGCCGCGACCTGAATCCGTCAGAAGCCCGGACGCTTCGATTTCTTGTTGAACCAGCCGCCGATGGCCTTCTCATAGGCAAGGCCCGCCTTGAAGACGCGCGCATCGTCCCAGGATCTGGCGACGATCTGAATGCCGGTCGGCACACCTTCGCCTGAGAAGCCTGAAGGCACGGCCAGCACCGGGCAATTGTGCAGCATGTTGAACTGATGGGTCATGACCCAGCCATACTCGGCATCGACGCGTTCGCCATTGACGCGGAAATCCGTATCCCACGGATCGTGATCGGCCTTCACGGCGGGAAGATTGAGCGTGGGGCAAATAAAGACGTCGTGGCTGGCGAGGATTGGCCCCATGGTCTGGTACATCTGGTGAATGATGTCCCAGGTCTTGTGGACATCGTCGATGCCGGTATTGCGCTCCGCGGCTTCAGCGAACTTGAGCGCGTATTCGGTCATCTGGCTGGCGTGGGACTTCTTCCACCAGATGGTCTGGCGGCCAAAGTGCATGGTGTTGTACCAGTGCATACCGAGGCTTTCGACTTCCCTGGTCCAGCCAAGCTCCACCTCTTCAACCACCGCGCCGAGCGACTTGAAAAGTTTTATGGCCTTCAGCGTATTCTTTCGCACTTCGTCAGTCACCGGCACATAGCCGAAGTCGGGCGAGTAGGCGATCTTCATTCCCTTGATCGCCAGCGGCTTTTCGGGAAGCTCGACAATCTGGCGGATTGAATCGTGGTCGAGCTCATGGGGGCCCGCCGTTATCCCCTGCATCAACGCGGCATCGCCGACCGAGCGCGTCATTGGCCCGCAGTGATTGAAGCGATCGAAGTTGGAGGGCGGTCCGTCCGGGTTGCGGCCGTGCGGCGGCTTGAAACCCACAACACCGCAGGCTGAGGCTGGAATGCGGATCGACCCGCCGATATCCGTGCCGGTCGCCAGTGTGGCGATACCGGAGGCAAGGGCCGCACCTGAGCCGCCGGACGATCCGCCCGGGCCATACTCCGTGTTCCACGGGTTGAGCGTGTTGCCCCAGAGCTTTGAATAACACACGCCGGAAAGACAGAACTCGGGCGTCGTGGTGCGGGCAAAGATGATGGCGCCGGCATTTTCGAGGCGCTCGATCATCGGGTCGGAATGCGTATCGATATTATCCTCGAAAATGAGGGAGCCATGGGTCGTGCGCTTGCCCATGACGCGCTGGGCGTCCTTCACGGCCAGGGGAATGCCTTCGAAGGGGCGCAGGCTAGCGCCGCGGCGCATGTAAAGCTGCTCGGACACGCGGGCGTGGGTGAGTGCCTCCTCAAAGTAACGGTCGGCAAAGCAGTTGATGACGGGATTGATGGCTTCGGCCCGGGTGACGATGGCCAGCATCAGCTCATGGGGCGAAAGCCTCCTTGACTTGAAAAGCTTCAGGGCCTCGGTCGCCGTCAGATAGCAGAGATCCTCGTTGGTCATGGCAGAGCCCCGGCGAGGCGGCTGATCCGTTCGCAGGCTTCCTTCAGTTCGTGTTCCTTGGCGGTGAGGCCGATGCGGAGATGGCCGGCACCCCCTTCGCCGAAGCTCTCGCCCGGCATGGTCACGACGCTTTCCTCATCGAGCAGGCGCATGGCGAATTCTTCGCCGGATAGCCCGGTGCGGCGCACGTCCACCATGATGAACATGCCGCCTTCCGGCATGCGAACGGCAATGCGGGGCGCATTCGACAGGCCGGACACAACCACGCGGGCGCGGGCCATGTAGGTCTGGCGCATCTCGTCCACCTCATCGAAATGGGTGTTGAGGGCAAAGGCTGTCGCATCCTCGAGAAAGGGCTGCGAGCCAAAAAGCATGGTCTCGATCAGGGTCAACAGTCGATCGCTGAATTCCTGCGAGCCCACGGCCCAGCCGCAGCGGAAGCCCGGCATCGCGTGGGATTTCGAGATCGAAGAAACGACGACGCAGCGCTCTCGGAGTTCTGGAATGTCGAAGGGCGAGGCAAATTCGGCATCGAAGACAAGGTCGGAATAGACCTCATCGCAGACGATCCAGAGGTCATGCTTTCTGGCGATTTCGCCAATGCTTGCGATCTCCGTCCTGGACAGCACGGCGCCTGTCGGATTGGCCGGTGTGTTGAGCAGGAGGGCACGGGATTTTTTCGTCAGATGGGCTTCCAGTTCCGTGGCGGTCAGGTGGAAGGCATCCTCGGGCCTGGTGCGGATCGGCACGAAGCCTGCACCCGATGCCGCAATCACGCCCTCATACGTGGCATAGTAGGGATCGGGGACAAGGACGTCGTCGCCTTCTTCAACAAGTGCCGCCATTGCGGCATAGAGCGCGGATTGCGTGCCTGGCAGGAAACTGCACTGGCTTGGCGCCACGGCATGGCCGGAGCGCCTGGTGTAATAGGCCGAGATGGCCTTGAGCACTTCCGGTTCGCCCCGGCCATTGGAATAGCGGGTGCGGCCGGCACGCATTCTGTCGTTCACCACATCGAGTATGGCCGCGGGTGGCGGAAAGTCGGGTTCGCCGATCGACAAGAAAATCAGGTCGTCGCCCCTGGCCTGGCGCCGCTTGCCTTCGACATGAACGGCCCATTTCTCCGAGCCCAGACCCTGAAGCCTCCCGGTGATTGCTGAAAATCTCATGAAGTTTCCTTAATTTGACCTGCTTCTAGATCATACCTCTCTGAACGTCGAGATGCCGCAGTGGCCTTTACATTTAGCAACTGCGGTATAATCATGTGGCGTTGCACAATTGTCATGCGTAGGTGGGTAAGGATGCTTTTAACGCGGCGTCAGGCGGTCGGGTCCCTGGTGGGACTGGCATCTGTGGCAACAGGTCTAAAACTCGGTGTTGTTCCGTCCTTGTCGCAGGACCTGAAACTGTTCGAAGCGCCTTCGGCCTTTGGCGAGGATTTCGTCAAGAATCTGGCGAGGGAATTGGCCGCGAAGCCTTTCCAGCAGGAGACCATAGCACTTCCGAAGGAACTCGCATCGCTCACCTATGACCAGTACCGCGACATCCGCTTCAATCCGGACAAGTCCATCTGGCGCGGCGACCCGCACAAGTTCTCCTTCGACCTGTTTCATTCGGGGTTCTACTTCACGTCGCCGGTCGATATCCATGTTGTTGAAAACGACCAGCAGGCAAAGCTCAAATACGTGCCGGACCTGTTCACCTTCGGGCCGCTGGTGGCGAAGCCGGACGGGCAGACCGATTTGCACTATTCGGGGTTCAGGCTGCGCTATCCTCTCAACAGCGCCGAATATTTCGATGAGTTCGCGGTGTTCCAGGGCGCGTCCTATTTTCGCGCCGTCAGCAAGGGGCTGCTGTACGGGCTGTCGGCACGGGGCCTGGCGATCGATACCGGGCAGCCAAAGGGGGAGGAATTTCCCTTCTTCCGGTCGTTCTGGATCAAGCGTCCGGCGGCGGATGCGGGCGCCATCGTGGTGCATGCCCTTCTCGACAGCCCGTCGACCACAGGAGCCTATCGTTTCACCATCAAGCCCGGCGAAGATACCCAGATGGATGTCGAGATGGAGTTGCATCCACGCCGGGATATTGAGCACGCCGGCATCGCACCGCTGACCAGCATGTATCTGTTCGATTCCATGAGTCACGATGCCTTCGAGGATTACCGTCCGGCGGTGCATGATTCGGATGGGCTGATGATGTTCACTGGGCCAGGCGAGTGGCTGTGGCGGCCTCTCGCCAACCACAAGGACCTGCAGGTCAGCGCCTTCCAGGATGTCAGCCCGAGGGGCTTTGGCCTGATGCAGCGCAAGCGCAAGTTCGATGACTTCCTCGATATCGAAGCCAAGTATGAAAAGCGCCCGAGCCTTTGGGTGGAGCCCATCGGCGACTGGGGGGCGGGTGGCGTCGAACTCTATGAAATTCCGACCCAGCTTGAGATCAACGACAACATCGTTGCCTTCTGGCGTCCGAAAGAGACGCTGGCGCAGGGCGGCGTGCATTCCTTCGTCTATCGCCTGCACTGGTGCGCAGAATGGCCGCTCGCTAGCGAACCTGCCGTCGCGCAGGTGCGCTTTTCGGGAGGCGGCCTTAATTTTGACCGCAAGCGGCGGCTCTATGTCATCGAGTTCGCCGGTGGGGACCTGGCGGGCACTGTCAAAGCGGACGTCACGGCGAGCAACGGGGAGATATCCAATGTCGTCGTGCAAGCGAACAGCAACAACCGGACAACGCGGCTGTCCTTCGAACATGATGTGGCGGATGCGGAACTTTCCGAGTTGCGAGCCGTTCTTAAGCGACTCGACAAAAAAGTGAGTGAGACGTGGCTGTATCGCTGGACAAAGTCCTAGACTCAACTCCTCCTGCTGCTGCGCTTGAAATGCCGGTCCAGAATTTGTGGGCCTGGACGGGCCCGCCTGCAAAATCGCAGAGCGATGGCAGAGTGCTGCTCGCCCGCGTCGTGGTTTTTTCGTTTTCCATCGCGCTCACGGCACTCGGCACATATGAAATCTACCAGGTGATCAGCCCGGCGGACGTGACGTGGTTGCAGATCGTGTTCGCGTTCCTGTTTGCGCTGACCTTCGCCTGGATCGCATTTTCCTGCATCAGTGCCTGTTACGGCTTTCTTGGACTGATGTTCGGGCGGAGCAAGGAGCCGGAATTGGCGCCGGTTGAGGAGATCGGCCGCACTGCCCTGCTGATGCCGGTCTACAATGAAGCGCCCGATGCCGTTTTCGATACGCTGCGCGGCATGGCCCGCAGCCTCGTGCAAAACGGGGTGAGCCGGAATTTCGATATCTTCGTTCTCAGCGACACGCGGAACGACCTCGTTGCCTTCCAGGAGGAGCAGCAGTTCCAGCGCCTGCGGGCCGAGTTCGCCGGAACGTTGCCCGTCTATTACCGCCGGCGCGAACACAACCATCACAAGAAAGCCGGGAACATTGCGGATTTCGTGACCCGCTGGGGCGGCGCCTACGACCACATGATCGTTCTCGATGCCGACAGCGACATGAAAGCGCAAACGCTCATCACCCTGGCGCGGGCCATGGCCGCCGATTCACGGGCCGGCATCATCCAGACGCTGCCCCTGCTGCACAATCGCTGGACGCCGTTTGCGCGGATGATGCAGTTTGCCGGAAGGGTGTATGGACCTGTCGTTGCCGCGGGGCTTGCCGCCTGGCACGGCCGCGAGGGCAATTACTGGGGGCATAACGCGATCATCCGCACCCGCGCCTTCGCCGAGGCGGCCGGCTTGCCGGAGCTTGAGGGAAGAAAGCCGTTTGGCGGCCATATCCTTAGTCATGACTTCATCGAAGCCGCCTTGATGCGGCGGGCCGGATGGAGCGTTACCATGCTGCTCTCGGCCACTGGCTCCTATGAAGAAACCCCGCCGTCGCTCGTCGATCTCGCGGCGCGCGACCGGCGCTGGGCCCAGGGCAATTTGCAGCACATCAAGATCGTGACGGCGCGCGGCCTGCACTGGGCCAGCCGCATCCACTTGCTGCAGGGGATCATGTCTTATCTTGCCTCGCCGCTGTGGCTGCTGCTGCTGGTGGCCGGCCTGTTGCTGGCAACCATCGCGCGCTACACCGAGCCCAATTATTTTCCCGACGGCTTCTCGCTGTTTCCGGCATGGCCGGTTTTCGATCCGGAGCGCGCGCTGCGTCTGTTCGCGCTGACCTTCGCGGTGCTCTATATCCCCAAGGTGCTTGGCCTCATCAATGCGCTCCGCTCGCCTGAGGTGCGCAAGGGCTGCGGCGGCACCATTGGACTGTTGAAGAGTTTCTTCGCAGAAACCTTCCTGTCGATGCTGCTGTCACCGGTCATGATGCTGATCCAGTCACGCTTTGTCTATGATGTGTTCATGGGCCGCGATTCAGGGTGGGACGCGCAGAACCGGGGCGAAAGCGCCATTCCGTTTCGTGTGCTGATTGGCCGCCATGCCGGTCATGTCTTCACCGGACTGGCTTTCGGGATTGTCGCCCTGTTCGTATCAACCGACACATTTCTCTGGTTTGTGCCGATCATGGTGGGGCTCATCGCGGCACCGGCAGTTTCGTGGGCAACATCGCTTCCGGCTCTTGGCCGGTGGCTGTGGAAGATCAATGTCTTCCGTATCCCCGAGGAGAAGGCCGATCCGCAGCGCCAGGTGCCGTCGGGACTTCCAGCACAGCTTCAGGCTGCCGAATAGCTGACTTCGCCTGCAACAGAAATGTCGATCCAGCCACTTGCGCAGAGGCTCACATATTCGCTCGCGCCAACCGTTACGACCGGACAATCCTTGCCATAGAGTCTGGCTGCAACCGCAGCGCCAATGGCGAGGTTGACGTCCGGCTTGATCAGGATAATGCCGAGCGGTCCGGTGCCCCGGCGAATGGCCTCGGCGATACCGCCCGGCGTGCCGCCCGAGCCCCGGGTTTCCGGCAAGAGCAGCATCCGGTTTGTCACGCAGGCGCCGCACTGGGCGTGGTGAGTATCGACGATCACGCCTGTACGGGGATCGAAGGCGCCCCAGAAACTCACCGGCTCGGTCAGCACCAGCGGCACGCCTGCCGCCGCACCTCGGTTGAGGATGCGGGCCTTGATCATGCGTCGATGTCCCGCCAGATCGCGGCATCGCGCCAGACTTCACCGCGCACGGCACTCTCGACGCATTCGGCCATGCTGCCAAAGCAGACTTCGACGCCCAACATGCCGGGCGCGTAGTAGGCCCATTTGGCTGCATTTGTCATGACGCGGCCGCGGCATCCCCGCACGGTTGGCGAATAGTAGGTGCAGGTATCGACGACGACCGTGGCACCGGCCTTTTCCAATTCCTCTATCCAGCCTTTCTGGATGGCGAGATCGCGGATGAAGCGGCTGGTTGACACGTAAAAGGTTACACCGCTCTTCACCTTCCTCCCGGCGATCAGGGGCATCAGTGCTGCAAATTCGGTGATGGAGAAATGCGGCGTGCCGAGTGCCACCATTTCGATTGGCCCGTCGCGGCCGGAATTCAAGACATCGCGCGCCGCCGCCAGGTCGGCAAGCGTCACATGATGCTCGTCGCCGCCATCAAACACGGCAGCGAGAGCGGGTGCTTCGGGGGTCAGGCCCGCACCATGCCATAGCTCCACGCCACCCGAAGCCGCCACAGCGGCGCTGATGGCCTTCTGGCGGTCTTCCGTGGTGCCAGCCGGCAGACCGCTCACGATGGGAATGCGCCTTCCGGAAATACGCCCGACATGATGACCAAGGAGATGATAAAAAATATCTTCCGCCTTCAGGCTGTCGGGAATGCCCGACGTCGCAAAGTGAAGGCTGGCGCGGCGGCCTTCGTCGGTATGGAGACCGGCAAACGGAACCTTGCCAACCAGGGCGCAGGCAACATCGAGATAGTCGCCATATTTGTTGGTGCGCGCACCAATGACAGAATTGTAGAAGGTCACCGCGTTGGATTCGCCCGCAACGATATGATCGCCCAGTTTCGGGCGGCCGGGCAATTGATAGGGCGCACAGGTCCACACCGGCTTGCACCCCAACGTTTCATAGAGCTGCATGAGCTTTCGCGCGCCGGAGACCATCTCTACGTCTTCAGCTTCCGGCCTGATTTCAGGATTTGCGAGGCTCACGACACCATTGTTGGTCCAGGAAGGCACGGCGAAGCTGGCGCCGTTATCGAGGAGATACTGGGCGAAATCGACGTGTGCCTGGCCGCTATAGAAGCACGCATCGATATGGGCAAAACTCACCGGGATCAGATGCGGGGCCTGCATGATGGTTGCGGCCTGCAGGACCAGTTCCATCGCGAGTTTCATCGCAGGCCCGCGCTCTCCTGCCAGCAGGGCACGGTCGTCATCCTCGAGCGAAATCACTGCCCCGTCCTCTCCCGGGCGAGCCGGTTGAGGCTCAGATAGTCGACCTTTCCCGAGCCGAGCACTGGCATTTCGGCGACGTTCAGGACGGTGCGCGGAATCAGCAGTTCACCGGTCCCCAGCTTCTTCAATGCTTCCATCAGCGTCTTGCGGTCGATCGCGGCGTCCGTCGTGATCAGCACGAGCTGCTCTCCCTTTTTGGGATCCGGAACCGCTACGACAGCGTGGACGGCTTCGGGATAGGCCGCCTGTATCCTGGTTTCCACGGCGGTGAGCGAAACCATCTCACCGGCAATCTTGGAAAAGCGCTTGGCCCTCCCGAGAATGGTGACGAAACCCTGGACATCGACCTTCACGATATCTCCGGTATCGTACCAGCCGGCCGGCGGCGGCTCGATCTCGCCCGGCGTATCGGCGCGCAGATAACCCAGCATGATATTGGGGCCCTTCACGAACAGGCGGCCGCCTTCCTCGATGCCTTCCACCGGTTCGAGGCGATAGGCGATGTCATCGAGCAGGCGGCCCACCGTGCCGGTCCTGTGGTGCATGGGTGTGTTGAGAGCCAAAACCGGCGAGCATTCGGTGGCGCCATAGCCTTCGAGGATGCGAAGCCCGAATTTCTCCATCCAGATATCGCGGGTCTCCTGCTTGACCCGCTCCGCCCCGGCCACGACATAGCGCACATTGAAGAAATCGTAAGGGTGCGCGCTCTTGGCATATCCCATCAGGAACGTATCGGTACCGAACATCACGGTCGCCTCGGTGTCGTAGCAAAGCTCCGGCACGATCTTGTAGTGAAGCGGCGAAGGATAGAGGAAGGTGCGGACGCCGGAGAATACCGGGAGGAGCGTTCCACCGGTGAGACCGAAGGCATGAAACATCGGCAAGGCGTTGAACACGATATCCTGGGCGGTGAAATCGATGCGGGCGGCAGCCTGGAAGCGGTTGGCGTGAAGGTTGCGATGCGACAGCACGACGCCCTTGGGCACGCCCTCGGAACCGGACGTGAAGAGAACGATGGCGGGTGAATTGGGATCGGTGACGTGGCCGCCCGAGCGGAGTGCGGCCGAAGGAAAGAACCTGCCGAACAGGCCATACATCTTGTCGGCCAGGCCGATCTTCTCACGCACGTCTTCGAGATAGACAATCTTCGCCTGGCGGCTGAGCACCTCGAGATCGGCCTCCAGATTTCCGGCCTCGATGAATTTTCGCGAGGTGACGATGGTGCGGACTTCCGCGGCGGTACACGCTGCCGCCATGTTGATGGCGCCGGTCGAATAATTGAGCATGGCTGGAACCCGGCCCTGGGCATGCAGTCCAAAGACCGTGAGAAGGCAACCGGCAGCGTTGGGCAACAGCACGCCAACGTACTTCTGATTCGGTGTCAAGCCTGCGATGCGGCGGCCGAGGATGAAGCTTCCCATCAGGATGCGATTGTAATTCAGCGGATTGCGCTGGATGTCCTCGACAATCACGTGGCTGCCGCCATGGGTGGCGCGCGCGTCGAGCAAGGCCTGGAACAAGGTGCGGTCGACCGGGCTTGTCTTGAAGATCATGTCGGTCATGACGTCGTAGAGACGGTCAGCCAGATGGTCGCGAAGCTCGGCGCCGCGCAGTTCCGGCGCCATCTTGAAGTCGACCGGCGGCAGGAACGTCAGCGTGACGCGGGGCAGCCACTTGAGGCGCAGCTTGCCGCGCATGCGCGAGAACATGGAATACTGCGCCCCGTCGATCCGCACCGGCAAGACCTTGGCGCCCGCCATATTGGCGATGGCGCCAGGACCCTCATAGACTTTCATGAGAGCACCGGTCACGGTCAGGCGGCCCTCCGGGAAGATGACGACCTTGCGGCCCTTCTTCAGCACATTGACAAGGGTCCGCAGCGCCATCGGATTGGTGGGATCGATCGGCAACAAGTCGAAGAGCTGGAAGGCCGGCTGCACCCACCAGCGCTTGGCCATGTGGGTGTTGATGGCAAAATGGCAGCGCTCGGGCAGGAAGGCCGAGAGGATTGGCCCATCAAGCAGCGATGTATGATTGGCAACGATGACAGCCTTGCGGCCGGCGGCATGGAAATTTTCAATGCCTTTGACTTCGACGCGATAGAGAAGCCGGAACAGCCTTCTCGACAGATAGGCCACCAGTTCCTGGGGCAGCAGGCGGCAGATGAGAACTGCCGCTGCCAGGTTGGCGAGGCCGAGGCAGAGGAACAAAGTGCGCGCCGTCACGAACTGCAGCAGGATCACCGATACGATCGTCGCGGTGATCATGAAGATCGCATTGACAATATTGTTGGCAGCGATGATGCGGGCGCGCCGGGGCGGGGCAGAGCGATGCTGGATGATGGCGTTGAGCGGAACGGCGTAGAGGCCGCCAAAGAAGGCGACGAAGAAGAGATCGATGCCGGTGTGCCAGGACGGCCATGCTGCGAAGAATACGGATGGAGGATTGAGCGCCGATCCGGCGAGGCGCGCATTGACGCTTCCGGCCGAGAAGTAAAGATCGATCAGGAACACCGTCATCATGATGGCGGCAACAGGCACGTACTTGGCCGAGACCTCGCCCTTGAGCAGCATATTGGTGAGCAACGACCCGATGCCGATGCCGATGGTAAAAATGGCGATGAAGATATTGGCCACGACATCGTTGCCAAGCAGCACGTCCTTGGTGAAGACCGGGAACTGCACCAGCAGGATGGTGCCGAGGAACCAGAACCACGATGCTCCCACTACCGCCCAGAAGACGTCGATCCGTTCGCGGGCGTGGCCGAGCACCTTCAGGGTCTGGCTGAAGATATTCCAGTTCATGCGGAGCTCGGGAGAAGCCGGTGCTGCGGGCGGCATGCGGAGTGCTGCGAGGTAGGCGATCACCGACAGGCCCACGATGACGGCGGCGAGGATCAACCGCCCCATTTCGTCGCGCACCAGGAAGCCGCCGAACATGGTGCCCAGCAGAATGGTGACGAAGGTTCCCATTTCGATGAGGGCATTGCCGGCGATGAGTTCGTCGCGGTTCAGATGCTGCGGAAGAATGCCGTATTTGATCGGGCCGAAGAAGGCGGCGAGCGTGCCTGCGAAGAACAGCACGAGCAGGAACAGGTATGGGTTATCGAGCCACAGGCTGATGACGCCGAACACCATGGCTGCGATCTCGAACAGCTTGATGCGGCGGGCGATAACGGACTTGTCGTATTTGTCGGCGATCTGGCCGGCGATTGCCGAGAACAGGAAGTAGGGAAGGATAAAGACCGCCGTTGCCGCCTGGACGAACACCGTGGCGTTCCAGCCCTGATACACCGCAAGCTCGAAGGTGATGAGAATGGTGATGGCGTTGCGCAGGCCGTTGTCGTTGAAGGCGCCAATGGCCTGGGTGATAAATAGGGGGAGAAAGCGCCCGGTTTTCAGAAGTGACAGTTGCGTGGGCGCGGTCATCATTTTCCTATTGTAGGAAATAAATTTGGCGGAATAAAGGCGCCGCGGTACCTACGGGTTGCGCAAATATGTCAGACCCAAGGCGGATCATCAAAGGCCAAAAAATATAGATCACAGGACGCAGTGAACCTCAGCGGAAACGAAGCCGTAGCTTCCCTCGTCAATCGCATTTTACCAAGGAGACTATCATGGGTATTCGTTCAACCGCTTTTGCGGGCGCTATTGCTTTGTCGTTTCTGGCATCCACTTCTGCATGGGCTGCCGACATTGTGGACACGGCGGTCAGCGCCGGATCGTTCAAGACACTCGTGGCTGCGGTAACTGCCGCGGGACTTGTCGATACGCTCAAGGGGCCCGGACCCTTCACCGTATTTGCGCCGACAGATGAAGCCTTCGCCAAGCTGCCGGCCGGCACAGTCGAAGACCTGCTCAAGCCTGAAAACAAGGACAAGCTCGTCGCCATTCTGACTTATCATGTGGTGCCAGGCAAAGTGATGGCTGCCGATGTTTCCGGCAAGGAGACGATGGCGAAGTCGGTTCAGGGCAGCGAGATCAAGGTCAATGGCATGGATGGCGTGATGGTCGATGGCGCCAAGGTGGTCAAGGCCGACATCGCTGCCGACAATGGCGTGATCCACGTGATCGATTCGGTGATCATGCCGAAGATGTAAGGCGCGGCACCATTCCTCCGCTGTGCCTTGCGGTGATGATGTCGGCCTCCCCCGGGGGCTGGCATCACACCAGCAAGGTTTCGATCATCCGGCGAGTTTCTGCGTGATCGCCGGAAAGCCATTTCGCTCCGGCCTTCTCCAACTTCTCCCGCCTTGCCGCTGACGTCGAAAATCCGATGAAGTGGACACCATTGGCGAGACCGGCATCGACATCGCTGATGTTGTCGCCAATGAAGACGATCCTTTCGCGCGGCAAGCCAATTGAGGCAATGGCGCGCGCCAGCACGTCGCGCTTGGGCCCGCCGCCATCGGCGCCGAAGGCAAATTTCTCGATTGGCGACCACAGCGACAAGGCCGCGAGGCGAAGCTTTGCTGCCGCGCGCAGGTTCGCGGTTGCGATCCCGAGACTGTGTGTTCCTTGCAGGTCTTCAAGAAGCTGGCGTGTGCCTGGAATTTCGACCGGCGTGAAATAGCCAATCTCCAGCCAGTGCTGCATGATAGCGAGATAATCGCCAATCACCCCCGACCGATCGTGCAAAGGCAGTCCGTGGCTTTCGAGGATTTCATCGATGATGTCCTCGTCATTGCGGGTGCGATAGCTGTCCCAGTCGCGCGACAGGCTGGTCAGTCCATAGCGGCGTTCAAAAGCGAGGAAGAACCCATCCTCCTCCGCCGGTGTCAGGTCGAGCAATACGCCGTCAACGTCAAAGATGACGGCCGTCCCGTGCGTCAACCCCTTACCATGGCCGGGGTCATCTCGATCAATGTCGGGCCTTCAGCGGTGAGTGCCGCCTTGATCGCTTCCGCCAAGGCCTTGAGTGACGCAGGCTTTGCGGCGTTGCAGCCATAGGCGCGGGCGAGGGCCTGAAAATCGGGATTTTTCAGCATGACCGCATTGGGCTGCATGCCGGCATTCACCATGTTGTCGTAGATCGCGCCGAGGCTCTCGTTGTTCCACAGGAGGATGATGATGGGCAGCTTGTGCTCGGCGGCGGTTCCCAGTTCATTCAGCGTGTATTGCAAGCCGTAGTCACCGATCATCACGGCGACCGGTCTATCGGGCCTGCCAAACTTTGCGCCGATGCCGGCGGGAAGTGCGAAGCCCAGCGTGCCAAAGCCCACGGGGTGGATCCAGGTGCGGGGCTCGTAGACCGGAAACGCCTCATTGGCCACATAGGCAATCTGGGTCATGTCGGAACAGACGATGGTCTCGCGCGGCAGGTTGGCGCGGATGACCTCAAGCGCCTTGACTATGATCTGCTGGTTGGTGTCGGAGACAACATCGCGAATATAGTCCCTCTCGCTTTCGGCGATCGTACCACGAGGCTGGAGGCCATGGGCGATCAAGCCGTGCTCGATCGCTTCGAGCGTGGCGCGCGCGTCGGCCTGGATGGCGATCTCGGCGGTGTGGGGCTGGGCCAGTGTATCGGCATCGATGTCGATGCGGATCAGGTTCTTGTCGATCACCACATTGTCCTGCCAGAAGTCGGTTTCCGATAGTTGCGAACCGGCGCAAAGGATTGCGTCGGCTGAACGGATGAAATCAACAACCGGCAGGCGTCCCATTCGATAACCCAGGCACAGAGGATGATCCTCGGGAATGGCGCCCTTGCCGGCCGTGGTGGTGATCACCGGCGCATTGAGTTTTTCGGCGAGCGACAAGGCGGCCCTGCCACAATCAAGCGCCCCACCGCCAAGGATGATGAGGGGCCGCTTGGCCGAATTCAATCGTGCGACGACGGCTGCAATCTGGTCGGGCTGCGGCAAGGGGCGGCGCGGCAGGGGCCTCGCATGCCAGCCCTCGCCCGCTGCAACCTTCAGCATGTCGAGGGGGATTTCGAGATAGGCGGGCCTTGGCCGCTGGCTGGAAAAATTGGAGAAGGCGCGGGCGAGGCCATCACGCACGTCCTTGGGCGTATAGGCCCGCATATGAAGATTGGTGACGGACGCGGCGGCGGCGCGCTGGTCAATCATTTCGTGCAACCGGCCACGGCCCTGGGCGCTGTCGGCCATGTCGAGGGCAGAGGAAATAACCAGCACGCTGCTCGAGTCCGACCAGGCCTGCCCGATCGGGGTGAGGATGTTGAGAAGGCCCGGCCCGGTGATGGTGAAGCACACGCCGGGCTTGCCGGTCGCACGGGCATAGCCATCGGCCATGAAGCCCGCGCCCTGTTCATGGCGGGTCAGGACATGATTGATCTTCGAGCGCGGCAAGGCGCGATACATTTCAACATTGTGCACCCCGGGGATGCCGAAGATGGTATCGACGCCATAGGCTTCGAGAAGTCCGACGAGGGCTTCGCCGGTAGAAAATTCCGCGCGCTTGGACATTCAGGCTGCCTTGGTTTCTAAGGGTGGCTGATTCACGGCATGGCATGCCACAAGATTCTCGCCATGCGCAAGGAGAGCAGGATTGACCTGCCGGCACAGATCGAAGGCCAGGGGGCAGCGTGGATGAAAGGTGCAACCGGGAGGCGGCGCCAGCGGCGAGGGCAGTTCCCCCTTCAGCACGATGCGTTCGCGCTTGCGCGCCGGGTTGGGCGTTGGCGTGGCTGATAAAAGTGCGCGCGTATAAGGATGCTGGGGCGCTCCGAATACCGACTCCCGCGGACCCTGTTCGACGACGCGGCCCAGATACATCACCATGACGTCGTTGGCGATGTGGCGAACCACCGAGAGGTCATGGCTGATGAACAGATAGGCGAGATTCATCCGCTCCTGGATATCGGCGAGGAGATTGAGCACCTGCGCCTGGATCGAAACATCAAGCGCCGAAACCGGCTCGTCCAGAACCAGAATCTCGGGTGAAAGCATGAGCGCACGGGCAATGGCGATGCGCTGGCGCTGGCCGCCGGAAAACATGTGAGGATAGCGGTCGTAGTGTTCCGGCCGCAATCCCACACTGGTCATCATCTCGCGCGCCTTTCCGGTGCGCTCGGCCTGGCTCATGGTGGTATTGACCAGCAGCGGCTCTTCGAGGAGATGACCGATCTTCTGGCGTGGATTGAGCGAGCCATAAGGGTTCTGGAAGACGATCTGCACCTTGGAGCGGAGCGCGCGCAGTGTTTCGGGCGTGGCGCCAACGATTTCGTTGCCGCCGATATTGAGCGATCCCGATGTCGGCAATTCGATCATGGTGACGAGGCGCGCGAGCGTAGACTTGCCACAGCCCGATTCACCGACGACGGCAAGCGTCTTGCCACGCTCCAGCGTGAAGCTGGGGCCATCGAGCGCCTTGAGGAGTGCGCTTTCGCGGAAAGCACCGCGCGAGATGCGATAGTAGCGGGTGAGATCGCGTGCGGTGAGAACGATGCTCATGCGGCCTGCTCCTTTCCCGGATGGCCCATTGGCACGCCCTTGCGTAGTGGATAGTGGCAGAGCGCACCTTCAATGCGGGGTGGTGGCGTGGACCGGCAAAGCTGCGTTGCAAACTGGCAGCGCGGCGAAAACAGGCAGCCGGCGGGGCGATCAAACAGACCCGGCACTACACCTGGGATCGAGGGCAGACGGCGGCCTTTGGCGCGCTCAGGAAGTGCGGCGAGGAGAGCGGCAGTGTAAGGATGATGCGGATCGGCAAAGAGATCGGCAACCGGTTGCTCCTCGACTTTCTGGCCGGCATACTGGACGCTGACACGCTCGGCGGTTTCAGCGACAACCCCCATCGAATGGGTGATCAGCACCAACCCCATGCCGGTTTCCCTTTGCAGGCGAACAAGCAAATCGAGGATCTGCGCCTGGATGGTGACGTCAAGGGCGGTCGTCGGCTCATCGGCGATCAGCAGCTTGGGGCGGCAGGCGATGGCCATGGCGATCATCACACGCTGGCTCATGCCTCCTGACAATTGATGCGGGAACGCCGAGAGACGCGTTTCCGGGGCAGGGATGCCGACCTCGTTGAGCAATTCAATGGCGCGGGCGCGACGCTCGGGCTTTGGCATGTCGAGATGGGTCTTGAGGGCTTCCATGAGTTGGAAGCCCACGGTAAAGCAGGGGTTGAGGCTCGACATCGGCTCCTGGAAAATCATGGCGATGTCCTTGCCGACGATCTTGCGGCGGTCTTCAGCCCGCATTTTCAGCAAGTCCCGGCCGGCAAACGACATGCGGTCGGCGCTTACCCGTGCCGTCCATGGCAGCAGTCCCATGACGGCCAGCATGGCCACCGACTTGCCCGATCCCGACTCGCCGACCACGGCCAGTACTTCGCTTTCATCCACCTGCAAGGAAACGCCATCAACAGCCCGGAACTGGCCGAAGCCGGTCCTGAACTCGACGTTAAGGTTCTGGATTTCGAGAAGGGACATTTCGTTACTTCACTTTCCGCCTTGGCGGCTTTATATAATCCTGAGGCTTCAACAGGCGGGTACGCGATGACTTCCGGTCCGATCTATCCGATTTCGTAAAGACGGCGGCGATCTCCGTGCTGGCGCGCTGGAACAATGCGGCGGCGCGCGTTTCGTTACTCTTGAGGTCGATCCCCGATTTTGCGGCGAATGCCGCCAGGTCGGTCAAAGCCTCTTCACCCAGGATTTTCTGCAATTCGACCAACTGCAAAAGGAAGCCGATGATCCTTCGGCGCTCCGAGTGGGGTTGTTCGAGGAAATACGGATCGCGCAGATCCCTGGTGACCAGGTTCGATTGCATGGCGACGCGGTAATACTGCACCACCGCGTGAATGACCTCGGCGGGGAGGATGGAAATATCGCCTTTCAGCGAATCGAAGACAAAATCGGTCTCGTCCGCCGTGGTGAAGGGCTTGGTCTGCTTCAGGGCATAGGCGACGTCTTCGACCGTCAGTTGCCGGCGGTTGGCGACGACGCCGGCCAGGATCTCGGAGTGCAGCGCCACCACAATGTCGAGCACGCGCTGATCGCGCTGCTGTTCTTCGGCCCGGCGCTGAATCTCGCGGTCATCGCGTTCGCGGCGCCGGTCGCTTCGCGAAGCCAGATACCAGGTCAGGACGCCGACGAAAGCCGCGACCACCGTTCCGAGCGCGCTGACCAGTGTGTCGAGAATATTTCAGCTCCTCTTCAGGCGCGGGTCGAGGGCGTCGCGAAGGCCGTCGCCCATCAGGTTGATGGAAAGCACGGTGATGAGAATGGCAATGCCGGGAAACGCCATCACCCAGGGATGCGAGACGATGAGGTCTCGCGAGTCGGCCAGCATGGCGCCCCATTCCGGCATGGGCGGCTGGGCGCCGAGACCAAGAAAGCCTAGGCCTGCCGCCTCCAGAATGGCATCCGACATGCCAAGGGCCGACTGCACGATGAGCGGCGCCATGCAATTGGGCAGCACGGTCACCAGCATGAGGCGGAGCGGGCCGACGCCAGAGACTTTCGCCGCCGTCACATAGTCTTTCGAGAGTTCGGTCAGGGCCGAGGCGCGGACAAGACGCACGTAGCGCGGCATGCCGACCGCCGTAACCGCCACGATGGTGTTGGTGAGGTTGGGGCCGATGACCGCGACGATGAGAATGGCCAGCACGAGGCTGGGGATGGACATGATCAGGTCCATGATGCGCAGGATGATGACATCGACGATGCCGCCGAACCAGGCGGCGGCAAGGCCCAGCACGATCCCCAGGATCATCGAGACGATCATCACCGAGAGGCCGATGAACAGGGAAATGCGCGAGCCATGCATGAGACGCGACAGCATATCGCGGCCTATGGCATCGGTGCCCAGCGGATAAAGGCTCGAACCGCCCTCGGCCCAGAAGGGCGGAACCTTGCTGAAGCCCCGGTACTGCTCGATCGGATCATGCGGCGCCAGCACATTGGCGAAAATCGCGATCACGATGATAAAGGAAAGGACCACAAGGCCGATCACCGCGCCACGGTTTTCGCGGAATGAGCGCCAGAATGACAGCAGGGGACCGGGCGGAGCGTGGCCTGCGATCACGGTGTCAATGGCCATAGCGTATCCTCGGATTGATCAGGCCATAAAGCAGATCGACGATCAGGTTCACGAAAATCACCATTGCGGAAATCAGAAGGATGCCGCCCTGCAAGGCAGGATAGTCGCGGCGGCCGATGGATTCGATCAGCCACTTGCCGACACCCGGCCAGGAGAAGATGGTTTCGGTCAGCACGGCGCCCGCAAGCAGGCTTCCGATCTGGAGACCGATGACAGTCACCACGGGGATTAATGCGTTCCGCAATGCATGCAGGCCGATGACGCGGGAGGTGGGAAGTCCCTTGGCCCTGGCGGTTCGCACATAGTCCTCTTCAAGCACTTCAAGCATGGATGAGCGCGTCATCCGGGCGATGACGGCGAGCGGCACGGTTCCGAGCACGATGGTTGGCAGGATCAGATGATGCACGGCATCGAGGAACGCACCCTTTTGTCCCGACAGGATCGAGTCGATCAGCATGAAGCCGGTGACCGGGTCGTAATAATACTTGATCAGATCGACCCGGCCCGACACGGGCGTCAGGCCAAGCCAGTTGGACATGACCAGAATGAGGATCAGGCCCCACCAGAAAATCGGCATGGAATATCCGGTGAGCGCCAGGCCCATCAGAGACTGATCGTAGAGGCCACCC
>JANMMJ010000285.1:0-15212 GCA_031373255.1 Hyphomicrobiales bacterium
TCAGCGTGGATGGTGTGCTGAACGCAAAGGCCAGAGGTAAAGCGAAGAGGCTTGAACACACAAGCTGGCCGGTAGCAGACGTCAGCGGTGGAATCCTTTGCAGTCGCCGCTTTGCCCAAAGCGTTGCAAATCCATAGCTTACTGCCGCTCCCAGGCAGAGCAGGATGCCAAGTGTCTGCTCTCTGTGATCCATGAGGCCGGTGCCTTTGATGACAGCAACACCGGCAATGCCGATGATGACTCCAGCCAATTTGCGGGGAACGAGCGCTTCTTCTCCAGCTGATGCAAGAATGAGTACGGCAAACAGCGGCGTTGTTGCATTGATGACCGATGCGAGTCCGCTTGCAATCATGGTCTGTGCTGAAACGACGAGCGTAAAGGGGATCAGATTGTTGAGGAGCGACATCACAGCGAAGCTCATCCAGGTCCTGCCGTCGCGCGGCAATGGGGCTCCGGACAATGCGTGCAAGGGCAATAATACGCCTGCAGCGCCCACCACCCGCGCCATGACAATCACCAGAGGCGGCAGTTCGAGGACGGCAATGCCCACGAACAAAAATGAGCAACCCCAGAGAACCGAAAGCAGGCTCAGCAGCAGCCAGGATTTTCCATCAATCGGATTTGGGGTCTGGTTCATGCCTTGCCGATAGCAGAACGGGTTGCCAGGCTACACCCGATTTCGGCACTTCGAGGCGTAAAAACAGCGGACGGGGTTTTGCCCCGCCCGCTTCGATAATGTGATCGGTCAAACTGGATCAGGCAAGATCGAACCGATCGGCGTTCATCACCTTGTCCCAGGCTGCCACGAAGTTTTTTGCAAACTTCTGCTTCGAGTCGCTGCACGCGTAGACCTCAGCCAGCGCGCGAAGCTGCGCATGCGAACCAAAGATCAGGTCAACCCGTGTGCCGGTCCATTTGAGATTGTTTGACTTGCGGTCGCGCCCTTCGAACACGGTATCCGATGCTTCCGCCGGCTGCCACTTGGTGTTCATATCGAGCAGGTTGACGAAAAAGTCATTGGTCAATGTTCCAGGCCGCTTGGTGAAAACGCCGTGCTTTGAGCCTCCTGTATTTGCGCCAAGCACACGAAGGCCACCGACAAGAGCCGTCATCTCTGGCGCGGTCAGTTTCAGCAATTGCGCCCGGTCGACCAGCAATTCCTCTGGCGAAATACGCTGGTTGCCTTGGACATAGTTGCGGAAACCGTCATAAGCGGGTTCGAGCGGCGCAAACGACTCGATGTCGGTTTTTTCCTGTGATGCATCCATGCGGCCTGGCGTGAATGGAACTTTCACATCGCTTCCGCCGTCCTTGGCGGCCCTTTCGATGGCCGCACAGCCGCCGAGCACGACGAGGTCTGCAAGCGAAACTTTCTTCTTGCCGGACTGGGCAGCATTGAACTCCTTCTGGATGGCTTTCAGCTTCTGGAGAACTTTGGCGAGTTGGGCTGGCTGGTTAACCTCCCAGTCCTTCTGCGGCGCGAGGCGAATGCGCGCGCCATTGGCGCCTCCGCGCTTGTCGGAGCCGCGGAAAGTTGCCGCGGAAGCCCAGGCCGTTGAGACCAGTTGCGGAACGGACAGGCCAGAAGCGAGAATTTTGGACTTGAGCGCCGCAATATCCTTGTCGCCAATCAGTTTGTGATCGGCGGCTGGGATCGGATCCTGCCAGAGCAGCTCTTCCTTGGGAACCAGCGGGCCGAGATAACGGACGATTGGCCCCATGTCGCGGTGCGTGAGCTTGTACCACGCCCTCGCAAACGCATCGGCGAATTGGTCCGGGTTCTGATGGAACCGCCGTGAGATTTTTTCGTAAGCCGGGTCTACGCGCAGCGCGAGGTCGGTTGTCAGCATGGATGGAGCATGGCGCTTGGAAGGGTCATGCGCATCCGGCACGGTTCCCGCTCCGCCGCCGTTCTTCGGTGTCCACTGATGAGCACCGGCCGGGCTTTTCGTCAGCTCCCATTCGAAGTCGAAAAGATTGGAGAAGAAATTGTTGCTCCACTTGGTGGGTGTCGTCGTCCACGTAACCTCGAGACCGCTGCCAATGGCATCGCCGCCCACGCCGCTGTTGTAGCTGTTGTGCCAGCCAAAGCCTTGCGTCTCGATGTTGGCGCCCTCGGGCTCGGGGCCAACATGCGTCGCCGCAGAGGCCGCGCCATGGGTCTTTCCAAACGTGTGTCCGCCGGCGATGAGAGCGACAGTTTCCTCATCGTCCATTGCCATGCGGGCGAAGGTCTCGCGGATGTCGCGGGCTGCCGCAGCCGGGTCCGGATTGCCGTTGGGCCCTTCTGGATTGACGTAGATCAGACCCATCTGCACGGCTGCGAGAGGATTCTGCAAATCCCGGTCGCCGCTGTAGCGTTCGTCGGCCAGCCATTTGCCTTCAGGACCCCAATAGATGTCCTCCTCCGGCTCCCACACGTCCACGCGTCCGCCACCAAAACCGAATGTCTTGAATCCCATGGATTCGAGCGCGACATTTCCAGTC
Source organism: Hyphomicrobiales bacterium (assembly GCA_031373255.1). Classification (GTDB taxonomy): domain Bacteria; phylum Pseudomonadota; class Alphaproteobacteria; order Rhizobiales; family Aestuariivirgaceae; genus JANMMJ01. Next base: position 2,488 of record JANMMJ010000285.1, read on the forward strand.
AGGACCATGAGATCGGCCCATGAGATTTTGTTTCCGTACTTCTGTTTGATCGGCCAGAGCAGGCGGCGGGCTTTGTCGAGATTCACGTTATCCGGCCAGCTGTTGAGTGGCGCAAAACGCTGCTGTCCGTCCCCAGCACCGCCGCGGCCGTCGGCGACCCGGTATGTGCCAGCACTGTGCCAGGCCATGCGGATGAAAAGCGGCCCGTAGTGGCCGAAATCGGCCGGCCACCAGGGCTGCGAATCCGTCATTAGTGCGTGCAGGTCCTTGATGAGCGACTTCAGGTCGAGGCTCTTGAAGGCCTTGGCATAATTGAATGATTTGCCCATCGGATTGGATAGGCTGGTGTGATTGTGGAGGACCTGGAGACTGAGCTGGTTCGGCCACCACTGGCTGCTCGCCCTCATGCGCGTTTCATGCACGACCGGGCATTTGCCCGCGCCGTTGTCGGTTTTTGCGTCCATGTTCTGCTCCGTTCGGTTGCTGTATTCTGTTTTTGCGGTGACTGCATGAAGCTGTAATCGCTTCGGGCGGCGCTCCCGAGCCTGCCCATTGAGCATCTCCCTTACCAAGGCGGCTTGATGAGTTCCAATCGATTTGCTTTGTCCAATTGATAAGTTATTCTTATGAGATGATAACTCTTCGCCAGCTCCGCTATTTTGAATCCCTCTCGCGCCATCGCAATTTTGGCCGCGCCGCCAATGAATGCGCCATCTCCCAGCCAGCCCTATCGCTACAAGTCCAGGAGCTAGAGGCCCAGCTCGGTCTGAGCCTGGTGGAGCGCGGCAAATCCTCGATTACCCTCACCGATACCGGTCAGAGCATAGCCCAGCGCGCGACTGCGATTCTGACTTCGGTCAATGATCTTGTCGATTTTGCAAAACATCGGGGCCGCATACTGACTGGCCCATTGCGTCTCGGTGTAATCCCCTCAATCGGCCCCTACCTTCTCCCTGCCATGCTTCCAGTACTGAAGACCCAGTTTCCCGAGTTGGAGCTGCAGGTGCGTGAAAGCCAGACGAGCAATCTTGTCGAGGCCATTGCCGCTCGCCGCATTGACCTGGCGCTGCTCGCTTTGCCTGTCAGCCAGTCGGGCATTGAGCAGGTGGGGCTGTTCGAAGATCCGTTCTACCTTTTGACACCGCGCGGACATCGGCTTGCGAGCGGCAGGGAAGTCCAGATGAAGGATCTGGAAACGGAAAAGGTCCTGCTGCTTGAAGAGGGCCATTGCCTGCGCGATCAGGCCTTGAATCTCTGCAGTCAGGCCGGTGTTGCCAACATTGAGGAATTCGGCGCTACCAGCCTCGCTACCATCGTGCAACTTGCAAGCAACGGATACGGTGTAACCATTCTCCCCGAAATGGCCTTGGCCGTGGAGGCCCGCAATATGGCCGAACTCGCGGTGGCGCCTTTTGCCAGGCCGCGTCCTTCGCGCACGATTGGCTTGGTCTGGCGTGAAACCTCGTCCCGCAAGGAGGATTATCTGGAATTTGGACGGATCGTCCTTGAATCGCGAAAAGCGGCCTAAGCCTCGCGCGCCATCCGCTTGTCCAGATAGGTCGAACACAGCTTCGTCAGGTCTTCGATCTTGTCCTGAAAGAAGTGGTTGGCGCCGGGAATCACCTTGTGCTCGATGATAATGCCCTTCTGCGTTTTCAGTTTGGAGACCAGCGTGTGCACCGCCTCAGGTGAGGTCACCGTATCCTTGTCGCCATTGACGAAAAGTCCCGAAGCCGGGCACGGCGCCAGAAACGAGAAATCATAATGCTTGGCCAGCGGCGCAATCGAAATGAAACCGGAAATTTCCGGCCGCCGCATCAGCAATTGCATGGAAATCCAGGCGCCGAACGAAACTCCGGCAATCCAGCACACCCGCGCTTCCCGGTTCAGCGCCTGTAGCCAGTCGAGTGATGCCGCTGCGTCAGCCAATTCGCCGGCGCCGTTTTCAAACTCGCCCTGGCTCCGCCCGACCCCGCGAAAATTGAAGCGGATGACCGAAAACCCGCGATTGGCGTACATGCCGTAAAGCGAATGAACGATCGGGTTGTTCATCGTGCCGCCAAAACTTGGATGCGGATGCAGCAGAATGGCAATCGGCGAACCCGGAGCTTTGGAATGGTGATAACGCGCTTCGATCCGGCCGGCTGGCCCGTTAAAAATCACTTCTGGCATACGTGACCTTGCGGCTCCTGTGACGATCCTCGGGTCAGGGAAAACTGGTTAGCACCGGATTCCAATAGTTGACTCCCGAAGTCGGGTTTATTATCTCTTGTTTAGAACCAATCTAGAAAAGACCCGTTCGGTGCGAACGTCGGCGAGGCCCGCCTCTTAGCACGGTTGCGGGGTGCAAATGCAAGTTTTTCGAGCAGGTTAGGCGATGAAACTCTCCACCAAAGGCCGTTATGCCGTGATGGCAATGATCGATATCAGCCAGCATTCCGCCGGTGAACCGGTTTCCCTTGCTGAAATCGCCGCCCGCCAGGATATCAGCCAGGAATATCTCGAGCAGCTCTTCGCCAAATTGCGCAAGGTAGGACTTGTCGAAAGTGCTCGCGGCCCGGGTGGCGGTTATCGCCTGGCCCGTCCCCAGGCCGAAATCGCCATTTCCGAGATCATTATTGCCGTGGACGAGCCCCTTCGCGTCACCCGGTGCGAAGGCGATGCCGTGGAAGGCTGCGTCAAGGGCGAGCGCTGCTGCGCCCATGACCTTTGGTCATCGCTTGGCCGCCAGATGATGTATTTCCTTGATTCCGTCACGCTGGATGACGTGGTCGAAAAGCGCAATCTGGCGCTCTCCGCCACCATCAAGCAGGCCAAGGATCGCCATGTGAGGCCGCAACCTTGAGAGCCTATCTCGACCATAACGCCACCAGCCCGCTTCGCCCTGCGGCGAAGGCGGCGATGCTGGCTGCGATGGACCTCTGCGGCAATGCCTCCTCGGTTCACGCCGAAGGCCGCGCTGCGCGCAGGCTGCTTGATGACAGCCGCGAGGCGATTGCCCGCGCTGTGGGCGTCATTGCGCCCATGGTCCTGTTGACCAGCGGCGGCTCCGAAGCGAACAATCTGGCGCTGAAGGGCACAAATGTTGAGCGCATCCTGGTTTCGGGCATTGAGCACCCTTCCGTGTTGCAATCGGCAAAAGCCTCCGGTCTCCCGGTTGAACTCATCCCGGTGAATGGAAATGGCATTGTCAGCCTCGAAGCACTGGAAACACTGTTGAAGGGCCCAAAGGCCCTCATCAGCGTGATGCTGGCCAACAACGAGACTGGGGTCGTCCTGCCCATTCGCGAAATCGTGGCACTTGCCCGTGATCACGGCACTCTGGTCCACACCGATGCGGTGCAGGCCCTGGGCAAGATCAGCGTCAACCTCGGCCTGCTGGGCGTCGATATGATGACCGTTTCCGCCCACAAACTGGGTGGGCCGCTGGGCGCCGGCGCGCTTGTTGTGCGTGACGGCCTGCCGCTTCGCCCGCAGATTGATGGCGGTGGCCAGGAACTTCGCCGTCGTGCCGGCACCGAGAATCTCGTGGCAGTTGCCGGTTTCGCCGCTGCTGCTTCTGAAAAAATGATAAATATCAAACCGTTGCGCGACCATCTTGAAGCAGAGCTTGAAGACGCGATGATCTTCGCCACTGCCGCCGAGCGTCTGCCCAACACCACCTGCTTCGCCGTACCGGGCATGAACGCCGAAACCTTGCTCATGGCCTTCGATCTGGACGGGGTCGCGGTCTCCTCGGGCTCGGCCTGTTCATCGGGGAAGGTCGCCCGCTCCCATGTTCTGGCAGCCATGGGTGTGTCCCCGGAAATCTCCCGCGCTGCGATCCGCGTAAGCCTGGGGTGGAACACCACCGAAGCCGATATTGAAAAATTCAGTGCCGCCTGGCGCCGCATCCGTGCCCGCCACAAGGCGCGAGAAGCTGCATAAGAGGAAAACCCATGGCAGATCTCGACACCATCGAACGCGTCAAGGATATCGACGTCGACAAATACAAGTACGGCTTCACCACCGATATCGAGTCGGAACTTGCGCCCAAGGGCCTCAACGAGGACATCGTCCGCTATATCTCGGCGAAGAAGGGCGAGCCCGCCTGGATGCTCGAATCGCGCCTCGAGGCCTATCGCCGCTGGACCGGCATGGAAGAACCCACATGGGCGCGAGTCAGCTATCCGAAGATCGATTTCCAGGACCTGCATTATTACGCAGCACCCAAAAGCATGTCGGCGCCCAAGAGCCTCGATGAGATTGATCCAAAGCTGCTTGAAACCTACGCCAAGCTCGGCATTCCATTGAAGGAACAGGAAATCCTCGCCGGTGTGAGAAAGCAGGGCGAGAAGAGCAATCTCGATGACGAGGGCGGCGGTGAATATGGGTCGGGCCGCGTTGCCATTGATGCGGTTTTTGACTCGGTCTCCGTCGTCACAACATTCAAGGAGGAACTTGCCAAGGCAGGCGTCATCTTCTGCTCCATTTCAGAGGCACTTCGCGAGCACCCGGAACTGGTGCGGAAGTATCTTTTCTCCGTCGTGCCCCAGGGCGACAATTTCTATGCAGCACTCAATTCCGCCGTCTTCTCCGATGGCTCCTTCGTCTATGTGCCGCCCAATACGCGCTGCCCCATGGAGCTTTCGACCTATTTCCGCATGAATGCCAAGAACACCGGGCAGTTCGAGCGCACCTTGATCATTGCCGACAAGGGCGCCTATGTGTCCTATCTCGAAGGCTGCACCGCACCCACCCGAGACGAAAGCAAGCTCCACGCCGCGGTCGTCGATCTCATCGCGCTTGACGATGCCGAAATCAAATATTCGACTGTCCAGAATTGGTATCCGGGCGACAAGGATGGCAAGGGCGGCATCTACAATTTCGTCACCAAGCGTGGCGATTGCCGGGGCCCTCGCTCCAAGATTTCCTGGACCCAGGTTGAAACCGGCTCTGCCATTACCTGGAAATATCCAAGCTGCATCCTGCGTGGCGACAATTCCCGTGGCGAGTTCTACTCGATTGCCATTTCCAACGGCCGACAGCAGGTCGACAGCGGCACCAAGATGATCCATCTGGGCAAGAATACGTCCAGCCGCATTGTCTCCAAGGGGATCGCTGCAGGGCGGAGTGACAATACCTATCGTGGTCTCGTCTCGGCCCACCGCAAGGCCACCAACGCCCGCAACTTCACCCAGTGCGACTCGCTGCTGATCGGCGATAAGTGCGGCGCCCACACCGTGCCCTATATCGAGGCCAAGACCTCGACTGCCCAGTTCGAACACGAGGCAACCACGTCGAAGATTTCCGACGACCAGATGTTCTATTGCATGTCGCGCGGCCTGACCCAGGAGGAGGCCGTGGCCCTCATCGTCAATGGCTTCGTCCGCGACGTGCTGCAGCAGCTTCCCATGGAATTCATGGCGGAAACGCAGAAGTTGATTGGAATTTCGCTGGAGGGTTCCGTTGGCTGATGTCTTGCAATTTGGCGTACGGGGCCGGGTAGGGTCCCCGCACCATGAATCTTGTATTGATAGTTACTCTTTGACAGTACTGGTTTTCTTTGATATATATCAATCAAAGGAGTAAAAATATGCAAACCTTTGATACTCTCGTAATGGGCCTTTCCACAAAGTCCGACAAAATAAGGGCATTGGCCCGTCATGGCGTGCCAACGGCGGAAATATCCCGCTATCTGGGCATACGCTATCAACACGCGCGCAATGTTCTGGTCGCCGAAGGGTTGCACCGGCCCAGGATCGAAACGAATGGTCCAGCGAATGGGGAAGGCTTTGCCGAATCGACCAAGCCAGCGGTGGCGCAGCCGGTCGCGGCGCTCTTGCCGGAATGGCTGGAGATAGCTTCGGACGGATCGTTGAAATTGCCACGGGCCTTTCTGGCGGCGGCAGGCCTTGAACCACGCGGAAGTGTCATGGTTAGCGTCGGCCCGGAAGGTCTCGATCTTTTGTCGCAACATGCTGCCCTGCAGCGGGCACGCAAGATCCTGCGCAACTACGTGCCCGAAAGCGTGTCCCTGGTCGATGAACTCCTGGCTGAACGCCGCAGGGAAGCGCAATTGGAAAACGAGGGGCGTTGATCCTCATGCGTGTGCTCGATGCCTCTGCCATGTTGGCCTTGATCCAGGGAGAACGGGGTCACGACCAGGTCATCAGGCCTGGTCTGGCCCACTGCGCCTCCGCAGTGAATATGGCCGAGGTGCGCAGCAAGCTTTCCGACAGCGGCCTTGCCGAAGTCGAAGCCGAACTTGTCATTCGTGGCTTGCATGTGCCGGTGAGGGATTTCTCCGACGACCAGTCCCGCCGCAGCGGGGCGCTCCGTCCTGTAACCAAGAGCCAAGGCCTCTCGCTCGCCGACCGGGCCTGTCTCGCATTGGCTCAATCGCTTGGGGCCACCGCCGTGACGGCAGACAAAATCTGGGAGACGCTGTCAGTGGGTGTGCAGGTAGAGGTGATTAGATGAGCGCTTCGATTCAATTCGTCCGTATCGGTCACGAGCAGCTCGCTATGCCGAGGGGCGAGGAAGCGAAGGCCCGCGCTTTCTATGGCGAAGTTATTGGCATGACCCGGGAAGAAACCGTAGCCCTCATCGTCAATGGCCTTGACCGCGACGTGCTGCAGCAATTGCCAATGGAATTCATGGCCGAAACCCAGAAGCTCATCGGCATCTCGCTTGAGGGAAGCCTGGGATGACGTTCACTTTCTACGATATCGCATTGCCGCTGGGCCTCGGCGCCATGTTCGGAATCTACCGCTACACGGGACATGTCAAAACCAGTCCGGAAAATGCCGTGGCGGTGAGTATTGGCGACGCGCTGAAAGGCGCGCTCGGCCTTTTCGTCATTCACAACGCCTACAAACTCGCAAGCCTCACCTGAACCCCAGAAGAACAATCATGCTCTCGATTAAAAACCTCCACGTGAAGCTCCAGAACGAGGACCGCACCATCCTCAATGGTCTCACTCTCGAAGTGAAGCCGGGCGAAGTGCACGCCATCATGGGGCCGAATGGCTCCGGCAAGTCCACGCTCTCCTATGTGCTGTCGGGCCGCGAGGGTTATGAGGTCACCGGGGGCACCGTCACCTACAACGGTGAAGACCTTCTTGACCTTTCGCCGGATGTGCGCGCCGCCAGGGGCGTGTTCCTCGCCTTCCAGTATCCAATCGAAATTCCCGGCGTCGTCACCATGCAGTTCCTGAAAGTGGCGCTCAACGCCCAGCGCAAGGCGCGTGGCGAAAAGGAACTCTCGACGCCCGACTTCATGCGCCTCGTCAAGGACCGGTCGGCAAAACTCAATATCTCGACCGATATGTTGAAGCGGCCTGTGAATGTGGGCTTCTCCGGCGGCGAAAAGAAGCGCGCCGAAATCCTCCAGATGGCGGTGCTGGAGCCGTCACTCTGCATCCTCGACGAAACCGATAGCGGTCTCGATATCGATGCTCTCAAGCTGGTGGCCGATGGCGTCAACGCGCTGCGCTCGCCGGATCGCGCCATGATCGTCATTACTCACTACCAGCGCCTGCTGGACTACATTGTCCCCGATTTTGTGCACGTCCTGTCGCAAGGGCGCATCGTGAAATCCGGCGACAAGAGTCTGGCACTTGAACTGGAAGCCAGGGGCTACGCGGAATTCGAGAAGGAAGCGGCGTGAACCTCGTCATCGCCAGAACCCCGGCCGAAGATGCGCTCGGCCTGAGCCTTCCGCACCGCCGGATGGAGGATTGGCGCTGGACCGATCTGCGCCAACTGATTGACCGTCCCTATCCGCCGCGCCTCAGCGTTGCCGCGAGTGACGCCGATGTGGTCCGGCTGCTCAAGCGCTCGCCCTTCGCTACCGTGGCACTGCGGCGTGCCGTTTTCGTCAATGGTGCTTACCACGCGGGATTGTCCAATGTAGAAGTTGGAGAAGCCAGCGCGCAAGTCGCCGCCGGCGAACCGATTCTGAAGATGAACGAAGCCTTCGCCACGGGCGGGGCCGCGCTCGTCCTTTCTGGCTCCGTGGATGCGCCGATTGAACTTGTCTTCATCGCCACCGATGCCGATGCGCGCGCGATTGCCACGCGCAACGTCATCGAGGTTGCTGCCGGAGCATCTGCCACGATCATCGAAACACATATCGGTGAGGGTGATTATCTTGCCAACAGCGTGACGGAGATCAGGTTGGGGCAGGGCGCCAGGCTCGACCGCATCAAGGTCGAGCGCGAGTCGAAGGACGCGATCCATCTCGCCCATACTCACATCACAATGGGAGCCAACGCCAGGCTTCACGATTTCACCCTGACTGCTGGCGCCCGCGTCAATCGCCAGAATGGCACTTATGTATTTGCTGGCGAACACGCTGACGCCCGTATTTCGGGCGCTTATCTACTGTCGGGCAGGCAGCACGCCGATACCCGCCTCGTTGTCGATCATGCCGTGCCCCGCTGCACCAGCCGCGAAATGTTCAAATGCGTGCTGGACGATCATGCCCGTGGCATCTTCCAGGGCAAGGTCATCGTCCGGCCCCATGCCCAGAAGACCGACGGCAAGCAGTCAAGCCACGCGCTGCTGCTCTCGGAAACGGCTGAGTTTGACGCCAAGCCCGAGCTTGAGATCTTCGCCGATGATGTTATCTGCGGCCACGGCGCCACTGCTGGCGACCTCGACCACGATCATCTTTTCTATCTGCGTTCGCGCGGCATTCCCGAGCCCGAAGCCAAGGCCATGCTGGTCAGGGCCTTTGTGGCCGAAGCCTTCGAAATCATTGGCCAAGATTCTGTGCGCAAGGCGTTGGCCGCATTGGTGGAAACCGGGATTGGGGCGGGAAAATGAACTCCATGGCCCAGCCAGCCTTCGACATCGCCAGGATCCGCGCCGATTTTCCCATCCTCGCGCGTGAGGTCTATGGCAACCCGCTCGTTTACCTCGACAATGCCGCCTCGGCCCAGAAGCCGAAGGAGGTCATGGATCGCATGACGAAGGCCATGGGCGAGGAATACGCCAATGTCCATAGGGGCCTCCACTACTTGTCGAACACTTCGACCCAGGCCTTTGAAGATGCACGCGAAAGTGTCTGCCGCTTTCTCAATGCACCATCCCCCCAACAGCTCGTCTTCACCCGCAATGCCACCGAGGCGATCAATCTTGTGGCCCAGTGCTTTGGCGGGCTGGTGATCGGGGAGGGCGATGAAATCGTGCTTTCCATCCTCGAGCACCATTCCAACATTGTGCCCTGGCACTTTCATCGCGAGCGCCGTGGCGCAATTCTCAAATGGGCGCCCATCGATGACGAGGGCAATTTCCTTCTCGACGAATTCGAAAAACTGCTGTCGCCGCGCACCAAAATCGTCGCCATTACCCAGATGTCGAATGCGCTGGGCACCATCGTACCGGTCAGGGAGATCGTGAAGATAGCCCACAGCAGGGGCATTCCCGTGCTGATTGATGGCAGCCAGGCCGCCGTTCATATGGGTGTCGACGTTCAGGACCTTGATGCTGATTTCTACGTCTTCACCGGCCACAAGACTTACGGGCCGACCGGAATTGGCGTCCTTTACGCCAAGATGGAACACCTGAAGCGGATGCCGCCCTATCAGGGTGGCGGCGAAATGATCGGCGAAGTCACGCTCGATGATATCACTTACGCTGAGCCACCCCACCGCTTCGAAGCGGGAACGCCGGCAATCGTCGAAGCCATCGGTCTCGGCGCCGCCCTCGATTACATGCAGGGCATCGGCCTTGCCAATATTGCCGCCCACGAGGCCATGCTTCGCGATTACGCAACACAGCGCCTCTCGGAAATCAATTCATTGCGCATTTTTGGCCGCGCCAGGGACAAGGGCGCCATCGTCTCCTTCAACATGGAAGGCGCCCATGCCCACGACGTCGCAACCGTGATTGACAGGGCAGGCATCGCCGTCCGCGCCGGCACCCATTGCACCCAGCCGCTGCTGGCGCGGTTTGGCGTTACGGCGACCTGCCGTGCGTCCTTCGCCATGTACAACACCCGCGAAGAGGTGGACAAATTGGCAGAAGCCCTTATCTCTGCGGGAAGGATTTTTTCATGACCGAAGCGCAGATCGAAACCGCCGTAACGGAAAATAGGCCCAATCCCTCCGCCATTCCGCCTGAGGAACTGGACCGGATGACCGATGATATCGTTGCCGCGCTCAAGACCGTCTATGACCCTGAAATCCCCGTGGATATTTATGAACTCGGCCTGATCTACACAGTCGATATCGACGATGATCGTAACGTCAAGATTGACATGACCCTGACCGCGCCCGGCTGTCCGGTGGCGGGCGAGATGCCGGTATGGGTCGAAAACGCTGTGAGTACGGTTGCCGGCGTCGCCCACACCAAAGTTAACATTGTTTTTGATCCTCCGTGGGATCAATCGCGCATGTCGGATGAAGCCCGCGTCGCAATGAACATGTGGTAAGATCAAACCATGGCCAGTGTATCACCACGTCCCCGTCCCAAGGCAATCACCCTGACCGATGCCGCTGCTGACCGTGTCAGGCAGATCATGGCGCGTTCCGATGAGCCGGTGCTGGGTCTCCGCGTCGGTGTGAAGAACGGCGGCTGCGCCGGCATGGAATACACCATGGAATGGGCCAGGGAGCAGAAGCCCTTCGAGGAAGTGGTGGAAGACAAGGGTGCCACGGTGTTCATCGATCCCAAGGCCATCCTTTTCCTGCTCGGCACCGAAATGGATTTCCAGGCGTCGACGCTCAAGTCCGGTTTCACCTTCAGGAACCCCAATCAGACGTCCGCCTGCGGTTGCGGTGAATCGGTACAGTTGACCCCGGCCAAGGCCGAAACGTGAGCGTCAGAGCCGAATTCAGGCAATTCATCGAAGACCAGCTTTCCGGCTTTGGGCCCGTCTCAATTCGAAGCATGTTTGGTGGTGCCGGCGTTTACCGTGACGGCCTGATGTTTGCGCTCATTGCCGGCGAAGTTCTCTACCTCAAGGCTACCGATCTGAACCGTGCCGATTTCGACGCGGAGAACCTGAAACCCTTTGAATATACTGCGAAAGGCGGTTCTCGCGCGGTAATGTCCTATTATCGCGCACCCGAACGTTGCCTGGATGATCCGGCCGAAATGACGATTTGGGCCGGGAAAGCCTATGCGGCGGCCCTTGCTGCCGGCACGAAAAAACCCGTCCGGCGATAGTATTAACGGCATTTTTCCTGCATTGGGTGTATGGCAGGGGCTGTAAAATTTGTTCAGCCATGCGCTAAACAGAACCGGGCTCTAGCGTTTTCATGTCACCCACTGCCAGCAATTTCAGTACGGCAGCCTTACCGCTCCTGATAGGTCGCCCCTTGCTGATTGCGGCCAGGGACGGTGCATTTTGGCCATTGCCCCGGCTTTCGGTGCTCGGGAACTGATGTCGTTCTGGCGCCTCATTTCGGTTCTGACCGGTGTTGTTGGCGCCCGTATTGGCGGCGCTTTGTTTGGCGTGCTCACCCAGTTCGTTCTCGCCCGGAGTTTTTCGCCGGCCGAAGTCGGCCAGTTCTTTCTTGTCATGAGCGTCACCGCCATTGCCAGTCTCATCATCACTGGCGGCTATCCGGCTCTCGCTGTCACTGTGCTGGCGCGCTACAACTCCCTCGGCCGAAGGAACCTGGTGGCGGCCTTTCATGCGGCCTCATGGCGCGACACCTTCTATCTGACGGCGCTGACGGCATTTGTCATCGCCATGGTCATCTGGCTCGGCGGTCTTAGCCCGGAGGCCCGTATTGCCCTGTTCTTTGGCGGACTTACAGCCCTGCCTTACGCAGTGATCCGGCTCAACAGCGCCACCGCAAATTCACTCCGCATGTTCACCCTCTCCTACGTGCCGGATTTCATCTACCGGTCGGTACTCTTGCTCTCCTTTGTCCTTTTGGCACTCTACCTGTATCCCGGATTGACGATCGAGCAAGTCTCGTGGGCCTATGTCGCAATCACGGTCATCATCATGATCTATCAGGCCTGGGCCTTGGGTGAGAATGCCGCCACCAGCGCAATCCGGACGACGGTCAGGGATCTTCGCAAACACCTTCGCACGCGGGCCAGCGCGCTGTTCTTCGTGGCCATCATCACCGTGGCCTTTGCCGATATCGTGACCATCGTTGCCGGTTACTTCCTGTCCACGGCGGATGTCGCCGTGCTCGGTATCTCCATCAAACTCGCGGCGCTGATCGGCTTCGTCACCCAGTCTTCCCAGCAATTCGTGGTGCGCGATCTGGCGACCGCCATGTCCAAGGGGACGCGAAAGGACGTCGATACGCTGCTTTTCCGGGTGAACATCGTGGCGCTGGCGGTAATGGCCGGGGCGATTGCCGGATCGCTGCTGCTGGGTGATCGCGTTCTGGGGATTTTCGGCGAGGAATACAAGGCGGGCTACTGGCCCTTGATCCTCTTCCTGGTCAGCCAGGCATTCCGCGCCGCCAGCGGGATGAACTCTTACCTGCTTTCGCTCAAGGGCTATCAGGTGAAAAATGCCTCATCCTGCTTTGTTGCCGCTGCGGTGCTTGTGGTCGCAACGGCGGTCCTGGCGCCGTCATTCGGACCGCTGGGCGTAGCCTATGCCGTCGTCATCACCGACGCCGTCTGGGCCCTGCATCTGGGCTACCTGACACAGCATTATACCGGCCGCCGCGCCGATATCCTCGCCGTCGCATTCACCCGGAAAGATTGATTTTTCAGGCCGTTTCCGCAGTCCGCGTCGTGCGCATCAGGAACGCCGGCATGTTG
>JANMMJ010000001.1:0-1879 GCA_031373255.1 Hyphomicrobiales bacterium
GCTCTGGGTATTGGGGATGACGATCACGGTGCGAAACCCCATGGCGTTGGCGACCACGGCAAGGCCGATGCCGGTGTTGCCGGCGGTGCCTTCGACGATGGTGCCGCCCGGCTTCAACGCGCCCCGGGCAATCGCATCGCGGATGATGAACAGGGCGGCGCGGTCCTTGACCGATTGGCCGGGATTCATGAACTCGGCCTTGCCCAGAATGTTGCAGCCGGTCATGTCCGAGGCCCGGCGCAGTTTGATCAGCGGCGTGTTGCCGATCGCGGCGATGATGTCTTGCTTGATGTCCATGGCGCTAGTGTTGCCCGAGCAGGGTTCCGCCGTCAAATGCGCCGGAGGGCAGCAAGGGCGTTGGCGCGCGGCGGGAGGCCGGTATCAGGGTTTCCCGCCACGCCCCATTTCGCTGGCTGTGTGGAGCGGACTCTTGCTTCATCATCTGTTTTGAAGCTTCGCCCATGTGCATGGTGCAATCCTCCATCTTGCCGTCTTTCATGGCCATCTTGGCCATGTCCATTTCCTTCATGGCCATGTCCTTTTTATCCTTCATGGCCGGGTCGCTCATCGCGTCCATTTCGGACTGCATTTTCATCATCGATGCGTCGTCGCACTTCATCATCTCTTGGGCGTAAGCCGGGGCGATCGTGAACGCGGCGGCAAACAGGGCAGCGGTAAGGGTCTTCAACATCGTCAATTTCTCCTGGTTGGACATTAAATTTCCCGCCGCCGTCATGGCGGCGGGCCTTGCGAGTATCGGTTCATGGCGCAAGCAGCGCGGCAACCGTACCCGACCGGACATCACGAACCACTAAACCAGTTGTAGCCTTGGTCCTCCCAATAGCCGCCCGGGTAGTCGTTGGTGACGAACATCGCCATGATGTGCTTGGGGTTCTTGAATCCCAGCTTCGTCGGTACACGGAGCTTCATGGGGAAACCATATTTGCGCGGCAGCACCTGGTCGCGGAACGTCAAGGCCAGTATGGTTTGCGGATGCAAAGCCGTCGCCATGTCGATGCTGGAATAGTAGTCGTCGGCGCATTTGAAGCCGACGTAACGCGCCGTGGTGTCGGCGCCGATCAGGCGAAGGAAATCCCCGAAGGGAACGCCGCCCCACTTGCCGATGGCGCTCCAGCCCTCGACGCAGATATGACGGGTGATCTGCGACACCTGTGGCAGGGCTCTGAGCCTGTCGAGTGGCCAGCTCTGCTTGTTGGCAATCAAGCCCGTCAGTTGCAGCGCGTAGCCCTGTTCGGCCACGGCGGGAGCCCGCGCCTCGGCATAAAAGGCGTTGAAGGGGAACGGATCGGCGATGTCGCTCTCCGCGTAAACGGGTGCTAATTTCGTGTTGTCGAAGATCGCCGCCTGAACGCCGTCATTCCAGCGCGACATAGCCGACAGGATGCGATCCGCGATCGAAGGGTCGGTGGCGTCGCAGCCGGTGAGGAACGTCAGCGCTCCCAAGGTCAGCGTTTTTTTCATGAACAGGCGGCGTTCGATGTTCATGATGGGTGAATGCCGTTCCAGCATTCGCGGCGCGGCGACGGGGCGATCAAGTGGCATGGTGTTCATCCTTGGTCCGAGGCGATGGCTGACGGGCCCATCCCGTCAGCATCGGCAGGAGTGTTGACGGCACGATCGCCACCAGTGCCAGGTGGACAACGATAAATGCGACGATGGCGGCCATTCCGGCGAAATGGACAAGGCGGGCACCTTCATAACCGCCCATCAGAAACGCCAGTTCCTGCAGTTGCACCGGTTTCCAGATGCAGAGACCCGACGCAATGGTCAGGATGATGGCCAGCATGACGCCTATATAGGAGGCTTTCTGATCCGCGTTGTAGCGGCCCACCTCATGCGGAAGCTTGCCGCGCAGGGC
>JANMMJ010000011.1:0-2220 GCA_031373255.1 Hyphomicrobiales bacterium
CTGCATACGCCCCTTATAGGCCATCCACCGCCATTATCTCAATTGGGAAAACAGTGAATAGGTGTGAATGGCCGAGAATCGATCACAAGGAGTCACATCACGTGTTCTAATCAAGACACGACCCGCGATCGAAAGTAGATCGCGTCAGTTAACTCAATTCAAGCCGGGCGAGCTTCAATCACTGCAAGCAGATCCTTCGCATCAACCTGTTCGCCGACTTTGACGAAAAGCTTTTCGACGATTCCGGGTCGCTCAGCTACGACGCTCATCTGCATCTTCATGGCTTCCAGGTTAAGGATCACATCGCCTTTATTGATCCGCTGCCCCTGCCCCGCGGACACCGACACCACCAGTCCCGGCATAGGTGCTGCAAGATGGTAAGGATTTTGCGGATCAGCCTTAGGGCGCGCTTCCCGCGTTGGCTTGCGTGACCTATCGGTAACCCGGACGGAGCGAGGTTGGCCATTGAGTTCAAAATAGACCGTAACGTGGCTGTCTTCGTCGGGCTCGCTTGTCGTCAGATAGCTCACGATGAGTGCCTTGCCCTTGTCAATTTCAATGGTGAACTCTTCATTGGGCGGCAGCCCATAGAAAAAGACATTGGTCGGCAACACTGAAAGATCAGAATAGGCCGACTGCACATGGGCAAATTCGGTGAATACAGCCGGATACATGAGATAACTCGCAAACTCTTCATCGCTCACGCTTCGCCCGCACTTGGTTTCTGCAGTGACGCGCAAGCTGGAGAAATCCGCCAGAGGCATCACGGCACCGGGCCTCTGCGTGAGTGGCTCATCGCCCTTGAGGATTTTCTTCTGTAAGGCTTGCGGAAAACCGCCAGGCGGCTGACCGATCTCGCCCCTAAACAGCGAGACAACCGACTCGGGAAAGTTGATCTCCTTGGCAGGATCGACGATATCCTCAACACTGAGATTTCCCGTCACCATCATCAGCGCCATGTCGCCCACGACCTTCGAGGACGGCGTCACCTTGACGATATCGCCAAAGATTCCATTTACGTCTGCATAGGCCC
This sequence comes from Hyphomicrobiales bacterium, assembly GCA_031373255.1. GTDB lineage: Bacteria > Pseudomonadota > Alphaproteobacteria > Rhizobiales > Aestuariivirgaceae > JANMMJ01. The sequence goes on from JANMMJ010000011.1 coordinate 1,034, forward strand.
TACTCACCTCACGCCAGCGCTCTTCGATGCCAAGTGAGCGAGCCTGTTCACGCAAATTGGTGTACTGGCCGCCGGGCATCTCGTGGCGGTAAACGTCCGCCGTTCCTGAGCGAACATCGCATTCAAAACCCACATAGAGCTCGCGCACCCGGCCCCAATATTCAGAAATCGTTTCGATAGCTTCCGGATTGAAGCCCGGATCGCGGGGGCTGCCGCGGAGCGCCGCAACGATTGAGCCCAAGGGTGGCTGGGAGGTGAGGCCGCTCATGGAGTCCATGGCTGCATCGACGGCATCGACGCCCGCCTCAGCCGCCGCAAGCACGGTGGCGGCGGAAATACCACTCGTGTCATGGGTGTGGAAATGTATCGGGATTGCGAGTTCGCGCTTGAGGGTGGAAAACAGCAATTTTGCAGCGGGCGGCTTCAACAGGCCAGCCATATCCTTGATACCGAGAATGTGAGCCCCTTCCAGCTCCAGTTCCCGCGCGATCTTCACATAGTAGTCGAGATCGTATTTCGGCCGCTTGGGATCCAGAATATCGCCGGTGTAGCAAACGGTTGCCTCAAGAATCCTGCCGGACTCAAGCACGGCATTCATCGCCACCTTCATGTTCTCGACCCAGTTCAGGGAATCGAACACACGGAAGATATCGATTCCGGCACCGGCGGCCTGGGCTACGAAATACGCAACGACATTGTCAGGATAGTTCGTGTAGCCGACGGCGTTTGCTGAACGGAGCAGCATCTGCAGGAGATGATTGGGCATGGCGGCGCGCAGCTTCACCAGCCGCTCCCACGGGTCTTCCTTCAGGAATCGCATGGCGACATCGAAGGTTGCCCCGCCCCAACACTCGACTGAAAACAGCTCCGGCAGCAGGATGGCATAGGCCGGTGCAATCTTCTCAATGTCATGGGTGCGCATGCGGGTTGCCAAAAGCGACTGGTGGGCATCGCGCATTGTTGTATCTGTGAAAAGGAGCTTCTGCTGCGCTTTCATCCAATCGGCCACTGCCCGTGGACCCTTCTCTTCCAAGAGCTGCTTCAGGCCGGGTCCGACTGAGGTGCCCCGCAGGTCCGGCACTTTCGGCGGATGGAGGCGTTTCGGCTTCGAACGCCCCTTCACCTCGGGGTTACCATTGACGATGACATCGCCGATGAAATTCAATAGCTTCGTTGCACGATCGCGG
>JANMMJ010000012.1:0-2991 GCA_031373255.1 Hyphomicrobiales bacterium
ACCTATGGCAACCCGACGCCACTCTATCCGGCAGCGGCGATTGCGCTCCTCACCGTCGCCGTCAATTTCGTCGTCGACTGGTTCCTCCAAAAGACAAGCGGACTTCCCGATGGCCACTGAATCCAAACGCACCAAGGGCGAAGTCCTCCTTGAGATCAAAGGACTCAAGATCGAAGGCCTGAGCGACGATCAATGGAACCCGATCGTCAAGGGCGTGGACCTGACGCTCCGGCGCGGCGAGGTACTGGGTCTCATTGGCGAGTCGGGTGCGGGCAAGTCAACCATCGGACTGGCAGCGATGGGTTATGTGCGCCCGGGCTGCCGCTTTTCCGGCGGCTCCATCACGTTTGACGGCATCGACCTTCTGGCGGCCAGCGATGAAGACAAGCGCGCCATGCGCGGCTCGCGCATCGCCTATGTGGCGCAGAGTGCGGCTGCTTCCTTCAATCCGGCGCACCGGCTGATCGAGCAGGTCACTGAAACGGCGGTCGATCATAACATCATGCCGCGCGAGAAAGCCGAATCCGACGCGCGCGATCTCTTTGGCCGGTTGCGGTTGCCCAATCCCGACAAGATCGGAGAGCGCTATCCGCACCAGGTATCAGGCGGCCAGCTGCAACGCGCCATGACGGCGATGGCCATGTCGTGCCGCCCCGATCTTATCATTTTTGACGAACCGACAACGGCGCTCGATGTGACGACGCAGGTTGAAGTTCTCGCCGCCATGCGCTCGATCGTCGAGCAGTTCAACACGGCGGCAATCTATGTGACGCATGACTTGGCCGTGGTGGCGCAGATGGCGCACCGGATCATGGTGCTGCGTTATGGCAAGCTAGTCGAGGAGGCCCCCACCCGCGATATGTTGAAGGCGCCAACCCAAGACTATACCAAGACGCTGTGGTCGGTCCGCGAGCTGGCAAAGCCTGAAAATCCGGGCGAAGACATTATCCTCCGCATCCATGACGTCGATGCAAGCTATGGCGGGGCGGTGAAGGTCCTGGAAAATGTCACGGTTCAGGTTCCGCGCGGGCGGACCGTTGCGGTGGTGGGCGAATCGGGATCGGGCAAATCGACACTGGCGCGGGTGATCACCGGGCTGCTGCCGCCGATCAAGGGCGAGGTTTATTTCAACGGCAAGCCACTGCCGCGCGCCTTGAAGGATCGGGAGAAGGATACGCTGCGGCGGATCCAGATGATCTACCAATCACCGGATACGGCGCTCAATCCACGTCACCAGGTGCGCGATATCATCGGCCGGCCGCTGGAATTCTACGGTGGTTACAAGGGTGCCGAATGCGACCGCAAGATTGTCGAACTGCTCGAACAGATCGAAATGGACGAGAGCTATATCGACCGCCTTCCCGGTGAACTGTCGGGCGGCCAGAAACAGCGCATCTGCATTGCCCGGGCTCTCGCCGCCGATCCCGAATTCATCATCTGCGATGAAGTCACATCGGCTCTCGACCAGATCGTGCAGGAGGAAATCCTCAAGCTGCTTCTGCGCCTGCAGAAGGAAAAGAACCTGACCTATCTCTTCATCACCCACGATATTGCCACGGTGCGGGCTATCTCGGACGAGATCGTGGTGATGTTCCAGGGCAAGGTGGTGCAGCAGGGGCTGAAGTCGAAAGTGCTGTCGCCGCCCTATCCGGCCTACACGGAGCTCTTGTTGTCGTCGGTTCCCGAAATGGATCCGGACTGGCTCACCAACCTGCTGGCAAAGCGCGAGAAGGTCAAAGCTTCGGCGAAGTAAGGACGGCGCGGCGGCGTGCTGCCGGTCCCGCTGGCGCCCGCGAAATGCCGTGGGCCGTCTTGTTCCAGTGAAAGGGCGCAACAATCAACTGCCAGAGCGCCAGCCATGCGGCGGCCGATATGAGCAGCCAATAGGCCGGCATGGTGAGTAGGGTTCCCAACCATCGCCGTTTGCCAAGGCGCTTCAGCCCGAGATGGGCGGCATAGATTGCCGAGGCATAGCCTGCGGTGAGCACGGCGAGGCTGATCCCCGTCGCCAAGACCAGAAGCCAGTTTCCCTGTGCCGGAAAGAACTCACCAGACCAGATCGACCAGACGGTCAAGACGAGGAAGGCCGGATGAAACAGGGCCGAAATGATCACGCCAAGCAGCAATGCCTGGGCCGTCCAGAATCCGCGATTTCCAAGGTCAGCCTTGAGGCGCGCGGGTGAGCGCATGTGAACCAGCCAGGTCTGCATCCAGCCCTTGAGCCAGCGGGCGCGCTGGCTCATCCAGTTGCCAAGATGGCAGTTGGCTTCCTCGTAGGTGCGCGAGGCGAGCATGCCGGCGCGATAGCCAAAACGCGCCAGGCGAAGGCCTAGATCGGCGTCCTCGGTTACATTGTAGGCATCCCAGGCACCAATGCTCCGCAGGACATCGGTGCGGAAATGGTTGGAAGTGCCACCCAGCAGAATGGGGAGATCGAGGCGGGCGAGCATCGGCAGCAGCCTGCCGAAGAGCCAGGCATATTCAGCGGTGAACTGCCGCGTCAGCCAGTTTTCCGATGGATTGTAGAAGGTGAGTTCAGCCTGAAGGCAGGCGATGCGTGGATCACTGGCGGCAAAGACCGCCGCGGCAGAGCGCAACTGGCCAGGATGCGGAATGTCCTCGGCGTCGTAAATGGTCAGCAGTTCGCCACGGGCAAAAGCCAGCGCATAGTTCAAGGCCTTCGGCTTTGTCTGGGGGCCAGCCGGAGGAACGAGGATGACTTCCATGTGCGCTGGCAGGGATCGCTTCAACAAGGCGCGGCGCATGTCGAGGTCGGTTTTCTCGATGACCAGCTTGATATCGAGGAGATGACGCGGATAATCGCGGCATTCGGTAGCAAGCGCAGGAAGCGTTGAGACTACCGGTGCCGGGTAGGAGACTATCCGATGCGATTATCAAAGGTACGGACTCCCATTGCGGCAAGTTTTGCGGCAAGGTGGAAGACATGGGAACACCCACAAAGAAGGGCATGGCAGGTATTACGCTCGCTGC
>JANMMJ010000084.1:0-5061 GCA_031373255.1 Hyphomicrobiales bacterium
CACCGCCTTCACCATGCTGCTGGCGGTGTTCGCCGCCTATGCCCTGTCGCGCATGGCCTTCAAGGGCCGCAACGCCTTTCTCAACTGGGTGCTGGGCCAGCGCTTCATGCCGCCGATCGCCATCCTCATTCCGCTGGTGACCGTCTACAAGACGGCCGGACTGCGCGACACCGACAATCTCTACATGGGCTATATCGGCCTGATCCTGATCTACGCGCTGATGAACCTGCCGATCGCCGTGCTGTTGATGAAATCCTTTTTCGATGACGTGCCGAAGGACGTCGACGAGGCAGCGATGATCGACGGCGCCACGCGTGGCCAGACCTTCAGGAAGATCGTGCTGCCCATGGTCAAGGGCGGTGTCGCCGCTTCGGCGGTGCTTTGCTTCATCTTCGCCTGGACCGAGTTCCTGCTCTCGCTGTTTCTCACCACCGACATCCGCACGGTCCCGGTGAAGATCCAGACTTTCGTGACATCGACGGGCAATGAATGGGGCTTTATCGCGGCGCTGGGAACGGCAGCAGCGATACCGGGCTTCATCTTCATTCTGCTCGTTCAACGCCATCTGGTGCGCGGCCTGACTCTCGGCTCATTGAAGGAGTGACACCCGCGCGCGAGAATTTTGCGATCAACCCCTGGGAGGAATAATATGAGTTTCAAGGACTACGATAAAAAGACCTTCATCGCCGATACCGCGCGCGACTACGCCGCCCGGCGGATTTCCAAGCGCGAGTTTCTCAAGAAGGTGGGAATGGCCGGCGTCGGCTTCTCGGCCTTCGGGGCGGGCATGCTTGGCAACACCCGGGCCTTCCGGGGCGATCTCGGCTTGATCGGCACCGAAGCCATGGCCCAGGATGCTTCCGTCACCCAGTGGCTGAAGGATGTGGGCTCCAAGTTCAAGGGCACCAAGATCCGCTATACCTCGGAAGCCACCCCGCCGACCGTGGTGCTCGACCAGCTCAAGAAAGAGTTCACCGACCCGACCGGCATCGAAGTCGAAATCGAAATCGTGCCGCTCGAGCAGGTGCTCGCCAAGGCCACCCAGGACGTGCAGGGCCAGCTCGGCACCTACGATCTCTATTATCTCGACCAGTCATGGGTCGCCACCTTCGCGCAGGACACCGTCGATCCGGTTGCCTACTACAAGGACAAGCCGGATCTCGCCATGCCGGGCTTTGACTTCGAGGACTTCTCCAAGCCGCTGGTTTCAGGCCTTGCCGAGTATGAAGGCAAGTGGGCCGGCATTCCCTTCGACATTCCGATCTTTACCCTAATGTACCGTCAGGACATTCTCGAAAAGCACAAGATCGCCGTTCCGACTACGCCGGACGAATTCACCGCCGCGGTCAAGGCGATCACCGAGGCCGAAAAGGCCAACGGCATGTTCGGCACCGGCCTCCAGGCCAAGTCGGGCCACTACTCGCTGAACTGCGACTGGACCCAGATGGTGTGGAATGAGGGCGGCTCGATCTTCGGTTCCGACAAGAAGTTCAAGGGCAACGACGAAGCCGGCATCGCCGGCCTGCAGCGCTATCAGGAATGGGTGAAAAACGCACCACCCGAGTCGCTCAACTCCACCTGGGACGGCCAGTCCCAGATGATGGCGGCCGGCCAGTGCGCCCTCGTTCAGTCGTGGGACGAGTTCTTCCCCGGCCTCGACGCCGACACCTCCAAGGTCAAGGGCCTGTGGATGCCGGCCAAGCCGCTTGTCGGCAAGCCGCTTCGCGCTGCTGCCGACGTGGGCTTCGGTGAAATCCCGGGCTACGCCCACCAGGGCGGCTCGATCCTCGGCCTGTCGAAGTACTCGAAGAACATCGATCCGGCATGGCTGTTCATGCAATGGGCCTGCTCGAAGGACATCATGACGCGCTGCACGCTGATCGGCGGCTTCGCGCCGATGCGCCTGTCGTCTTTCTCCGATCCGCGCGTCAAGGAAAAGGCCGTTGTCGGCCCCAACACCACCCGTCATCTCGATACGGTGAAGTGGGTCATCGACAACAACATCGCCTCCGAGCCCGACATGCCGTTGTGGGCTGGCTTCTCCAACAACGAGATTCCGGTGAACCTCGGCAAGCTCCTGACGGGCCAGGACTTCGGCGGCGACGCCAAGAAGTGCATGGACACGATTGCCGCATCGATTGACGCGGCGGTGGCTGACGCCGGCCTCTGATTACTCCCTGAAACTTGCGGAGGTGGCACGCGCCACCTCCGTTTTTTCCTTCCGGGTCCAACCCTTTCATGAAGCACGATCTCGTCATCGGAATTGACAGCTCGACGACGGCCACCAAGGCAATCGCCTGGGACCGCGCCGGCAAGGCGCTGGCCGAGGGCCGCGCCGCCATCCCGATGTCAACACCGCAGCCCGGCTGGTTCGAACAGGAGCCTTCCGACTGGTGGGGCGCTGCCGTCACGGCCTTGCAGCAGCTTTCCGTCAAGATCAACATGAGCCGCGTTGCGGCACTTGCCATTTCCAACCAGCGCGAAAGCTTCTCCCAATTCGACGAGCAGGGCCAGGCGCTCCGCCCCGGAACACTCTGGCTCGATTCGCGCGCCACCGCCGAAGTATCCGAACTGAGCCAGCGCCTTGGCGCAGACCGCATTCACAAGATTTCCGGCAAGCCCGCCGATGTCGTGCCCTGCCTCTATCGTTGCGCCTGGCTGGCCCGCAATATGCCGGCGACCTGGCAGACCATGGCGATGACCGCCGAGGTCCATGGCTTTCTCACGTTCAAGCTCACCGGGACATGGGCGACATCCACTGCCTCCGCCGATCCCATGGGCCTGCTCGATGTTGAACATTTCGATTGGTCGGACGAACTGTTGAGTGCCGTCTCACTTGAACGCAGGAGACTGCCGCGTCTCGTCAGGCCAGGAGAGCCGACGGGCAAGGTCACCGAAAGGGCCGCCCGCGAAACCGGACTGCTTGCCGGAACCCCGGTGATTGCCGGCGGCGGCGATGGCCAATGTGCCGGAACTGGCGCCAATATTTTTGTCCCGGGCCGCGCCTACATCAATCTCGGCACGGCCGTCGTCTCTGGGAACTTTGGCACCACCTACCGTCATCACCGGGCCTTCCGCACAATGACCGCGGTGGCCGAGCAGGGTTACACCTATGAGTCGGCGATCCGCACCGGCACGTTCCTGGTCAACTGGTTCGTGCAGCAGCTTTTTGGATTGAGCGAAGCCGAAGCTTCCAGCCTCTTTGCCAAACTCGAAGCCGAAGCCGCCGCGGTTCCCATCGGTTCGGAGGGGCTTGTCGTTGTGCCCTACTGGGCCGGGTCGATGACACCCTACTGGGACTCGGAAGCCCGTGGCGTCATCGCCGGACTCACCTCCTTCCACAAGCGCGGCCACATCTACCGAGCCATGCTCGAAGGCATCGCCCTCGAGCAATCGATGATCACCGCCGATATAGCCAGAGTGACCGAGCCGATTGACCATTTCGTTGCCATTGGCGGCGGTTCCGCTTCGCCACTCTGGTGCCAAATTTTGGCTGACTGTTCCGGCCGCCGCGTCTTGCGTTCAGAAACCGTCGAAGCCTCGTCGCTGGGAGCAGCCGTTGCCGCTGCCAAAGGTGCCGGCTGGTTCGGTTCCATCGCCGATGCCGCTGCTGCCATGGCAGGCCAATTGACCGCCACATATGAACCTGATGCTAGGTCCCATGCCCGATATCGCGAACTGCTCGCGATATATGCCGACCTCTGGCCAATGATCTTCAAATGGAATGCCCGCGTTGCTTCCTTTGCCAAACAGGGAGCCTCCGCATGACCGACTGGAACCACCTGATCCGCGAGTTCGTTGCCGGCGAATGGCGCGATCCCGACACCGGCCAGTCGGCTGAGGTGCCCTTCGAGACCATCGAACTTGCCGAGACGCTTGATGGCGGTGAGGCCGATATGCTGGCGCCATTGAATCTCGGCCGGCGCATTGCCGTTGTTTCCGACATCAACACCCACGAAGCCATGGGCCGCCGTGTAGCGAAATCGCTGAAGGCGCTCGGGACCGTCGATGAAATCGTGCTGCCGGGCAACACCCATTGCGATGAACCGACCATTGCCATGGTGCAGGAAAAAACCCGCCACGCCGAAGCGCTCGTGGTTGTGGGCTCTGGCTCGCTGTCCGATGTCTGCAAATATGCGACCTTCAAGGACGGCCGTAAATATGCCTGCTTTGCCACCGCCGCATCGATGAATGGCTACGCCGCATCGACCGCCTCCGTCACCCTCCGCAACGGCTACAAGACGTCGCTTCCGGCCCATGCACCGCGCGGCATCTTCATCGATCTCAAGGTGAGTGCCGATGCGCCGACTTGGCTTTCCGCCGCAGGCCTGGGCGACAGCCTGTGCCGGCCCACTGCACAAATTGACTGGTGGGCATCGCACCGCCTCTTTGGCACCTTCTATTCACCCGTACCCTACAAGCTGATGGCCGATGACGAAGGCCCGATGATAAAATCCGCCGCGGGGCTGGGCAAGCACGGCATCGATGCCAATGGTCATCTCCAGCGGGTTCTGACGCTCTGCGGTTTTGGTGTCTGCTTCACTGGCGTATCGCATCATGGTTCGATGGGTGAGCACCAGGTCTCGCACTGGATCGACATGTTTGCGGGCCCTGCCCATCCCGGCACCACCCATGGACAGCAGGTGGGTGTTGCATCGCTCGCCATTGCCAGATTGCAGTATGAAATTCTGGCCATGGACAAGCCGCCCAGGATCAAGGCTACCCATATCCGCGAATCCGAGTTCATCGCGCGCTACGGCGAGGATATTGGCCGCATGTGCTATGCAGAGGCCAGGAAGAAGTCCTTCGATGCGAAGGGGGCTGCTGAATTCAATGACCGGCTTGCCGATCTCTGGCCGGAACTGCGCGCCGAACTGCGGGCCTTTGTCATGCCGCCCGCCGATATGGAGGCCACCTTGCGCGCCGCCGGGGGCCCGACCACTGCTTCCGAGCTCGGCCTGCCGCGCCGGATCTGGAGCGATGCCATGAAACACGCCCGCGATGTGCAACCGCTGGTCCTTCCTCGACCTCGCCGACGACGCAGGGCTCCTCGACGAATTT
>JANMMJ010000115.1:0-3014 GCA_031373255.1 Hyphomicrobiales bacterium
GAGCCCGATCCCTATCACCGGCGCGGTGTTGTCGCCGAGGCGCTGCTGACGCACGATTATTCCGAGTATGTCAGTTTTTCCGGCGGCATCACCTATGACTGGTCGCGGATCGACGATGCCTTTGGCCGTAACAATTACTCACTCCTCACGCTTCCGTTGACCGCGCAATATGACTCGCGAAACGATCTCCTGGATGCAACATCGGGCCTGTTCGGCCGTCTGACCGTGGAACCCCAGTATGAAATCGAGAGTTCGTCCCCCTACGTCGAGACGGATGCCGAGTTTCGCTATTATTTTGCGCTCGATGCAGACGAACGCTATGTGATTGCCGGACGTGGCCTTGCCGGCACCATTTGGGGTGCAGAAATCGACAACATTCCGGCACACCGCCGGCTCTATGCGGGCGGGGGTGGATCGGTTCGCGGCTATGAATATCTGAACATCGGGCCACGCCGGGCCGGTTTTGGCCCCATCGGCGGCCTGGCGCGCGTTGAAGGCTCGCTTGAGGCGCGGATCAAGATTACCGATACAATCGGGATTGTGCCATTCATCGATGCCGGTTTTGTCACCGAGACTTCCGGGTTTGGCGGCAAGAACGATTTTCAGGTCGGCGCGGGTCTGGGGCTGCGCTATTACACGGTCGTCGGCCCCTTGCGCCTCGATGTTGCCGTGCCGCTCAATCCTGGTGAAGGAGATCCCGATTTCGCAGTTTATTTCGGCATAGGGCAGGCCTTCTGATGCGGCGCTTACTGACACCGTTTGGGTTCCTGCTGATCGCAATCACCGCGTGGTGGGCGATTGGAACATTGCCGGCACAGGAACAGTCGGCCAAGAGCCTGGTCGAGAAGATGCTCGAGAATGTCCTGGCTGCCGAGGGCCGAAGTGTCGCGATAGATGGCCTGAGTATCGCGCTCAATGGCGGGGTGAGCGTCAATCGCGTCGAAGTGCGCGACGGCGACGAGCCATGTCTGGTCCTCGACAAGCTGCAACTGGACTGGCGGCCGCTCTCGCTGTTCAAAAGCACCCTCGAGATCGACAATCTGAGCATCGAGAGCATCGATCTCCGGCGCTTGCCACAAACGACAGAGGGTGGTGTTTCCGCGCCGCAGGAAATGTCGGACCTGAGCAACGCAAATATCGCGAAACTATGGGTTGGCAGTTTCAGGATCGATCAGTCCGTGGCGGGCGAGGAAGCGACGATCAAGATCGATGGCTCGGCGCAGATCATCCAGTCTCCTGCTGAAATCCACTTCGCCTTCACGGCCGACCGGATCGACAGCAAGCAGGGCAAGCTCAAGGCGATCATTGTGCTCGATCCCAAGTCCCGAAATCTCGATCTGGATATCGCGCTTCAGGAAGGAGCGGGCGGTTTGGTGTCAGGCCTTCTTGGGCTGCGCGGCGATCCCCCGGTGGACCTTGGCCTGCAGGCCAAGGGTATGATCGACAATTGGACCGGCCGCTTCAGCCTCGATCTTGACCATGAGCGGGTTCTCGCGGGAGAGGCTGCGGCCGTGACCGATGCGGCTGCGAAGAAGGTCACAATCAATGGCAGTGGGCAGGTGGATCGTCTTGCTCCGGCTGGCATGTCGCGAGTCCTGCGGGGCAATTCGGAGCTTACCGCCGTCCTTTCGTTTCCGAACAGGGGCTGTATTGCCGAAATCCAGCGCATTTGGATCGACAATGACGCGTATCAGCTTCGCGTTTCCGGTCCCGTGGATTGGGCCGGCAATGGAACCGGCCTGACGCTGGAACTGCGTGCCAAGAATGACCAGGAGGTTTTTTCCCTGCAAGAAATCGGTGGACTCGGCACGCCGGAGATAGCCGGTTTGATGGCCGATATCGGCGTATCGGGCAATCTGTCGGTACCGCACTGGACGATTACCGCCAATGCGGCCTCACTTACGAGCGACATTGCTGTCGTAACAAAGCCAGGGATCAGCCTGTCCGGCGTGGGGATTGGCGCTGGCGCTAACCCGGCAAGTTTCGAGGGGATGATCAAAGGTGAAGTGGGGCAGGGACGAACCAAGAGCCTTCCATCTGCATTGACCGGCGCTCTGACCGGCCAACTTGCTGGCGAGCGAAGTGCCGAAGGGGACATCAAGCTCTCGCAAGCAGAGGTGTCCCTGGGAAAATCAATTATTTCCGCAACGGGCCGTGCTTCGGCATCGACTGGCAATATTGATCTCGCCATTTCTGGAACGGCACAGTCTCCAGAAACCGGCAACCCGGTGCTTGATGGATTGCTGAGTGGCAATGTGACACTCGCGGGCAATATCTCGGGCGGTGGCGGCGGAACCTTCACGCTCAAAGCCTTGAAACTTTCAGGCGAGGCAATCAGCGCCGGCCTGAACGGATCTGTAAGTTCTTCTGCCGCCGATCTTGCTCTCGAAATGGAATTGCCCAAGCTGCAGATGGTCGACAGCCGGCTCGAAGGCAGCGCCAGGGGAAAGGCCACAGTCAAAGGTCCGTGGGCTGGCCCTGAAATCACAGTCGATGCGACGGGCAAGGACATGACGCTGCTTGGCCGCAGTCTGTCCGAGCCAATCCTCAAGGGCGTCGTCGTCATCTCTGAAGACAGGCCATCCGGTAGCATTGATTTCACAGGTTCTCTCGACGGGAGGCCGGTGCGCATAACCGGCGACATCGAGACTGCGCCGGAAGGTGTGAGAATCCTGCGTAACTTTTCGGCACAGTCGAACACTTCGAAGCTTGAGGGAGAGCTTCGTTTGCCCCCTGGCGGTTTGGCGACTGGTGCTTTCAAGCTATCGTCTCCCGATCTCCGTGATGTCGGTCCGCTGTTGCTCATGGAACTGGCGGGCAGCCTTGAAGCAAATGTCGTGTTGGACGATACCGACACTTCCGGCCGCATCACCGTGGATTTTGACGGCCGGAACCTTCGCGCGGCTGACCTCGTTGCCAAGGCGGCAAGTGGAGATGTGACAATCGCCTCACCCTTCGACGCACCGCGCCCGGCGGGCAAGGTGAGGCTTGACGGCGCGCAGATCGGAGATCTG
>JANMMJ010000017.1:0-1665 GCA_031373255.1 Hyphomicrobiales bacterium
GACTTCATTCGCCTGCTGTCCCCGGACCTCAATGTCATGTCGGTCTGCCAGCCCACCGTGCCGGTGCTCGCGGCCGTATCGCTCATGGCTGCGGACAACGAGCCTGCGGTGCCGAAGGCAATGATCATGATGGGGGGGCCGATCGATACCCGGCGCAATCCGACCGTGGTGAACGACTTTGCCTCGGGACGGCCGCATTCCTGGTTTTCCGACCGGGTCATCATGCGGGTGCCGCTCAACTATCCCGGCTTCATGCGCAAGGTTTACCCGGGCTTCCTGCAGCACGCCAGTTTCCTGGCAATGAATCCGGAGCGCCACTCCGAGTCGCACCAGCAGTTCTACAATCATCTGATTCGTGGAGACGGTGAAAGCGCCGAGGCTCACCGCAAGTTCTACGACGAATACAACGCCGTGCTCGACATGCCCGCCGAGTACTACCTCGATACCATCAAGGTGGTGTTTCAGGAGTTCCTGTTGGCCAAGGGAAAATGGGTGATGCGGGGAAAGCTTGTGCAACCGGAAGCCATCCGCAAGACCGCGCTATTTACCATCGAGGGCGAGCTCGACGACATTTCCGGAAATGGCCAGACCGAAGCCGCGCAGACCCTCTGCCGCAACATCCCCTCGGACAAGCGCCGCCATCTGCTGGCGAAGGGAGTCGGCCACTACGGGATTTTCAGCGGACGCAAGTTCCGCGAAATGATCTATCCGCAGATCCGCAGCTTCCTTCAGCTCGTCTCTCAGCGCGAGGCCGACCTCAAGCTGGTGCGCGTTAAATAAATCCAGATCAACGTCTCAACGCAGGCGCGTCCTCTGCGGTGAAAATAGATTGAAACAAGAAGCCCGCACCGGAGGCCGTCCGGCCCACGCGTTTTTGCAATAGAATCGCCGGGAATCCCGAACAGTGCTGTTCACATCAGCGCGTCCCCGCGCCGTGTTGCGGCGCGCAACCGGAACGGACCATCCAATGCAGAAAATCTGGCTCTCCGCGCTATTCCTTTGCCTGTCCGCGATCCTGTTGCCGGCCGCCCATGCGCAGAGTTATCCCGCCCGGCCTTTGACGATGGTCGTGCCGTGGGGCGCGGGCGGCGGCACCGATGCGGTTGCGCGCATGCTCGCCGCATTGCTGGAGAAGGAACTGGGGCAGCCGGTCAACGTGGTCAATCGCACCGGCGGCAGCGGCGTGGTGGGCCACCAGGCATTCGCGGCCGCGGCGCCCGATGGCTACACCATCGGCCTCATCACCGCGGAAATCTCGATGATGCATTACCAGGGCCTCACCAAGCTCGATGGCGCGAGCTTCACGCCGCTCGGCCTGGTGAATGTCGACGCCGCGGCCATCCAGGTGAATGCCGATTCGCCTTACAAGACCATGGCCGAACTGATCGATGCCATCCGCAAGAATCCCGGCAAGCTGCGCGCTTCCGGCACGGCGCGCGGCGGATCGTGGCATCTCTCGCTGTACGGCATGCTCGCCGACCTCAAGATCGATCCGACCACCGTGCCCTGGGTGCCGAGTGCCAGCAATGCGGCGGGCCTGCAGGAACTCGCGGCGGGAGGCGTGCAGATCGTATGCGGCTCGCTTCCCTAAGCGCGTGCGTTGGTCGTAGCAGTCAAGATACGCAGACTGGCCATCATTGATTCGAAACCCTCGGTACTGTTTCC
>JANMMJ010000160.1:0-1657 GCA_031373255.1 Hyphomicrobiales bacterium
ATCTTCACCAACATGCGGGCCAGGCGCGACCAGGAAGGCGATTTCAATGCGCTGATCGGCGCTTGCCAGGTGGGTGAGCGCAATCTGATCGCCATGCTGGACAAATACGGCCAGAAGACCGTGGACGTCTGCATCGGCGAATTGCTGGATATGGCCGACCGCCACATGCGCACCCTGATCGCCTCCGTGCCTGACGGAATCTATGAGGGCATCGCCATTCTTGATGATGCCGGCCACGGCTTCGGCGATTTCGAGATCAAGGCCAGGGTGACGATCAAAAAAGACACCTGCCACATCGCCATCACCAGCCCGCCGCAGATTCCGTATTTCATCAATTCCTACGAGGGCAACTCGCACTCCGGTGTCTATCTGGGGCTGATGATGTTTGCCGCCCTCCCGCCGCCCTATAATGAGGGACTTTACCGCTGCGTTTCGGCGGACTTCGGGCCCAAGGGCACCATCTGCAACGCCGCCGAACCGGCGCCCCACATGAACTGCACGACGACGCCGATGGAAACCCTGACCGATGCCGTACGCCTCGCCTTCGAGAAGGCCATGCCTTCCAAGGTCGCTGCATCATGGGGCCATGCCAACGGGCTCAATGTGGCGGGATGGGACTCACGCACCAATGAGGAATTCGTCACCATGGTGCTCGCCACCATCATTTCAGGCGGTGGCGCCACGCCGCAACAGGATGGCTGGCATGCCGTCGGCCCCGAATGCTGCTTTGGCGCGTTGACAAGTGGCGACGTCGAACTGCTCGAATATTCCTACCCGATCATCATCCACCGCTATTCGCTGATGACCGATTCCGGAGGAGCCGGAAAATTCCGCGGCGGGTCCGGTACGGCCTGGGAGGTGGAACCCCTCGACAAGGAAATGCTCTGCATCGGTTTTGGCGAAGGCCGCCGCATTCCAGCCATGGGGGCCGCGGGTGCTGTCTCGCGGGACATCGACTCAAAGGTAGGCCGCGTTGAATTGAAGCGTTCCGGCGAAGTGGAACTGAAACGCACCAACATCATGGAGAAGATCCAGCCGGGCGACACCGTGACCAACATGAATCCCGGCGGCGGCGGCTATGGCAATCCGCATGAGCGCCCCGTCGAGAAGGTCGTCTGGGATGTGAAGAACGGTCTCGTCTCGATCGCGGGAGCGAGGGCCGACTACGGGGTCGTCATCACCGATCCCCAGTCGCTCGATGTCGATCTCGCCGCCACAAGGCGGCTGAGAGAAACGGCCTGAGGGAGAACCGGATCATGCGCACACAATATCGCCTGGGCATCGATGCCGGCGGCACCTTCACCGACTTTGTCATTGCCGACCGGGTCAATGGTCAAGTGAAACTCTTCAAGGCGCTGTCGACGCCTGCGGATCCCACCAAGGCCATCGAGAATGGCCTGAAGCTCATCGCCGAGGATTTCGGCGTGTCACCCGGCGAAATCGTATCCAATTGCGATCTTTGCATCAACGGGACGACCGTTGGCCTCAACGCGCTTATCACGCATCGTGGCGGCAAGACCGGCCTGATCTGCACCGCGGGCCACGAGGATTCAATCGAGATCCGCAATGGCCACAAGGAAGATGGCTATCGCTACGATCCCGAATATCCCGCCGCCACCATGCTGGTGCCGCGCTATCTGCGAAAAGGTGTCCGCGA
>JANMMJ010000038.1:0-4081 GCA_031373255.1 Hyphomicrobiales bacterium
CGAACGGCTTGACGGTATTTGTCACCCTTCACGTAAACAACGTCTTTCGAAAGCTGTAGCGCTCTGGTCTTGTCGCGTATTCGTGCCGCTCCCAGTGCTCGTTTAGGCCACTTGACGTTCGAAGGCCAAGGGGCTTTTGCCTCCCAATGCTGAATGTCGGCGGCGTGGGTTATAGAAGCCGTTGATGTATTGGAAGATGGCGGTTTCGGCCTGGCGGCGATTTTCCCAAGATCTGCGCCAGATCAGTTCGGCCTTGATGGTTTTGAAGAAGGTTTCGATGGCTGCGTTGTCATAGCAGTTGCCTTTGCCGCTCATTGACGCCTTGAACCCATGCTCACGCAGGATCTTCTGGTAGTCGTGCGAACAGTATTGGCTGCCCCTGTCGCTGTGGAAGATGCAGCCCCGCAGCGGGGATCGCAGGGCGATGGCCATCTTCAATGCCCGGATTGCCAGATCGCGCTTCATGCGGTTGCTGACGGCCCAGCCGATCACGCGCCGGGAAGGCAGGTCCAGGATAACAGCCAAATACAGCCAGCCCTCGCGGGTCCAGATGTAGCTGATATCGCCCGCCCATTTCTGGTTCGGTTGATCTGCCGTGAAGTCACGGTCCAACAAGTTTGGTGCGATGTTGAACGTGTGATCGCTATCCGTCGTCACCTTGAATTTGCGAGTTCTTTCAACGACGATCCCGTTCTCCCGCATCAGCCGCCCAACCCGGCGGTGACCTACATCAACGCCGACCTCTTTTAGTTCTTCGGTCATCCTGGGGCGGCCATAGCTGCCCAAGCTCAGGCGCGATTGCTCCTTGATGTGGGCCAGAACGACCATATCCATGCGTTGCCTGCGGCTGGCAGGGCGGCTGCGAAAGGCCCGCAACCCGCGCGAGCTGACGCTCATGACCTGACACAGCCGTTCGGTCGGGAACGCCCCACTATGTTCTTCGACAAACCTAAACCTCACGGCTTTTGGCTCGCGAAGAACTGGGTGGCCTTTTTTAGGATGTCCCTCTCCTCGCGCAGTATGCGGTTTTCGCGCCGGAGCCGTTCGTTCTCAAGGGCAAGTTTACGATCCTCAACCGATACCACATCCGTGTCGCGATGCGCCGTGATCCATTTGTTCAGCGTCGACATCCCGACACCAAGATCATCAGCAATCTGTTTGCGTGAAAGCCCGCTGGTCAGCGCGATCCGCACTGCATCCTTGCGAAATTCATCCGTCCTGACTGTGCCCATGGTTCATCTCCTTTGCTGCACGTTAAGCTATCAAAGGAGCGGCACCAAACCGCGACAAGACCAGATCAGCTCAGTCCCATAGGTGGGCCAATCGGCATGGACCAGCGGTTTGGCGCGGCTGCCGGTCAGCGCCCAAAGCTCTTCGGTGATGAAGGGCATGATCGGGTGCATCAGCGTGTAGCACTGATCCAGCACCCAAGCCATAGTGGCGCGGGTTTCCGGCGCATGGTCGCCGTCCATCAGGGGTTTGGCGAATTCCACTCAGAATCTCCTCATGCATCTTGCCGAGAAAATTCTACTTATGCAGCCCCTTACTTTTGGCGATTATATACTTGAGAAAGCAGATTGACGCCTGAGGCCGGAGCGGTCATGCTGCCATCGGGTTCTCGAGTGTCGCCACATGCTTCTCAAAGACGTGATCAAAGCCAGCAAGATGAACGTAACGGAAGCCGTTTGGTCGCAAGACAAGCCACAACGCCGGGCGTTCCCGCTTTCCTGCAAGACGGGCGGTTGCTTTCCTATCACGAGAAAGTGGCGGTGGGCGGTGGTTGAGTTCGAGGCGCTCGGTGCGCACTTTCGTCTGATGATCGCCTACCATGTTGAAGTACCTGCGTTCCAGATGGTCCTCGGCGAGGTCATGAAGAATGATACGAAGGTGCTTCTCCGCGTAGAATATGACG
This sequence comes from Hyphomicrobiales bacterium, assembly GCA_031373255.1. Classification (GTDB taxonomy): domain Bacteria; phylum Pseudomonadota; class Alphaproteobacteria; order Rhizobiales; family Aestuariivirgaceae; genus JANMMJ01. The sequence continues at coordinate 1,913 of JANMMJ010000038.1, forward strand.
TTGCCCACAGCCCGTTTGGGTGGCACATCCACAGCTTTTGCGAAGATGCTTCGCTGATTTCATCCGGCATGATCAAGCCGTTAGGTCAAAAGCGCATACCGGAAGCCAGGACGAGGCACCGAAGAAGCGAATATACCTTGAGCGGAGATTCAATGAATGATATCATCGCGTTAGATGTCGCGTCGAGGTGGTTTCGTTTCAGTTACCAGACGTCCTTAAGGATCGACTGAGCCATGTCCCTGCAACAGCGCATATGTAAGGCTTTCTGCACGGAAGTGAGGGTAAACCCGTTCCGTGGTGGCTTTGGTGTATCAACGCCCTTTGCCGACGCTCTGACCGGCGACCCGATTGGTTTTTACGTTGTAGGCCCGCAACCTGGCCACAAGTTCAAGATCATGGATGACGCCCTTACCGTCGCTCGCTTTGAGAGCGAAGGGGCAACGTTGGATTCCAAGCAGAGGATGGCAAATTTCCAAGAAGTCTTGTCGGTGTACGGCGGGTCTTACGACGAGGACTCGGGTGAGATCGCGATCCCGAACGTGCTGGAAAGCGAACTTGAGCGTAAGGCGCTTGATTTCATGGCCCTCCTACTGCGCTTGCAGGATATGACCCAGCAGACGCAGGAGCGCACTAAGAACGCATTCACCGATGATGTGGCCAAGACACTTGATGCATTGAATGTGGATGGGCTTTCGGTAACTACGGGCGTCCCCGTTTTCCCGGACAGCAAAGAAGTCATCCCAGACTTTGTTCTGCGAAAGGCGGGATATGAAAAGCCCTTAGCGCTGTTCCTCGCCAAGGACAATGAGAAGCTTTGGCAAGCCATGCACTTGCAAATGACTGCTGACTACGAGATGAAAAAGCCTGTCTCAATCGTCGTTCTTTTGGAGAGCGGCAGCACTGGTTCCCAGAAAATGCGCGACAAAGCTTCCAACCGGATTTCGGCTTTAACCAACTGGCGCGGCGACGAGGGCGCAGCTATCAACAGAATCCTGCGTGAACTGGAGGTTCAGCCTCGCAATGTCCACTGACACCAAGTTCGAAGAGACGGTACGCAACCTTTTGAGCATGAAACCCAAGCCCCACGATGAGGCCCCGGCTCCTGCCAAGGCTCACTCATCGGATGACCAGTCGTCCAGCAGGCGGGCGACCAAGTTGCGGAACTCAGGCGAAGACTGAGTCAAGCCGCCGATAGGTGAGGCGCTTTCCTTCTGCGCCCTTGATGATCAAGGCGGCGCGTTCGGTGTCTTCAATGCCATTGGCCGAGCGGTTAGAGTAGCGGAACTCGAACTCGGCAAGGTAGCGGTGTAGGTGCTGCTTGCCACAGTGCTGGTATATGCCCTTCATGCCGCGCTTGAAGATCGAAAAGTAGCCTTCAATCGTGTTAGTGTGGACATCGCCGCGAACATATTCTCCGCCGCTATGGACGGTGAAATCATGGGCAGAAAAGTCATTGGACAGGTACTTATATTGGCCAGCTTCATCGGTGTAGATGGTGGCTTCCTTGGCGATGTTTGCGCGCAGGATCGGAACAATCGTCGTGGCTTTCAGGTCATCAATTACCATGCTCTTTGCCTTGCCGGTAGTGCGGTCAACAAGGCTTAGGACTTTCATCTTGTGCGAGGTGCCGCGCTTCACTTCTGTGCCTGGTTCGCGGCCAATGAACGTTTCATCGACTTCCACAACGCCGCCGCCGGTGCCGAAACCGGCCAGCGTTTCACCCGTCATTGCTTCGCGGATGCGGTGCCACATGAACCAAGCGGTCTTATAGGTCACGCCGATGGAACGGTGAAGCTGATGGGCGGAGAAGCCTTTCTTTGATGACGCCATCAAGTGCGTTGCAAGCATCCATTTGTGCAGGGCGACCTTGGAGCGCTCAAAGATGGTGCCAACAGTTACAGTGAATTGCTGACGGCAATCCCCACACTGAAACAGGCCCGGACGGTGCTTTGCGCCTTCAAGGCGTTTGCACTTATCGGTGCCGCCACAGTGAGGGCAAACAACGCCATTAGCCCAACGCTGCGCTTCCATATAGGCACGGGCGGCGCTGTCATCGTGGAAAATGGGGTTGTCGAGGTTCATGGCGGTATCTCCTTGAACCCAAGATGCTATTTGGCAACTGCTTTGTCAAGTATATAATCGCCTTACTTTTTGGGGGGATTACCGAAC
>JANMMJ010000037.1:0-24531 GCA_031373255.1 Hyphomicrobiales bacterium
CCATCCGGCAGCGACCCCTTGAGCTGGCCGGACACTACGGAAAGAGTTTTGCCGGACTTTCGTTCGTCGAGAGTTTCGCCAATGCAGACGATGGCTTTCAGGCCTGCCCTATAGGCCGCTGAAGCCTTGAGCCGCACGATATCGTCGGTTTCCTTGTGGTCTGTGCGGCGCTCCGAATGCCCTACAATGACAGCCCCACAGCCGCAGTCTTTCAGCATTTCGGCAGAAATATCGCCGGTATGAGCACCTGACGGATTCCAATGGCAATCCTGGCCTCCAATAAGAATTTTACTGCCCGCAGCACCATTTACGGTACTTGCGGCAATAGTCGCCGGTGGGCAGATCATGACTTCACAGGCTGGAGATACGTCCCCTAGCATTTCTGCAAGGAGGCTAAGCTCCATAAGCGCCGTTGACGTTCCGTTCATCTTCCAGTTGCCAGCGACGAGTGGTTTCAGTTTCCCGGCCACAGCTTTTCCCCCTTGTTTCGCCCGTTTTGCGGCCTCATAGCAGAGCGAAGGTTAGCTTGCGAGGGCGAAGCGCGTTTTCTATTATGCGCCTCGTCACCGTGCAGGGCTCAAGAGGAAGTTTTTTCGATGATGGATACACTGCGCCGCGCAGCCCAGGGCTGGACGGCCAAAATTCTGATCGGCCTGCTGGTGATGAGTTTCGCCGTCTGGGGCGTGGCGGACGTGTTCACAGGATTTCGTGGCGGCACGCTTGCCAGCGTCGGTTCAGAAGAGATCTCTTCGGACCAATTCGCCCAAACATTCCGGCGCAGCCTGCAAAATTATTCACAGCAATTGGGTGAAAACATTACCCCGGAACGGGCGCGTGAACTCGGTATCGACCGTCAAGTTCTGACTGAAATGATACGCGCTTCCGCCATTGTTGCACAAGCCAAGGGCCTGAAGCTCGCCATCGGCAATGACCAGATCACGGCGGATATCGCCAAGAATCCAAATTTTGTGAATTCGCAAGGCAAGTTCGATCCCGGCAGGGTGAAGAGTTTTCTGCAGCAAAGCGGGCAATCGGAAGCGGGTTTTCTGGCGGCGGAGCGTGAACAGCTTTTGCGTTCAGCCATCGCCGATACCGTTCAAGGTGGCCTCACCATGCCGGACACGCTGGTTGGCGCTGTTTCGCGTTTCACCAAAGAGCAGCGCGATGCCCGCTATTTCGTGGCAAAGGCGCCAGCAGGCCAGATTGCGCAGCCCAGCGAAGACGAGATCAAGGCCTTTTACGACAAGAATCCCGGCCGTTATACGGCCCCCGAGTATCGGACCCTTGCCATTCTTAGGGCAGAACCTTCGGAGTTCGCGGCTGCAGTCAAGCTGACCGATGAAGAATTGAAAGCCGGATTTGAGAAGTACAAAAGCGAATACTTCACGCCCGAGCGCCGCACCCTGTTGCAGACGTCGTTTCCTTCGGCCGATGAAGCCAAGAAGGCCAAGCAGCGAATATCCGCAGGCGAAGATTTCCTGGCCATTGCCAAGGAACGCGGGTTCAGCGAACAGGACACAACCTGGGGAGATCGTGGCGCATCCGACATTCCCGATCCGGCAATTGCATCCGCCGCCTTCTCACTGAAGGAGGGTGAAGTGAGCGAGCCGGTGGAGGGGCAGCTCGCCGTGTTTCTGATAAAGGCCGTGAAAGTGAGCCCCGAACACCAGCAAAGCTTTGAGGAAGCACGCGAAGCGCTGACCAAGCGGCTGCAGCTCGACAAGGCCAATGAGGAGCTACGCGGCATCTTCGATACCGTTGAAGACGCCCGCGCTGCGCAGACGCCATTTGAAGAAATCTCCAAGTCGGCAAATATCCCCTTCATCCTGGTACCCGGCATTGACGAAGCAGGCAAAGACAAGGACGGAAAGGCGATCGAACTGCCGCAGAAGGCCGAACTTCTCAAGCTCGCTTTCCAGACCGAGGCCGGCGCCGAGAATGATGCATTCAACACCAGCGAGAATGGCTATGTTTGGTATGAAGTGCGGGAGTTGGTGCCTTCACAGGTCAAGCCGCTTGATGCCGTGAAGGAGCAGGTCAAGTCCGATCTGGCGGCACAAAAGCTGCGCGAACTCGCCCTCGAGAATGCAAAAAAGCTCGTCGAGCGCGCCAAAACCGGAACACCTCTGGAAACCCTGGCCAAGGAATCTGGAGCCGAGATCAAGACAGTCCAGGGACTCAAGCGGAACGAAACTTCGCAGGATTTCGACGGCGCAGCCGTGACTGCGCTGTTCAGCGTGCCCCAGGCGGGCGTTTCGTTCGCTCCCGAAGCGGACGGACAAGGGGCCAAGATCATTCAGGCACAAGCTGTTCTGGAGACTGCCTTCGATGCAAAGTCGGCTGAATCGAGTGCGCTCCGTGCACCCCTTACGCAGGCCGCGGGCGGTGACCTTCTTGGCAGCTACCTCGTCAACCTGCAGAATCAGCTTGGTTTCACCGTAAACGACTCTCTCTGGCGACAGATCACCGGCGCTCCCCAGCAGTGAACCCCGTGATCTTCAATCCTTGCCAGAGTTCAGAAAATGAAAGTTGCACCAGACTTCGATGCCTTTACCCCGGTTTATGACCGCGGAGAGGCGCATATCGTATCGACCCGGCTTGTTGCCGATCTCGAAACACCGGTTTCGGCCATGCTCAAGCTTGCGCGAAACGCGCGCTATTCCTTCTTGCTCGAGTCAGTCGAGGGGGGGGCAGTTCGCGGGCGCTACTCGATCATCGGCATGCGGCCAGACCTGATCTGGAAGGTTGAAGGCGGTCATGCGCTGGTCAACCGCCGCGCTTTGTTTGATCCTGACGGTCCATTTGAACCCCTGCCCCAGGCTCCACTGGAAAGCTTGCGGATGCTGTTGAAGGAAAGCCGGATAGCGCTTCCCCCCGACGCCCCCCCCATGGCGGCGGGCGTATTCGGCTATATGGGATACGATATGGTGCGGCTGATGGAGGACCTGCCTCCTCCCAATACCGACGTGCTGGGCCTGCCTGACGGGATGATGATCCGGCCCACGATCATGGCGATCTTCGACTCGGTCAAAGACGATGTGACAGTGGTTACACCAGTCTATCCCGAAGATGGTATCAGCGCGAAAGCAGCTTATGCGCGGGCCATGGAGCGGCTTTCGACCGTGGTCGAGGCGCTGGATCGCCCGCTTGATCACGGCTTTGCCGGGCGTGCCGATACGCCCCCGATCGCCAGCCCCAAATCGAACACCTCGCCCGCCGGCTACAAGGACATGGTGCTGAAAGCCAAAGACTATATCGCGGCAGGCGATATTTTCCAGGTCGTGCTTTCGCAACGGTTCGAGACCGATTTTGCGCTTCCTCCTTTTACGCTCTACCGCTCGCTGCGGCGGGTGAATCCGTCGCCTTTTCTCTACTATCTCGACTTTGACCGTTTCGCAGTCATCGGTTCGAGTCCCGAAATCCTGGTGCGGGTGCGCGAAGGAAAAGTCACACTAAGACCTATTGCGGGAACGCGACGCCGTGGCGAGACGCCTGCGGAAGACCGCGCGCTGGCCGCAGAACTTCTTGCCGACCCCAAGGAACGGGCTGAGCACCTTATGCTCCTCGACCTTGGACGGAATGACGTGGGCCGTGTCTCTGAAATCGGGTCGATCAAAGTCACTGACCAGTTCATTCTCGAATATTATAGCCAGGTCATGCACATCGTCTCGAACGTGGAAGGAAAACTCCGCAAGGAGCATGATGCAATCGATGCCCTGGTCGCAGGGTTTCCAGCGGGGACGGTTTCCGGCGCGCCCAAGGTTCGCGCAATGCAGATCATCGATGAGCTCGAGCATGAGAAACGTGGCGTCTACGCAGGTTGCGTTGGCTATTTTTCTGCCGATGGAGAGATGGATACCTGCATCGTTCTGCGCACGGCCATCGTCAAGGATGGCAAGATGTATGTGCAAGCGGGCGCCGGCGTGGTCGCCGACTCGGTGCCTGAGAGCGAGCACCAGGAGTGCATCAACAAGGCAAAGGCGCTGTTCCGTGCGGCTGAAGAAGCGGTCCGATTTGCCGGACGCGCCGGGAGGGGACAATGATCGTCCTCATCGACAACTACGACAGCTTCACCTGGAACCTCTATCATTTCCTCGGCGATCTTGGCGCCGAGACGGTGGTTCACCGAAACGACAAAATCAGTGTCGGCCAGGTGATCTCTGCGCGGCCGCAAGCAATTGTCCTTTCGCCAGGCCCCTGCACGCCCAATGAGGCCGGCATTTGCCTGGAACTGATCGAGAAAGCCTCGCCTGACATTCCAATCCTTGGCGTTTGCCTTGGCCATCAGGCTATCGGGCAGGCATTTGGGGGAAAAGTTGTGCGGGCACCCAGGCTAATGCATGGCAAGCTGTCATCAATTCATCATGGCGGTGCCGGGATTTTCAAGGACGTGCCGCAGGACTTCGAAGGCACCCGCTATCATTCCCTGATGGTGGAGAGGGAATCGTTACCCGACAGCCTAGAAATCACGGCCGAAGCCGATGGCCTGATCATGGGAATGCAGCACAAGAGCCGCAATGTTCATGGCGTGCAGTTTCACCCCGAGAGCATTGCCTCGCAACATGGCCACAGGCTATTGAAGAACTTCCTGCATCTTGCCGGGACCCTTTCATGAGCGACCTCAAACCCCTGATTGCCAAGGCGGCGAACGGCCAGCCCTTGACGCGCGCAGAAGCGCGCGAGGCGTTCACAATCTTGATGTCAGGCGAGGCAACACCAGCGCAGATCGGCGGGTTGCTGATGGCGCTCAGGGTTCGCGGCGAGACCGTGGATGAGATTACCGGCGCCGTCGAAGTGATGCGCGAAAAGATGACGCGGGTTGAGGCCCCCGACGACGCCATTGATATCGTAGGCACCGGCGGCGATGCCTCCGGGTCCTACAACATTTCCACATGCGCTGCCTTCATCGCGGCGGGCGCCGGATTGCGGATTGCCAAGCATGGCAACCGGGCGCTGTCATCACGATCGGGTGCGGCGGACGTGCTCATGGCGCTAGGGGTTAAAGTCGACGTGACTCCGGCGAAAATCAGCGAATGCATTAAGGAAGCCGGCATCGGCTTCATGTTTGCGCCGGCGCATCATTCTTCCATGAAACACGTGGGGCCGTCGCGGATTGAGCTGGGCACCAGGACGATCTTTAATCTACTCGGTCCGCTCTCAAATCCCGCAGGCGTGAAGCGGCAAGTGACAGGAGTTTTTGCGCGGAGCTGGGTTGAACCGCTGGCGAAGGTTCTGAACAACCTGGGCTGCGAACGGGCCTGGATCTGCCATGGCGAAGGCGGATTTGACGAGATTGTGCCAACCGGCGTGACGTGGATTGCCGAATTGAAGGACGGCGAAGTCACGAGCAAAGAAATCAAACCGGAGGATTGCGGCATTGATCGTGCCAGCGTGACTGAACTCAAGGGGGGCGATGCGGCCCACAATGCCGACGCGCTACGTGGGGTTCTTTCCAGCCAGCGTAGCGCTTTCCGGGATGCCGCCGTGATGACCGCTGCTTCAGCGCTTCTCGTCGCTGACAGAGCCGAGGGGATGGCCGAAGGAATTGAAATTGCCGGGCGCGCTATTTCTGAAGGCAAGGCGCATGAGGCGCTTGAGCGGCTGATCGCGGTGTCAAACAGCTGATGGCCACCATCCTCGACAAGATCGCTGCCTACAAGCGTGATGAAGTGGCCAGGGCGAAGGCCGAAATACCGGAACGCGAGCTTGAAGTCATGGCGCTCGATGCGCCTCCGCTCCGGAGTTTTTCCGGCGCACTTGAAAGCAGGATTGCCAACAATCAGTGGGCGCTCATCGCCGAGATCAAGAAGGCGAGTCCTTCGAAGGGGTTGATCCGGTCGGACTTCAATCCGCCACAACTGGCAATGGCCTATGAAGCCGGAGGTGCGGCGTGCCTTTCGGTGCTTACCGACGCTCCATCCTTCCAGGGCGCACCGGAGTATCTGGGCTCAGCCCGGGCAGTGACGCAGTTGCCGGCGCTGCGCAAGGAATTCATGCTCGACACGTATCAAGTTGCCGAGGCCCGGGCCTGGGGGGCTGACTGCATCCTGCTGATCATGGCGATGATCGACGACCAGTTGGCCGCCGAACTGGAAGCCGCAGCGCGGGATTGGGGACTTGATGTGCTGGCCGAAGTGCATGACGAGGCTGAACTTGAACGAGCGCTCAGGCTTTCGACGCGCCTGGTTGGCATCAACAATCGCAATCTCCACACATTCGAGACATCGCTTGAGACGACCGAGAGGCTTGCGCCGCTGGTGCCAAAGGAAAAGATTGTCGTGGGCGAGAGTGGATTATTCACATCCTCCGACCTCGCAAGATTGTCAGGCGCCGGGGTGAACGCGTTCCTGATCGGCGAAAGCCTGATGCGGCAAGCAGATGTGGCAAAGGCCACGCGGGAGATATTGACGCGGCCATGAGCAAGCTCACCCATGTTGATGCCAAAGGCGAAGCGCGTATGGTCGATGTGTCGGCCAAGGACGTGACGGCGCGCTCGGCTATGGCGCGGGGCCGCGTCGTCATGCAGGCGGCCACACTGGCGCTCGTTCTGGACAACCGCATGAAAAAGGGCGACGTGCTCGCTGCAGCACGCATTGCCGGCGTCATGGCGGCGAAGCGCACCCACGATCTCATTCCACTTTGCCATCCGTTGATGATTTCGGCGATATCCGTGGATTTTGATCCGGACACAAAGCAATCGGCGATCAACGTGGAGGCCACTGTCAAGGTCGAAGGCAAAACGGGGGTCGAGATGGAAGCGCTCACGGCCGCCTCGATCGCCTGCCTGACGATCTACGACATGTGCAAGGCGGTGGACCGTGGCATGCGCATCACAGATTTGCGGGTCGTCGAAAAATCAGGTGGCAAGTCCGGCCATTTCAAGGCGGATTGAGCAATGGCATTGATGCCTGTGAATGAGGCTCTCGAAAAGGTCGTCGCAGGGGTGAAGCCAAAGGCCGCCGAAATGATCGATCTCACCAAGGCGCACGGCCGTGTTCTGGCGAAGGACGTGGCCGCGCGGCGCGATCAACCGCCCTTTCCTGCTTCCGCCATGGATGGATACGCCATCCGCCATGCCGATATCCAGCACGTGCCGGCAGTGCTTCGCATCATAGGTGTTTCGGCGGCGGGACATGGCTTTCGCGGAACGGTGAAAGCAGGAGAGGCCGTTCGTATCTTTACCGGCGCACCGGTGCCAAAAGGCGCTGATACAGTCGTCATCCAGGAAAATGCCGAAAGCGATGGTGCGGCAGTTGTTATCAATGCCGAAGCGCGACCGGCGCAGCACATTCGCCGCCAGGGGCTGGATTTTTCGCGGGGCGATATCCTGCTCAAGCAAGGCAGGACGCTCAATGCGCGCGATCTTGGCCTGGCGGCAGCGATGAATTGCGCCACGTTGCCAGTGCGGCAGATGCCGCGGGTTGCCTTGCTCACAACGGGCGACGAACTCGTGCGGCCCGGCGGCAGGTTACGGACGGATCAGATTGTGTCGTCTAACGGCGCTGCACTTTCTGCTTTCGTCCGCCACTTTGGCGGCAGCGCGCATGATCTTGGCATTGTGCGTGACAGACTTGGCGATACCATGCGTGGGGTGGCGCGGGCGGCGGCTTTCGACATCCTGGTGACGACCGGCGGCGCATCTGTCGGTGATCATGACTTCGTGCATGAGGCTTTGAGCCAATCAGGCGTCATGCTGGGATTCTGGAAGATTGCGCTGCGGCCGGGGAAGCCGCTCATGTTCGGGCGGAAGGGCAAGCTGCGGGTGCTGGGACTGCCGGGAAATCCGGTTTCTGCCCTGGTGTGCGCCCGGCTGTTCCTGAAACCGCTGCTCGATGCCTATCTCGGGCGGGCGCCCGAAGAACCCATGGTTCGGGCAAGGCTCGCTACTGCCATGACGGATAACGACAACAGGCAGGATTACGTCCGAGCACGGATCACATCGGGCGTCGACGGGGTTCTGGTGGCCACACCCTTCAGCATCCAGGATTCTTCGATGCAGCGCACGCTGGGCGAAGCCGCAGGGCTGATTGTGCGTGCGCCCCATGCGCCGGCGGCTGAGAGCGGAGAGATGGTTGATCTCCTGCCCATCGATTTCTGACACGACTGCGAGGACATGTTTGAAGAATGACCATTGGTACAATTCGATTAGCAGAGCTTCAGTCAGCATTTGATCTTCTTGAAAATGCTATCGCCTCGCGGGCTAAGGCCGGCAGTCCTGCTTTGGAGGCGGCAAATCGGATTTTCCCTGCATTGAAATCGGTCAGCACCAAAGTTTCGACCTGTCCGCCCCACAGGCTTCCAGTCTGCGACCAGATCGATGAAGCAATTTCAGCGATTGGATCGGATCAGGCGGAGAGCCTGGCGCTGGCGCGCGCCATCAAAACCCTGGACCCCTTGCTCGGCTGGTATCGCCGCACGGGACTTGCCGATGCCGCGCCCGCTTTTGCCGACGGCCATGCAAATGCAGTCCTCGCCGGACCAAAGGGCCTGGAAGAGCGGAACGACGTCTGGATGGGTGTCAGCTTGATGGCTCCGGGCCTAACGTATCCGAACCACAACCATCCGCCGGAAGAGGTTTACGCTGTGCTGTCGCCGGGTTTCTGGCGGCAGAACAGCAACCCCTGGGTCGAGCCCGGTATCGGTGGCATCGTCTATAACCCGCCCAATATCTTCCAAGCAATGCGCAGCGCCGATACGCCGCTGCTGGCGGTGTGGTGCCTGTGGTTGGGGGAATCGGCCTGAAACCGCGACGATTCTGAGACCTTGCTGAACTAAACAGGAACGCGTATATTGTTTCTAGTTTGTTCCGATTCTATTCCGGAACAACCATCGAACGGAACAGAACATGCTCACACGCAAACAACTTGAACTACTCCTTTTCATCAACGAACGACTTAAGGAGGAAGGCGTTCCCCCCTCGTTCGAGGAAATGAAGGACGCTCTCAATCTTCATTCGAAGTCGGGCATTCACCGGCTGATCCTGGCGCTTGAGGAGCGCGGCTTCCTGCGGCGCATGCCGAACCGGGCCAGGGCGCTCGAAGTGATGAAGCTACCCGAGTCTCATTCGCCAAGTTTTGGGGCGCCGCAGAAACGCAGCGGTTTCAGCCCGAATGTCATCCAGGGCAATCTCGGCAAGGTTCGGCCGCTGGCCCCTACGGCCGACAATGGCAATCGCGCGGCGGTCATTCCGGTAATGGGCCGGATCGCAGCAGGTGTGCCTATTTCGGCAATCCAGGATCATACGCACAACATCACGGTGCCTCCCGAAATGCTGGGGCCGGGCGATCATTTTGCGCTGGAAGTCAAGGGCGACTCGATGATCGAAGCCGGCATTTTCGACGGCGACACGGTTCTCATCCGCAAGGGGGAATCGGCCAACAACGGCGATATCGTCGTGGCACTGGTCGATGACGAAGAAGCCACGCTGAAGCGACTGCGGCGCAAGGGCGAGTCGATTGCACTCGAGGCGGCAAACAGCGCTTATGAGACCCGGATTTTCGGCCCTGACAGGGTCAAGGTCCAGGGACGGCTGGTCGGGCTATTGCGGAAGTATCACTGAGTTTTACGGGGTTGCATTGCGTCAGCGGTTCGCGATGATACCGCATGCGCCCCGCCATTCTCAATCCACTCTTTGCCAGTGCCGCTGGACTTAAAGGCATCGGTCCAAAACTTGAGAAAACACTCGCGCGGCTGGTCCGAGGCGGTGACGAGATGGCAACAGCACGTGTCGTCGATCTGCTGTTCCACCTTCCAAGCGGTGTTGTCGATCGCAGCTTCCGGCCGCTGATCCGGGATTTGCCGCAAGAAGGCGTGGTGACGGTCCTGGGCACGGTGATGCGGCACCGTCCAGCGCCTCCGCACAACAAACGCGTACCCTACCGGGTCGATTTTGCCGATGAAACGGGCGCGGTTTCGTTAGTATTTTTTCACGCATTCGCCGATCATTTGCGTCGCACCCTGCCGGAAGGCGAGCAGAGATATGTCTCGGGCCGGATCGAGTGGTTCGGCGGGCTACCCCAGATGGTTCACCCGGACTACATCGTATCGGTAGACGAGTTTGAGAAACTACCGCTGATCGAACCGATCTATCCAATGACCGAAGGCCTGCCGGCCAAAGTTCTGGCGCGTTCGATCCGGCAATCACTTGAGAATGTGCCGGCACTTCCAGAGTGGCAGGATGCCGCCTGGATCGCGGCACGCAGATGGCCGACTTTCAATTCCGCAATCAGCGTCGCTCATGCGCCGCAAAATGCCGGTGAGGTTCTGCCATCCCAACCCCATATCATGCGCCTCGCCTATGATGAACTGCTCAGTAATCAGCTTGCCCTGGCCCTGACGCGCCGCCAAATGAAGCGTGCTGCCGGCCGGTCCTTGGCGGGCGATGGCGTGAAGCGCGCCGCACTTCTCACTGCCCTGCCCTACAGTCTCACACCGCCTCAGGAACAGGCGCTGGCAGATATCCTTGACGATATGGCCAAGCCTGAGCGCATGTTGCGACTGCTGCAAGGTGACGTGGGTTCCGGCAAAACAATTGTGGCGCTGCTTGCTCTGGCCGCGGCAGTTGAGAGTGGGGCCCAAGGCGCACTTATGGTGCCAACCGAAATACTGGCGCGGCAGCATTTTTCTACACTCGCTCCGCTTTGCAAGGCCGCGAGCATCAGTGTGCGGATGCTCACAGGTCGTGAAAAAGGCAAGCAGCGGGACGAAATCCTGGCCGCTGTGGCAGCGGGCGACACCGACATACTTATCGGCACGCATGCCCTCTTTCAGGAGGGAGTGGTTTTCCGGAACCTTTGCCTGGCGGTGATCGACGAGCAGCACCGGTTTGGCGTTCATCAAAGATTGGCGCTGCAGGCGAAATCCGAACGTGCCATCGATTTACTGGTCATGACGGCGACGCCGATTCCCCGCACTTTGGCACTGACCGTCTACGGCGATATGGATGTCTCCAAGCTCACGGGGAAACCCGCCGGGCGGCAACAAATCGATACGCGGGCCGTGCCGATCGAGCGCATCGGCGAGGTGATCGAGGGTTTGCATCGTGCAGTTTCGCAAGGATCACGCATCTACTGGGTTTGTCCCCTGGTGGATGAGAGCGAAATGGTCGATCTCGCGGCAGCAGAGGACCGCTACAAGGCCCTCGATCTGGCATTTGGCGGCGCCGTCGGACTGGTTCATGGCCGCATGAAAGGCCCGGCCAAGGATGACGTGATGAACCGGTTCAAGTCCGGCGCGCTCTCAATTCTGGTTTCGACAACGGTTATCGAAGTTGGCGTCGATGTTTCCGAAGCGACCATCATTGTCATCGAGAATGCAGAACGTTTTGGCCTGGCGCAATTGCACCAGTTGCGCGGCCGGGTTGGCCGTGGAAGCGATAAATCGACGTGCATCCTGCTCTATCAGGGTCCGCTTGGTGAAACTGCGCGTGCCCGGTTGAATATCCTGCGGGAGACCGAGGACGGCTTCCGTATCGCTGAGGAAGACTTGCGCTTGCGTGGTGCCGGAGAGCTTCTTGGGGTGCGACAGTCGGGCATGTCGACATTCTGGATCGCCGACCTGTCAGTTCACGGAGAATTATTGGCTGCGGCACGCGACGATGCATCGATGATACTCGCGCGCGACGTTCAACTGAAGTCGGCGCGTGGCGAAGCGCTCCGCGTGTTGCTCTACTTGTTTGAACGAGATGAAGCGGTAAAACTTATTTCGTCCGGGTAGGACGCGTTGTCTTACCGGGCTTCGCCAGCTTTTTCGCAACAGCCTGATCGATGTTCGGCATGACTGGAGGGGCGCCACTCCTGGCATCTGGAAATACCAGTCCCATGGAAATCACAAGCTTCAGGCCATCCTCCACGGACATATCCAGAATCAGCGCATCCTCGATGTCGATGAACATGACGTAGCCGGATGTGGGGTTGGGGGTGGTGGAAACATAAACTGCATACATCTTCCTGCCCGCTTCCAGCCCAACATGGCCGCCGTCGACCTCGCGCGATACAAACACGATCGAATAGAGCCCCTTGCGCGGCCATTCGATGAGAGCCACGGAATTGAATGACGTGCCTTTCTGAGAAAAAACCGTTTCAAAGAGTTGTTTGGTGCCCTTGTAGAGCGAACGCACGACCGGGGTGCGGTCAAGGGTCCGATCCCATAGACTCAAGAGGGTACGGCCAACGAGATTTGCCGCGAGCGCGCCAATCAGGGTGATCGTAATGAGCGCCAGCACCAATCCGACCCCGGGGACCGAAAAGGGCAGATACGAATCCGGATTGTAATTTATTGGAAGGAGCGGTTTGATCCAGCGATCGAACAGGCCGATGAACCAGAGCGTTGCCCAAATGGTTATGCCGATCGGTGCTGTTACGACAAGTCCGGTCAGGAAATAGGCGCGCAACCGGCCAAGTAATGAACTCTGACGTAAAGGGAGATCGCTGCCCTTGCCACCGGGCTGTACGTCCATATTCGACATGATCGCGTAGAGATCGCATGAGTTGGTACAGCAAACAAGCCTTGCTGAAGCACCAACTCAGCGGCTTGCCTGGATCAGGAGTTAATCCGGCTCACGTAGCACTTGATGCCTTTCGACTTTAACTTGCCACAGGCTGCAGTTGCCGATCCCGAGTCGTCAAACCCGGCCAGGCGGAGCCGGTAGAAAATACCTTTGGAGCCCAGATCCGCCTTGACCACAATCGGCTTCTGGTCGGCGAGCACCTTGTGCTTCGCCTTCATCTTTTCCCAAATGCTCCAGGCCATTTTTTCATTCTTGGCGGAGGATAGTTGCACGCTCCAGCCCGTTGGCTGGGCCTCTGCCACAGTGGCAGGTTCCACGGCTGCAACCTGTTGCACTTCCTGAACCTGTGGGGTCACGGCCTGTGCTTGTGGTGGCGCCGGCGTTTCCGCGGCAACGATGGGTACTTCCTCGATTGCAACAACCTTCTCCTCGGCGACAACCGGCGGAGCGGTTGAAGCAAGAGTTACCTGCGCGCTTTCCTCCTGCGGCAGTCGATCGGTTATCTCCTTGACTGCGGTGACTGGCCCGACTGTCACCTGGGCCATTGCAGGCAACAGGCTTTCGGGCGGCTTTACTGCTTCGGGCAGAACCTCCTTGGCAAGGATCTGTCCAGCACTTGCCGTCGTGATCGAACCGGTCGTGAGGTTGTCTTCATTGTCAGGTTCGACCGCGGCACTGGGCATGGGCTGCCCAAGAGCCGACAAACGCTGCTTAGCAGGCTCAAAATCGGGTTTGAGCGCCAGCGCCTTGCGGAGGGATTTGGCGGCCTCCTCCGGGCGCTTCAGTGCTTCGTAGACGAGCGCTTCGCCGTAATAGACCAGATGCGGCTGCGGATGATTGTAGCGCCGCGCTTTTTCAAAGTCGCTCAGGGCGAAAAGATACTGGCCACTGTCACGCAGGGCGATGCCCCGGGAATAATAGCTGTAGGAAAACTCAGAATCGAGAAACAGGGCTGATGTGAAGTCTTCGATGGCGAGCGCGGGCCGATCAATCTTCTGGTACGCCAGGCCACGATTATAGAGTGCGGTGGCGCGCAGTTTTGCGCTCAGGGCGTCGATCCGCAGTGCAGCGGCATAGTCATCGATCGCGTCCTGGTACTGGGCGGTTTGCTGGTACGCGAGACCGCGATTCAGCAGTGCATTGGCCAGAACATCGGTGGGAAGATCGCGAGACTCAATCGCCTCGGAATACTCCGCGATGGCCTTCGACGTATCGCCGGATGCCAGCGATTTGTAGGCCGTTGCCGCCTGCGCGACGTTGGGATTTTCGGCAGCCTGCATTCCAGTAACAGCTGCCGATGCAGCAAGCCACGCGGTACAAACTGACATCAGAAGGAATGGACGGACGCTCATGGCCGTGACATTCGCAGATCAGGGTTAAAGGACTGTATTCAAATCCTTAAACAGACCTAAACAGCCTGTGTCATGAAATCATGTATACCTTGCGGATGGTTTCATATATCTGGCAGGTCCCGCGCCAATCCTTGGGAAAAAAAGCAGCCGTATCAGGTAAAATCTCAATGATCTCGCCGGATTCGTGGGTATAGGTGCAGCGGCCCAGAAGGAAATGGCAGAATTCGTCACGGGTGACGTGGCAGTTCCAGTAACCAGGCGTGCAAATCCAGATGCCCGCCTCGCTTTCTCCCGAACGCCCCTTGTGCAGAAGCGTTCCCGAGGTGTGGGAGGCGCCTTCGATCATCGTAGGGATCAGGCCCCAGTCCTTGAACGGCCCGGGGTGGTTCGCTGGGCCATGCATTACCACGGCCCTCGACGGCGGGGCCGCGTCACCCGCATTGTTCAGCATATAGACGTTTCGCATCGCGTGGTGGACCGTGCAGGTGCCACGCCAGCCTGCGGGAAACAGCACGACACTTCCGGCACTCACATCGATCCGCGTTCCATCCTCGCTCTCATATGTGGCGCTTCCTGAAATGAAGTGACACAACTCGTCCCTTGGGATCGACAAGGGCCATTCACTTGCCGTGCATTGCCACAGACCGCTCTCAGTCATGGCATCAGGGCTCTTGTGAAGGAGAACCCCATCGCTCTTTCCCGAGCCCGAGATCAGGTCCGGCTGATAGCCCCAGTCCTTCAGTGGCCCGGCATAAGTCGCGGGATGTACGATATGGGGTGCGGAGGATTCAAGCTTGGTGGGCATTGCAATTCATTCTTTGCTGGACCGGCAGGTGTGAAGGCATGGGTCTATGACGACGCTTACACGATCTTTCGCCTTGTCAGTCCGTCAATGACCTTTGCAGCCTTGGTCGGCCCGTGCTTGGCGCGCATGGATTTCGCGGTCTTGCGCAGCTTTGCCTTCATCTTCTTGTCAGTGAGCATCGTCATGATCCTGGCCGACAATTCCTCATCGGTCCAGGTGTAGCGATCAAGCTTGAATCCATGACCGGTCTCCTGAACGCGGGTGGCGTTGTCGTGCCCATCCCAGACATAGGGCATGATGATGGCGGGCTTGCCGAAATAGAGGCATTCGGTGAAGGAGTTGTTGCCGCCATGATGAATGACACCGTCGACCTTGGGAATGACCGAGGGCTGCGGATACCATTTGTCGATGATGACATTCGGCGGAATGTCCGAATACTGATCCATATAGTCGCCGACATTGACGAGCGCCCGCACCGGCATCTTGCCAATTGCGGCAATCACGCGCTTGAGCAACTCCGTATCGCCCGAGCCCAGCGATCCGTAACTCACATAGAGCAGCGGCTTGTCGTTGTTCGCCTTGAATCTAGGAACATCGTAGCGGGCATCCTTCCTGACGCAGCCTTCGAGGAACTGGAACCGGCTGGCCGGCAGTTTGTGACGCCGCTTGAATTTCACCGCAGATGGGTAAAGCAGCAGGTTCATATGGGGCGATGCCTCAAAGAACTGTCCCAGCGGATAGCGCTTCTCGCCGACGGATTTCAGGAATGCACTAAAGTCGTCGTGGATCGGCTTGATGACCGCATTGAACTTCTTCCGATACAGGGCAAATCCCTTCTTGTCCATGGCACCGCAGCCTGAAAGGTGAGGCGGAATATCCGGATCCTCAATCTCGTTCTCGGAACATGAAATGATGCGCACCCAAGGCTTCCTGTTCTTCCTGGCATAGCGCTTGATCGCGGGAAACAGGATAACATTGTCGACACAGATGACGTCCGGCTTCACCTTGTCGAGCACGCCTGGCAAGTCCTTCTCGGCCCATTTCGCGGTTTCGACAATCATGGCCCAGCAGTCATGGACGTAATTGTCGATCTGTTCGTAGGGCGTCTTGCGGAAATTGGGGATGTGGCCGTTGATGAAGTCGACCCAGAATTTGGCCATCTCCTCGGGCGGCAAAGGTTCCGAGAGATTCACCGGGTGAGCCTCGAAGCCATAGCCCTTGTAGACATCGAGAAAGCCCGGATCGGACAGAAACACGACCTTGTGGCCAAGTTTCTCCAGCGCTTGTCCTATTCCTACCGAATTGAGCGCCGGACCGAAGGCTGCTTCGGGAAACAACGCAATGGTCTTTCCGGCCTTTGCTTTGCGCTTCGGCTTGGCAATGGTTCCCGGTTTTTTTCTCACAGCTGATTTCGCCATCGTTTTCTCCCCTCGCGATCAAATATCATTTCCCGGCTACCGGGTTACGGTTGAGCCTCTGGGCCACCAGCACCAGAAAAAAGCTCACGGCCATTACAACGGTCGCCATGGCGTTGATTTCAGGCGTAACACCGAACCTGATCATCGAATAAATCAACATTGGCAACGTGGTCGAAGACTGGCCTGCACCTGCCGTGAAATAGGCGATGATGAATTCATCAATCGACAGGGTAAATGTCAACAGGCCCGCGGCGATGATCGATGGGAGCAACAGGGGAAAAGTGACGCGCCAGAAGGTCGTCCAGGGTGTGGCACCCAGGTCGCGCGATACTTCGATCAGTGACCAGTCAAAACTCGCCAGCCGGGCACGAATGACAGCACAGGCAAAGGCAATGTTGAAGACGATGTGTGCGACAATGATGGAATGCAGCCCCAGCGTGAATTTGAGGATAGTGAAGAACGAAAGAAGGGCTATCGCCAGCACGATATCCGGAATGATCATCGGGGCGAACAGGAGAGCATCGCGGAGGCTCGACGGACGGGTGCGCTCGACGCCCAACGCCAGCAACGTGCCAATGGCAGTTGCAACTATCGCGGAAAGAAGGCCCACGATCAGGGAGTTCATGGCGGCGCCCAGTATCGTGGCGTTGCCCGCAAGCCTGGCGTACCAGTCCAGCGTCATGCCACCCCAGGCCGTGGGCAGGCCGGATCGGTTGAGAGAAAGGATCATCAGGACAGCAATCGGCAGGTAGAGGAATGCGTAAACTGCGCCCAAATGGACGTTCAATGCCCTAGTCATGAACACGCCTCGCCCAGTTCGAGGCCAGCGCCTGACCCGTGAGCATGAGCATCATGATGGCGATCAAAGCTCCCGACAGAGCGGAACCAAAGGGCCAGTCGCGGGCCGTCAGGAACTGGTCATAGATCAGGTTGCCGATCATCTGGAACTTTCCGCCGCCCAGGAGATCCGGCGTGATGAAATTTCCAATGGACAGCACGAAGACGAAAACAGCTCCGGCAACGACGCCCGGAAGCGTCAATGGCAATATGATGCGCAGAAAGGTCATTGCCCGCCCAGCCCCCAAATCCCGCGAAGCTTCGGCGTAAGAAGGATCGAGCCGCTGCAACGAAGAGAACACGGCTAGTATGACAAACGGTGAGTAAGCATAGACGAGTCCGAGAATTACCGCGAACTCGTTGTAGAGCAACGGCAACGGCTCGCTGGTCAACCCAACTCCCATCAACGCGCTGTTGATCAGGCCGGCAGGATTCAACAGGACAATCCAGGCGTAGGTGCGAATGAGGTAATTTGTCCAGAACGGCAGCACGGCGAAAAACAGCAGCGCCGTCTGCCTTTTTTCAGGTGCCTTCGCGATGGCATAGGCAGCGGGGTAGCCGATCAACAGGGCCAGAACCGTGGCAATGGCCGCAATCCGGGCACTGTCCAGAAATATGGAAATATAAAGCGGTTCAATGGCGCGCTGAAAATTGATGGAAGTGGTCGTGCTCCAATCAACTCCGCCATAGATTCCGCGTTCATAAAACGCCACGACCAGAACCAGGGCGCAAGGCAAGACGAGGAAAAGCCCCAGCCACAAGAGGCCGGGAGCCATCAACAGCCATGTCGACAGGCGATTAGTCATAGCCAAATGGAGCGACAGGCACGTGGGTGAGTACCTATCGCATCAGCACGCTCACTTGGCGGCCAAAACCTCGGTGACGGTCTTGGAAAAGGCCTTCATGCCGTCGCCCAGATCAAGCAGCTGCTCATACTTGAGAAGATCAGCAGGCGTAATCGCCATGTTGGGATATTTTTCCAGCATGGACTTGTCGATCGCGTCCATTCCCGCCTTGTTGGGTGTCTTGTACATGATGTTTTCGACCACCCATTTGCCGTTGTCAGCATTCAGAATAAAATCGATGAACTTGTGCGCAGCATCGGCATTCTTGGCGGCCTTGGTGATGACCATGGTGTCCACCCAAAGGTCCGATCCTTCCTTTGGTACGACGTATTTTATCTTGTCATTCTCTGCGATGCCGTAGTTGCACCAGCCATCCCACGCGTGCACCAGTGAGGCTTCGCCGGAAACAAGCTTCGAATAAAACGTCGTATCGTCGTATGCGAGCATCGACTTCTTCGCAGCAACGAGTTTATCGCGGGCGGCATCGAGGGCTGCCTGATCGGTTGTGTTGACCGAGACTCCATTGGCGAGAAACGCCGCGGCCATGAGCCAGCGATCGGTCGACAACATTGTCGTCTTGCCCTTCACGTCGTCGGCCGGCGACAGCAGATCGTTCCAGCTTTCGGGCGCCGTCTTGACCAGATCGGACCGGTAGCAGATTCCCGTGGTCCCCCATGAGTATGGCACAGAGAACGCATTTCCGGGATCGTGCTTGAGCTGTGTCGCTTCGGTATAGAGATTGGCGAGATTGGGCACTTTGGCGTGATCGATCGGCGACAGCATGCCCAGCTTGTTCAATGCCTCGGCGAAGGGCGAGGAGACGAACAGGACATCGTAGCCCTCGCCGCCTGAGGCAGTGACCTTGCCCATGATTTCTTCGTTGGTGGCATGAACGGCGACCTCGAGATCTATGCCTGTGGCCGCCTTGAACTTCTCGGGCAGGTCCTTGGGCATGTAGCCATCCCAGTTCGAGATGACGAGCTTCTCGGCCATTGCGCCGCCAGTGGAGACAAGGAGGGCAACGCCAAGAGAAAATACCGCTACGAGAGCCCTATTGAGTTTCATACCATCCTCCATCCTGTGATGGCGGACTGTGACACGGTCACGCGGGGCTCGGCAAGAATTTCTCTTACTTTTCCCGGAACGTGTGGGCGAGTTGGTCGGCCAATGGCTTGAGCAGGTAGGAAAGCGGCGTGCGCTCATCCGTCTGGATGAACGCCTCGGCCGGCATGCCCGGCTTCAATTTGTGGAGCCCCAGCTCCTTCAAGTCCTGCTGCCTGAGCTTGAGACGCACTGCGTAATATGGCGGGGTGTTTTTGTCGGCTTGGGTGGTGTCGGCAGCTACGTTGTCAACGACTGCTTTCAATTCCGGAGTAAACCTGTCCTTTAGCGAAGGAAACCGGACCAGAGCGGCTTGCCCTTGTCGCACCTGATCGATGTCAGAGGGGGAAACCTGGGCCTGCAGCACCAGTTCATCGCCTTTGGGCAGGATGAGCATGAGCGGCTCGCCCGGCGCGATAACTCCGCCAATCGTGTGGACGGTGGTCTGGTAGACGGTGCCATCCTGAGGGGCACGGATGATGGTTCTCCCCAGACGCGAACTAGCGGCCACCTCGCGCTCTGTCAATTCCGCCAGCCGCGATTCAACGTCACGAAGTTCGGTCAGATACTGGGCGCGATCTTCTTCCTCAAGCTGAATTATGGCCACATTGACCTCGCCGATCTTGCCTTCGGCGCGGGCCCGATTGGCAACCAAGTCACCACGCTGCCCGTCGAGGCGCGCCTTTTCCCGCTCCATCGAGAGGACCCGGCTGATTTGAACGAGCCCCTGCTTTTCAAGCTTCTTCAACCCGACCAGCTCCTTGCCGATGAGTTTGATCTGCTGTTCCGTTGCGTCCTGCTGGGCGGCAAGTCCGGCGATTTCCTCCTTTAACTGGCCGATCTGCTGCTGAAGCTGCTGTTTCTTGCCAGAGATTGCCGCCTGGCGCGCATTGAATAGCGTTATCTGGCCCTGCATGATCTTGGCGACGATCGGATCGTCCTGACGCGCCAGAATATCCGCTGGAAAGACAATATCATTAAGGCCATCACGTTGGGCCTCAATGCGGGCGCGCTTCGTGGAGAGTTCGGTCAAGAGGGCAGATACAATTGCCAGCTCGGATTTTGTCTCGGTATCATCGAGTACGACAAGCTCCTGGCCTTCGGTGACAAAATCACCATCCTTCACATTTATCAGGCGGACGATGCCACCTTCCTTATGCTGTATCTTCTTGTTGAAACTTTCGGCAGTCATCACCGATGGTGCAATAACTGCGCCCTGAATGTTTGCCATCGCCGACCAAACACCGAAGACGCCGAAAATGGCGAAAATCGACAGGAATCCGACGATCTGGAAACGCCGTAAAGATGTGTCGGTATCGGTTGCCATGTTCTAGCTCCGCTGTGCTTGGGTAATCTGCTGGATTTGTGGCTGCTGCGGTTGCGCTCCCGTGCCCCCGGCAGTCCGCATAAGAACCTTGCGCATGATTTCGTCGCGTGGCCCCAAAGCAGCAACTTTGCCCTCACTCAGCACCATGATCTGATTAACGGCCGCGAGCGCGCTAGGCCTATGCGCAATGACGATCACCGAGGCATTGCGTTCCATCGAGTACCGAATGGCGCGATCTAGGGCCGCTTCGCCCTCCGCGTCGAGATTGGAGTTTGGTTCGTCAAGGACGAGCAAGACCGGATCTCCGAAGAGTGCTCGGGCCAAGGCAACACGCTGGCGCTGGCCTGCAGACAAGCGGCCGCCGCTTTCCAGAAGCTGGGTGTTGTAGCCATCAGGCAATCTCTGGATCAACTCGTGGACATTCGCCAGCTTGGCGGCTTCCACGATCTTTTCGGGACTGGCATCTGGCTGAAACCGGGCAATATTCTGGGCGACAGTGCCATCGAACAACTGCACTTCCTGTGGAAGGTAACCAATCATCTTGCCCAGTTCGTCCGGATCGCGCTGGTCCAACGTGGCGCCATCGAGGCGCACGTAACCGCGCAATATCGGCATTACGCCAACCAGTGCACGGGCAAGCGTGGATTTGCCGGCGCCTGTTGGACCGATGACACCAATCCCCTGCCCAGGCTCAACCGTGAACGACAGACCCTGAAGAACAGGCTTTTCGGCACCCGGCATTTGCACGATCAGGTTTTCAACGTCCATGCGGCCGGTGGGTTTCGGCAATTGCATGCGCTGGATTTCAGCCGGTACCGATTCAAGTATGGTGTTCAGACGCTCGAGCGCCTTGCGGGCAGAAAGAAACTGCTGCCAATTCGCCACCGCCTGCTCAACCGGAGCCAGTGCCCGCGACATAATGATTGAAGCTGCAATCATCATACCGGGCGAAATTTCACGATAGATCGCGAGATAGGCGCCAAGTGCCAGAATTCCCGACTGGATCATGAGGCGGAGCACGCGCGAAAAGGCACTGAGCATGCCGCCAACGTCGCTGCCAATGGTATGCTCGTCGAGGGCCTTTTGCTGCATTTCCTTCCAGCGCGCCCGCACCGTACCGAGCATCCCCAGGGCATGGAGGGCTTCGGTATTGCGGCGGCTTTCATCACTAATCAGGGAAGCCTTGACCTGAGCCTTGGTGGCCTCCTGGATGGGCTTGCGGGTAAAGATCTCTGTCATCACCGCAACGGTGAAAATCAGCGCGGCGGCCCCAAGTGAGGCGACACCCAGAATCCAGTGCATCCCAAAGATCACCGCCAGATAGAGCGGCACCCAAGGCATGTCGAGAAACGCAAAAGGTCCCTGCCCGGAAATGAACTGACGGATCGTGCCAAGATCATTGATCGGCTGGGTTCCGATCCCGGGCGTCTTTCGGAGCGCGTGGGCGGTTACCGCGTCGAAAACGCGTTCGCGCAGGCGCTCTTCGATCCGGCGGCCGATGCGCACCATCATGCGCGCCCGTACGAACTCCAGGAAGCCGTAATAGGCATACATCGCGGTGACGATGACCACGAGCGCCAGAAGCGTAGGGACACTGTTGGATGTCAGGACGCGGTCGTAAATCTGCAACATGAACAGCGGGCCGGTCAGCATGAGGATGTTGACGACACAACTAAAAGCTGCAGTCGAAATCAACGGGCCGCGACATGCCCTGAAAGCCTGCGATACCTCGGGAATGTTCTGCGTTTTTTGTCTCGGCTGCTGCATCTCAAACCCTAACGTATCGTCCGGAAAAGCGAATCTCAATATGGCAAGCAAGTACCATCAATACAACTGTGGTTGTAGTGCTGATATCAGATGTCGGACGAAACTAAGCCGGTATTATGTCGAGGGACTTAACGCGTCAGCTCCAATTTACCGCAGGCATTCCGGTGCTCATCGAATGATTGAGAGAGGCCAGATTTCCTTGCGCCGGTTCTTCGCGCAGTTCGACGACAGGCACGACGGCGCGCAGAAAATCATGATACTCGCGCACGCCAAATTCGCTGTCAGATAGAATTATGTCTTTGAATCCAGACGATTTCATCGCTTCGCATGACCAGACAATGAGCTTCGCATCCTCGCGGCCGGTATCGCGATCGATGCGGCTCGAGAGATAGCGCGTCAGCTTCATTTCGCGGCTGTCATCAGGCAAGGCATAGTAGGCAAACCGCTGCATCGTCTTGTTCACAGCAAGCGGAAATTCCTGATAAAATCCGATTGAATCGGGATACAGCATGATCACAAGGTTCGGGTACAACCCATAGTATACCCATGAACGCTGGTTGCTGGCTGGAAGATGCTCAATTTTCGGGAGCATTTTCTTGTAGTTACGGACGCTCCACAGCTTCCCTACAGCATCGTTCATAATGCCTTCGGAGCGGGAGACGCCAAAGCCCAGCCGCTGGTCAATATATTGCCCGCCGTAAAGATCCTGGAGTGCCGGATGCGCCTTGGGAACGTGATACCCCTCGTTGTCCACGTCACGAACCGATTTCCAATTGGCGTCAAGTGTATCCGTGCAAATTGGCCGCAGTGGCTGGACTTCGCCCAGCCTATAGTGCGCAATTTCGTCACTGAAGTTGGCCATGAGGGTTTTTACCGACGGTTGCGGCCCCTTTATGAAACGCACAAAAACAAGGCCATTCCAGATCTCGAATTCGAGCGGCGGCAGTCCGTGCTGCTGCGGGTCAAGCTGCGGGAAGGTCTTGGCCAGCGGCACCGCCCTCAGCGTGCCATCGAGATTGTAGGACCAGCCGTGAAACGGGCAGACGATGGCCGACTTACAGCTTCCCCTCTGGTCGGTCACGACGCGGGAACCGCGATGCCTGCAGACATTATGGAAAGCCCGAACAATGCCATCCTTGCCACGCACGATGATGGCGCGCTCGCCCACGATATCAAGTGTGAGGTAGTCGCCGGCATTCGGCATGTCGCTGACATGACCGACACATTGCCAGGTCTTGCGGAAAAGCTCAGATTTCTCGACTTCCAGCAGTTCCGGCGAGAAATAGGTCCATGGTGGCAGACCACCGCGATTCTCGTTGGAAAGGTGCGAAAAGGTCTTTGAAAAGCTATTCATGGTCGGCACTCCCATAAATTGACTGAATATTCATTCAGTTTAATAGGTAAATAACAACTGGGCCGTGGCCCAGCGGATTAATGTTTGACCATGTCACCTACCCGTGTCAATTGTTGTTTGTGTGGTGCTTCGAAGCCAGTCGGCAAGAGGCCTAACAGGGAACACGGTGTGGATGACCCAATCGGGGCTGAATCCGTGACTGCCCCCGCAACTGTAAGCGGCGAGATTGTACGCAACCAAGCCACTGGGAAACCGGGAAGGCAGCGTACCATCACCGACCCGCGAAGTCAGGAGACCTGCCACACAGGACACCGGGCGCAAGCCCGCATTTAATTGGTCTCACGGAGGGTGTTCATGACCGCACATCAGTCTACAATTTCATTGAGCGTTTCGCAGCGTTTGACGGCCGGTCTGGCCGCTTTTTTCGTCGGCAGCATGTTGCTTTACGGGGTGGGTCTTGCCCATGATTCCCGGATGCACAATGCCGCCCACGACACGCGGCACGCCATCGGCTTTCCCTGTCACTGAACGCAGCTACAGAACATGATAGGGCGAGTCCTGCTCGCCGCGCTCCTTGCAGGGATCGCGGCTGGGCTGTTCATGGGCGTCATCCAGCAAGCGCGGCTGACCCCCATTATCCTTGCAGCAGAAGTCTACGAAGTCGCAGCCGAGCAGCATAGTCACGATGATGCTGCCGTGGCGCAAACTGCGGAATCGACAGAATCAGCGCATTCCCACGAGGACAACGAGTGGGCGCCAAGCGATGGCATCGAGCGCACGCTTTACACGACGTTAGCCTCGGTTGTTGCCGGAGCGGCGTTTGCGGCGATCCTGGCGGGCATTTCATTGCTCGTGGGTATTCCGATTACGCCCGCCAACGGGCTGATCTGGGGGCTGTGCGGCTTTCTGGCCGCGACGCTGGCACCAGCAGCCGGACTGCCACCCGAGCTTCCAGGGATGCCCGCAGGCGATCTGGAGATGCGGCAATTGTGGTGGGTAGGCTGCATTGCTGCCAGCGCAGCGGGTATTTACCTGATCGCGACCCAGCGACAGTTGTGGCCCATTGCCGGAGCAGTCGTTCTGATTGCGCTGCCGCATCTGATTGGCGCGCCACAGCCGCTCAGCTATGAGACCTCCGTCCCGGCAGGTTTGTCAGCTTCCTTCGCTGCTAACGCAATCGCCGCAGGCGCGGCCTTCTGGTGCGTGCTCGGGGTATT